>JAAWKZ010000017.1 GCA_022797635.1 Clostridia bacterium
TGAAAAGGCAAGTATTTCATTTGAGTTCTTAGATTTTATGACAGGAGAAGACTACATGCCAATGAATTCAACTAATACAAATGAAAATGGCTGGGCAAACACACAAATGAGAAAAGACTTAAACGGATATACAACAAATGCGTCTGTACAAAGTGGAGCAATCGGAGGCTTAGGAGTAAACCTAAATAATAAGAGCTATATAAAACAGGTAAAGAAGAAGTACATTGAAACATATAATAGTGCAAGTAGTGTAGCAACATGTAATGATTACTTATGGTTATTATCAGCAAGTGAAGTAGTAAATAGCGGATATCAAAATGGAGCATATGGAGTAGCAATCACAAGCGAAGGAAGCCAATATAAGTATTACCAAGGAGTAACAGAAACATATAACACATCAAGCATGAACCGTGTAAAGAAGACGTCCACATCAGGCAGTACGTACTGGTGGTGGCTTCGTTCACCTTATTACTACAACAGCTACTACTTCTGCACTGTCAACAGCGATGGCTACGCAGCTTATGCTGGCAACGCGAGCAACACTTGTGGCATTGCGCCTGGCTTTTGCGTCTAAGTCTGGACTTGAAAAACAATACATTTTAACACGCAAAAGGCACTTTGTAGTCGTTTTTGAACATTTAGAAAGAAAAATGTGATTCACTTTATATATAAATAGTAGTGGCTTAAAAATAAACATATTAACATAAAATACACAAAACAAGTGATGTAGCGAACTAAGCTATATTGCTTGTTTTTTTATTACAATAAAAACTTAATACTTTATAAAGAATATAACAAACTACTTGACAGAAGAAAAAGAACCTTTTAAACTATAGAAAGAATATGAGGGGGATATATGAAAAATCAAGAAAAGTGGAGAAGATTGGACAATTCAGCTAAACTATTTCCGATTGTTGGAAATAAAAAGTTTAGTAGTATATATAGAATGTCAATAGTATTAACAGAAGAGATTAATCCAGATATATTAAAGCAGGCTGTAGAAAAGACTTTGCAAATTTTTTCTACTTTTAAGGTTTGTTTAAAAAGAGGATTTTTTTGGTATTACTTAGAACAAAACGAAAAAGAAGTAGTCATTTTTAAAGAAGATACTTATCCATGTCGTTATATGGATAAAAGAATGAACCATGGTTACTTATTTAAAGTAAGTTATTTTAAAAATAAAATCAATGTAGAAGTATTTCATGCTTTAACAGATGGAGGAACAGCAATAGAATTTGTAAAAGCAATTACATATAATTACCTAAATTTGCAACATTCGGATATTTTCAAAGAACCGTTTTCAGTCAAAAACGCCGATATAGACGCACAAAATAGTGAAGATAGTTATTTGAAGAATTATGAAAAACATTTACATGGAAAAGACAACTCAGGAAAAGCATATATTTTAAAAGGACCAAGACTACTACCATATCAAGTAGGAGTCACACATGGATTTATTAGTTTAAAACCAGTTATTAAGACTTGTAGAAGGTTAAAAGTAACAGTAACAGAATATTTTACAGCAGTATTAATTTATGCAATTTATCAAGAACAACAAAAAGAGAAAAAAAACAAGAAACCAATTAAAGTATGCATTCCTGTCAATTTGAAAAAGTATTTTGAATCTACCACAATGACTAACTTTTTTTCATATATGACTATTGTAGCAGACAAGAAGCAAATGGATTTAACTGATTTCGATTTAATTTTAGCATTTGTAAGAAATAATTTTAAAAACAAGTTACAAAAAGAAGAAATAGCTAAAACAATGGCACATACAGTAAGGCTAGGTAATAGCATTTATGTACGAATGATACCATTAACGATGAAAAAATTCATCTTAAAATTGATATATAAAGAAATACAAAAGTATACAACAACAACATTCTCCAATCTAGGAAAAATTAATTTTCTGCCAGAATACGAACCATATATAGACCAATTTTTCTTTATCATTGCACCTGAAAGTGCTGAGAAAATTAAGTGTACAACTTGTTCTTATGGAAATAATATAGTATTTTCGATTAGTTCTATCTTGCAAAATGATAACGTAGAAAAGAACTTCTTTAACTTTTTAACCCAGCAAGGAATTTCAAATACAGTTGTCACAAATGGAATTTATAAAAAAGAAGAAAAAGCACTTTATCCTAAAATTAATACTTTATTAATAGAAGATGTAATTGAAAAAATGAAGGAGAAAAAGAAAACAACAGAGAAAGTTAGTATAAAAGAAAAAATAAAAAGGAAATTTCACTTTTAAAGTAAAGGAAGAGAAAGATGAATAAAAAGGGAAAAATAGTAGCAATCATTGCAGCAATTTTATTTATGATAGCAATAGTATCAGTTATTTTATATGTGTATTTTTTTAAAAGTAATAGGACTTCAAAGATACCAGAAGATATTCACTTAAAATGTAATATTATACAAGAAAGTTTTCAAGATAGAAAAGTATTTATATTGACACCTAAAGATAAAAAGAAAACCAAGAAAGTTGTCTTTTATTTACATGGAGGTTCTTATGTTGCAGAACTAAGTCAAACTCATTGGAAATTTTTAGAAGAATTTACACAAGAAACAGCATCAACTGTAATTGTAATAGATTATCCATTAGCGCCACAATATCATTATACAGATGTATTTGAGATGATAACGCCTTTATATCAAGAAACTGTAAGGAAGGTAAAACCAGAGAATTTAATAGTTATGGGAGATTCTGCTGGTGGAGGAATGGCATTAGCATTGGTAGAAAAAATAGGACAGGAAAATATGAAAAAGCCAAGCAAAACAATTTTAATTTCTCCATGGCTAGATGTAACTATGGAAAATCCAGAAATTAAAAAGGTACAAGAAAAAGACAAAAAATTAAATGCAGAATCATTAAAACTAGCAGGTATTTCTTATGCAGGAATAGAAGAAGAAACTAAAAATTACTTAGTAAGTCCAATTTATGGCCCAATTGAGAACTTAGAAAATGTAGTGATTTATACAGGAACATATGATGTGTTAAATCCAGATGTACATAAGTTTAGAGATATAGCAAAAGAAAAGGGAGTAGAGATTACAGTAAAGGAGACGGAAGGAGCCATACATAATTGGGTAATTAACAAAAAGCAAAAAGAAGGAGAAGACTTAGTCCAAAAACCATATCAAGAATTGATAGAAGAAATATAGAATATAAAAATCGGAAGTATCAAAACTTCCGATTTTTGGATATAAGATTTTATCTTTTAGAGAATTGTGGAGCTTTTCTAGCTTTCTTAAGACCATATTTCTTTCTTTCTTTCATACGAGGATCTCTTGTTAAGAATCCTGCAGTTTTTAAAGCTGGTCTATATTCGCTATTAGCTTCATTTAATGCTCTTGCGATACCATGACGAACTGCTCCAGCTTGACCAGAAAGGCCACCACCATTTACAGTACAAATAACGTCATATTTATCAAGTGTGTTAGTTGCAACTAATGGTTGTTTTACAATAACTTTTAATACATCAGTACCAAAATATTCTTCTAATGCTTTACCATTAATTGTAATAGTACCTTTACCATCTACTAATCTAACTCTAGCAATTGATTTCTTTCTTCTTCCAGTTCCTAAAAATACGATTTTATCAGATTTTTTTGCCATCTTATTTTACCTCCCATACTTCAGGTTTTTGAGCGATGTTTTCATGTTCTGCTCCAGCATATACTCTTAATTTTTTAGCCATTTGTCTTCCAAGTCTTGTATGAGGAAGCATTCCTTCTACTGCATGTGTCATCATTTTTCCGGGATTTTTTGAAATTAATTCTCTTGCAGTAGTTTCTTTCATTCCACCAATATATCCTGAATGACTTCTATAAATTTTTTGATCTAGTTTTTTACCTGTTAAAACTACATTGGCGCAATTAATAATAATTACGTGATCACCAACATCCATATGAGTTGTATAAGTTGGTTTATGTTTTCCTCTTAATAATTTTGCAGCTTCAGTAGCAACTCTACCTAGTGGTTTATTTGCTGCATCAATTATATACCATTTACTTTCAATTTCACTTTTTTTCACACTATAAGTTGTATTATTCATGGTAAATCATATCCTCCATTTCATTTTTCAAAAATATAATTTATATGAAACTTGTTTTAAAAGTGCTACCGGGGAGAAGCCAATTAAAATAAGTCATAATCATACATATACTTTGCTATTATAATACAAAAACGGGAAAAAGTCAACTGTCAGACAAAAATTTTCCATAGTTCTTTGACTATTATATTATATATAATAGTCAAAGAACTATGAAAAAAATCTTGACATTTTAACAAAAAGATAGTATAATGACAACGTGAATAAAAAAGTAGCAATCCATAGCTCACCTTCACCAAAGGGAAAAGGTAAATATATTTTCTATTCTTAATAAAAAGTAAGAATAGGATATTTGAGTTATGAATTGATTTTGTCAATTCATTTTTTATTTGCTTAAGAAAATAAACGGAGGTGTTTGATATCAAACAAGAATTGCCAATTAATGAACAAATTAGAGCTGCTAAAGTTCAAGTAATTGATGACAATGGAGAAAAAAAAGGAGCAATGAGTTTACAAGACGCATTAGATTTAGCTTATGAAAAAAAATTAGATTTAGTTATGGTAGCTCCAAATCCAGAAATGCCAGTATGCAAAATTATGAACTATGGTAAGTACAAATTTGAACAATCTAAAAGGGAGAAAGAGGCTAGAAAAAAACAAAAAACTTTTGAACTAAAAGAAATTAGAATTACTCCAAATATTGAGCAACATGATTTCGAATTCAAAAGTAAAAATGCCAGAAAATTCTTAGAGGATGGAAACAAAGTAAGAATTACTTTGAAATTTAGAGGAAGAGAAATGAACTATATTAAACTTGGAGAGCAAGTGTTAAATAAATTCATTGAAGAATTATCTGATATTTCTGTTCCAGAGAAAAAGCCACTTTTAGAAGGAAAAAACATGTTTATTATATTAGCGAAAAAAGCAAATTAATTTATGCTAAATAAAAAAGCTAATAAGTAATAGATTACAAAATTTAAAGGAGGAAAGATTATGCCAAAGTTAAAAACAAATAAAGCTGCTAAAAAAAGATATTCTTATACAGCAACAGGAAAAGTAAAAAGAACAAAATCAAATAGAAGACACCTTTTAGCAAATAAAACAAGTAGAGCAAAATCAAGAGGAAAAGTACAAGATGCTTACGCTGACAAAACATGTGAAGCAGGAATTAAAAAAATGTTACCATATGGAAATTAGAAATAGTAAATTGGGCGGGGACATACCTTAGCCCTAAAGGAATACCCTAGGGAAGGATGTGTCCCTGTTAGGGCATTAAAATAATAGGAGGTATCAAAAATGGCAAGAGTAAAAACAGCAAATATTACTCGTAAAAAACATAAAAAAGTCTTAAAAAGAGCAAAAGGATATTATGGAGCAAAACATTACAGATTTAGAATGGCTAAACAAGCTGTTATGAAATCAGGTAATTATGCATATACAGGAAGAAAAGATAAAAAGAGTAATTTTAGAAAATTATGGATAGCAAGAATTAATGCTGCTGCAAGAATGAATGGTTTAACATATAGTCAATTAATCAATGGATTAAAGAAAGCTAATGTAGTAATCAACAGAAAAATGTTAGCAGAAATTGCTGTAACAGACGAAAAAGCATTTACAGAAATTGCAAACACAGCTAAAAAAGCAAAATAAGAATGAAAATAAAATCTCATAAAGGAAAAAAGCCTGACATGAGATTTTTTATTTTTTACAAAAGTATAAAAAAGACTATTGCAAATTGAGGCAAGAAATATTACAATAAATGTGTAATATGAAATATGAAAGAAAGTGACGGAGGAAGGCAAATGAAAAACAAAAAAGATATACAAAAAAATGCAGGGATAACTTTAATAGCATTAGTGGTAACTATTATAATACTTTTAATTTTAGTAGGTGTTACAATTTCATCATTTACAGGAGATGATGGATTAGTGAATGAAACAAAAAATACGAAGAATAATATAGAAGACTTACAAAATAAAACAATGGATGATTTACATCAAATTGCTAATGAATTGTCTACATCTGCAGGAGATGCTTTAAATCCATAAGAAAAGAATAAAATAGAAAAGATTAAGAAATGCAGGGGGATGCATTTCTTTTTTTTTGACTAAATTAACAATTTTTATTTTAATATTTCAAATAATATATTGACATTTAATTTGATATATTGATAAAATATAACAAAATGTTATAAAATAATGAATGCAAAATAGGACAGGAACTAGAATACTTTTCAAGAAATTAGGAAATAGTAAGACAAAAGACTTATGCAGTAACATAAAAAAAGAAATAACAAGATGTAAAATGCATAAAAAGAGAAAAGGAGGAAGTAAAAAATGAAAGGAAAAGAAATCAGCCTTGAAAGTATTGAGGCTGTACACACATATATATATATATATAAGGGGTTATTAAAGAATGAGAAAAGGGAAAGTGGTATTACATTAATAGCACTTATTGTAACGGTAATAATATTGCTAATATTAGCAGGTGTAACACTTTTTTATGTATTAGGAGATAATGGAATTATAAAAGTAGCGCAAGATGCTAAGAAGCAGACTGAAGATGCAATCAAAAATGAGCAACAATCATTAGGAGAATTAGCGAATCAGCTAAAAGAAGTATATGGTGGAGATAATGGAAATAATAATGAAGGAGGAGATACACCAAATCTACCAATAAAAGGTGATACAATAGCAGATATAGTAGATAAGATACAAGAAAATAATAAAACGGTAGAAGATGCAAATGGAAATCTTATAGTAATTCCAGGAGGATTTAAAGTAGTACCGAATTCACCAGAGGGAATAGATAAAAGCCAAAAAGTTGAATATACTTATAATGGAAATGGAACTCCAGCGGTACAAGATGGAATTGTAATAGAAGACGAAGAGGGAAATCAATTTGTATGGATACCAGTAGGAGATATAAAAAATAAAGATGGAACAACAACAACTATAACACTAGGAAGATATACATTTGCTTATAAAATTGGAATCACAGGTCTAACACAAAGTGCAGATAATTATACTGAAAGCATTAAGGTAATTCAAAATTATAGTGAATATTGCGAACTGATTAGTAGCGACATTAGTACACCTGCCAAAGACTTAGGCGAGTTTGTAACAAAAACGAAAAAAAATGGAGGATATTACTTTGCAAGATATGAAGCAAGTAAAGGAACAGATGATAAAGTAAAATCACAAGCTGATAAAGTAGTATGGAATTATATTGATCAACCAAATGCTGCAATAGAAGCTAGAAGAATGTATAATAGCAGTTTTGTAGAGAGCGATTTAATAAATAGCTATAGCTGGGATACTGCAATTGTTTTTATACAGAATTATTCAGAAAATAGTAGTTACGCATTACAATCTAAAAAGAGTGATAGTCTATTAAATACTGGAAAAGCAGGAGATAAAGTCTGTAACATTCATGATATGGCTTCTAATTGCCGTGAGTGGACTACAGAATATTGTGGTATACGTAATGGCTACAGATCAGGTGTTAGTAGAGGAGACCGCTATAATGGTGTTGGAAACTGCGCAATGGATAGAGGATCTTATCTTTTGGCCAATTCAAATAGCGATCATTCTTTCCGTTCAATATTTTATATAAAATAGTAGAAAATTAACATAAAACAACTCTTTATGATAAAATAAAAATATCATAAAGGGTTCTTTTATTTATAAAAGAAAGGAAAAAATAAAAAGTTATGATATAATTAATAGGAAAATAGTAAGAAAGTTAGAAATGAGGAGAAATAATGTATTCCATAATAAGGAAGATAATCATTTTTGTAGTATGTAAAATTTTATTTAGAGTAGAATATCAAAATGAAGAAAACTTAAAAAAGTATGATAAATGTCTTATTTGTCCAAATCACTCAAGAATTTATGATCCAGTCTTTATCTATCCAAAAATAGAGAATATATATGGAATGGCAAAATCAGAGCTTTTTGCACACAAATTAGTAGCGAACTTTCTAAAATATCATAATATATTCCCAGTTGATAGAGAAAAGTCAGATACAAAGAGTTTGAGAAAAGCGTTAAAACTACTAAAAGATAATGAGAATATGAGGCTATTGATATTTCCAGAAGGAAAAGTACTAAAAGATAAGAAGGAAAGAGGAATAGTAAAAAATGGAGCGGTATATATAGCAGCAATGGCAAATGTTCCAATTGTTCCTATTTATATTACAGCAAGACCAAAATATTTTTCTAAAGTAGTAGTTAAATTTGGAAACCTAATATTTTATGATAAATTACAATTAAAAGATAAAAGCAAAATAGAAGAGGCGTCAAAACAACTATTAAAAGAGATTTATACTATGGAATAGTTAACAAAAAGGTTTTCAAAAAAGGGATAAAACTATAATACGTTTTTATCCCTTATTTTTGTAAAATTTGTATAAATTCTATTATTGCTTCTTGATTTTTGGTTTAGCAATCAAAGAAGCTAAGTATCCAAAGAATACTGCAGCTGCAATTCCACCAGCAGAAGCTTTAACACCACCAATGAAAGCACCTAAAAGTCCAGAATTTTGAACTTCTTGCATGGCACCTTTAGCAAGGTTTGCACCAAATCCAGTTAATGGAACAGTGGCACCAGCACCTGCAAAATCAATTAAATATTTGTAAATTCCAAGTCCTCCTAAAATTGCACCAACTGTTACAAATAGTACCAAAATTCTAGCAGGGGTTAGCTTTGTTTTATCAATTAAAATTTGACCAATGATACAGATTAATCCTCCTACAACAAAGCATTTTAATAAGCCCATCCAGTCAATACTTTGAAAAAATTCCACTTCAAGTTCCTCCTTTCTAGTTTTCAATACTAATTGCATGTGCAATACCAGGAATACTTTCACCTTGTTGAGAACTCATAGAGTTCATTAAAGCACCAGTTGCAATTAATAAAATTTTGTTTAATTTCTTTTCTTGTAATTGTTTAAAAAAATAACCAGAAAAAGTAGTACCAACACAAGCACAGCCACTTCCACCAGAATGAGTATCTTGTTTTTCTTTATCAAAAATAAGGACACCACAGTCATTGTAATTACTTTTAATATTATAACCTTTAGTTTCGGCAAGCTCAGTGACAATTTCTTTTCCAATGTAGCCTAAATCGCCTGTTATAATGGCATCATAATAGCTTGGCTTACGACCTGTATCTCTAAAATGTGTAATTAACGTATCTAGAGCAGCAGGTGCCATAGCAGCACCCATGTTATTAGCATCTTTAATTCCCATGTCTACTATTTTTCCTGGTGTTATCGCTGTGATAAAAGGTCCTGTACCATTAGCGCTTACAACAGCGGCCCCTGAACCTGTAACAGTCCATTGAGCAGATTGTGGCCTTTGATTTCCAAGTTCTAGTGGAAAACGAAATTGCTTTTCGGCACTACAAAAGTGGCTAGATGTAGCACATAGCACATTAGTAGCAGCACCAGACTCTACAAAGACACTTCCTAGACATAAACTTTCTACAAAAGTAGAACAAGCGCCAAATACTCCAAAAAAAGGAATATTTAATTCGCGTAAACCAAAGCTAGAAGAAATACATTGATTTAATAAGTCTCCTGCAAAGCAATAGTCAATATCAGTTGCAGCAATACCAGATTTAGTAACTGCCATATTAACTGTTTCCTTTATAATTTTGCTTTCCGCTTTTTCCCAAGTTTTTTCACCCCAAAACTCGTCATCTAAACATTGATCGAAATATTTAGCAAGAGGACCTTGTGCTTCTTTAGGTCCAACAATACTAGCTGTTGACACAATAGTAGGGGGATTATCAAATTGTATCGTTTGTGTTCCTAATCGTTTCATAAAATTTCACACTCCTATCCCTGAAAAAATGTTGCAATAATACCGATGATAACAGAAGCAGAAATACCAAATACAAGGACTGGTCCTGCTACTGTAAACATTTTTCCACCAACACCCATAACATATCCTTCAGATTTATACTCGATAGCAGGGGAAACAATGGAATTAGCAAATCCAGTAATTGGAATTAGAGAGCCAGCACCTGCAAATTTTCCTATTTTATTAAAAACGTTTAAACTTGTTAAAATAGCAGAAACGGCAATTAAAATGATAGAAACAACAGTTGACGCTGAGGTTTGGTCCATTCCTTGATATTCACAAAAATCCATAATAATTTGCCCAATAGAACAAATTAGGCCTCCTACCCAAAAAGCATTAAAGCAATTTTTTAGAATAGGGGAGTTAGGAGATTTCTGATCTACATAATCGCTATATTCTTGTTTTGTTTCAATTGGTTTCATAAGAGTTCTCCTTTCTAATTATCCCTATCTCTATCAATGACAAAAGACAAGTCTAAGTCAACATAGTATTGTACTAATTTTTTACCATCTATTTTAGCTCTTTGGTCTAAAATTTTAACACAAGATAGATAATCAATTGTTTTAGACGCTTCATTTACTGCTTGTACAACAGCATCTTTCCAAGAAACTGTAGACGTTCCTGTAATGATTAAATGTTTTTCAATACCCATTTAAAATCAACCTCCATATTATTTTAGTTCAATTCTATGTTTTCCAAAAAAAGTAGAATTTATACAAAAATTACAAAAATATTAATTATTTCTTTTCTTCCTTGGGATAAATCACAGACAATTCTTTTTGGGTACTCATTAAAAACTCAAAAGCTTCTTTGAATGTCAAATTATCAAAATCAAGTGAAAGAATTTTTGAAATCATAGATTTTAATTTCTCATTATTGGAATAGTCAGAATAATTTTCTATAACACCATAAGTGTCATCTACAAATTGAAAAGGAATTTCAAGGGCTTCTAAAAGACGAACATAACGTTCACGACAAGAAACAGGAAAACCTACTTTTTCGATTTCTTCATTGAGTTTTCCTAAGTTCAATTTTAAAGAAACAGATAAACGTACAGCATCTTCACCAAGAGCTAAGTAAAAAATACCTGCTTTAAAAAGATAAACAGTATCAGAATTTTTTTCTTTTAGTTTTATGTATTTATCATATAATTTACTCATAATAAAAAGTACCTCCTTAAATAAATGGATTTAGTCCATGTTTAAGAAAAGTACAATCATTGACACAAAAATATAAAAAATCTTAATATTTTATTATTTCCTTTATTTCTTGCTAAAATATGACAAAACTATTATAACAGAAAAAAATATTTTAGTAAATGGTATTCACTAAAAAATAAAGTTATGATATAGTTGTAATATCACAATAAAAGATGAAGGAGAGTATGAGAATGCCAAACCATGAAATGAATGAAAATGAGTCAAAGCATGCTATGAATGAAAATATGCCAAGACATACGGATAGAACAAAAAGAAGTAAAAAGAAAGGAAAAGCAGGTCTGAAAACTTTGATAGTGATTGCAATTTTAGCAATCATTATTGGAGCTATATATTTTGTTTTTAATCATGTAAGTTTAAAAAGATACGAAAAAACTAATTTGGTTATTAACAATAGAAATATGACAGAAAGTTTAAAAAATGATGTTATCATTGAAAATGATATTATTTATATTTCAAGCAAAGATGTTGGGAACTTTTTCGATTCTAGTATTTTCTATGATAATAAATATGACCAAATTATTACCAGTTCTTATGATAAATTAGCAGTATTGCCAGTAGGAAAAACACAGATTCAGGTCAACAGTAGTAATACAACTATTAAAGCACCAGTCATGAAAAAGGAAAACAATTTTTACATTCCTTTTTCAGCATTAGAAGATATCTATAATGTAAAAGTAAATTATCAAGATAGCATGAATATTGTAACAGTAGATTCTTTAGATAGAGATTACAATATTGCTACAGCTTCTAAAAATAGTAATGTAAAATATAAACCAAGTGACTTTTCAAAAACACTTGCAAAAGTGGAAAAAGGAGACAGCTATGTTATTGCTAATCGTGAAGATTTTCCTATTCCAGATGGTTGGACAAGAGTAAGAACCGCAAATGGTGTTTTAGGATATGTGAAAACAAAAGGTATGGGACCAATCAATACTATTCGTGAAGCAATGGTAGAAAAGAAAAAAATAGAAGGACCTGTTAGCCTAGTTTGGGATTACTATTCAGAATATGTAACAGCCCCAGACAGAAGCGGAACAACGATTAAAGGTGTAAATGTAGTTTCTCCAACTTTCTTTACTTTAAAAAGATTAGGAAAAGGTGCTGTAGATGAAAATGTAGGTAGCGAAGGCAAAAAGTATATAGTTTGGGCAAAGCAAAATGGATATCAAGTATGGCCAAGTATTTCTAATAATTCTTACATTGATACAACAGCAGAAGTTATGAGAGACTACAAACTAAGAGAAAAATTGATTAATCAAATTTTAGATTATATTACAACTTATGAGCTTAACGGAATTAACATTGATTTTGAAAATATGTATGCAGAAGATAAAGATAATTTTTCACAATTTTTAGCAGAATTAAGACCTCGTCTAAATGAGATTGGAGCGGTACTTTCCGTAGATGTTACAGCACCAGATGGTGGAGAAACATGGTCTATGTGTTATAACAGAAATAGTATCGGAAAGATTGCAGATTACATCATTTTCATGGGATATGATCAATATGGAGTATCTTCTACAAAATCTGGAACAACAGCAGGAGGAGACTGGGTAGAAACGAATATTAAAAAATTCTTAGGGCAGGAAGGTGTAGAAGCAGATAAGCTAATTTTAGGAATACCATTTTATACCAGATTATGGGTAGAAAGAAATGGTAAAGTCTCTTCAAGAGATGTTGTACTAATGAAGAATGTTAACAAAGTATTACCAGATAGTGCCAAGAAAAAATGGGATGAAAATTTAAAACAAAACTATGTAGAGTACAAACAAAATGGAGCAACTTATAAAATGTGGATAGAAGATGAAAAATCTATTGAAGCAAAACTAGACTTAATCAACCAATATAAGTTAGCAGGAGCAGCTTTCTGGGAAAAAGATATGGAACCTAACAGTATTTGGAATATAGTGTCAAATAAATTAGGTATTTAAGAAGTTTGTACTATAAAATATTCATAAAATAAAAAACATCTCCATAGAATAGTAAAAAATATAGGGAGGTGTTTTTGAATGCAAGGATATTTGAAATTAAAAGAAAAAGACGAAGAATTGTATGAAATAGAATTATCTGATTTACCCTCTCATAAAATAATAAACAAGCTCATATACTTATATTTACAATTTATTGTTAAAATAAAAAAATGGTTACATATTATTACAGTAAAAGAAATTTATTCTGGTTTAATTTTTATTTTGCCAATTTCTCACTCTGAAAAGGATCTAACAAAACAGTTAAAAAAATGCATTCTAAAAACAAAAAAATTGATGAAAAAATATCGAATATCACAAATAGTAATAGCAGAAGAGTTAAAACAAAATCAAGGTTTTATGCAAGCATTTCAAGATGAAAGAAATGTAGAAAGCAAAGTGAAAATATTAGATGGAAAAGAATTAATACCATATCTTTTAGAAGAAATCATAGAGTACATATCAAAGAAACAAGGAAGAACAGCACGATTAGAAGATTTATATTTACTAATGAAACAAAATAATTATCAATATCAGGAAAATATTTTATGGCTAGCCAGAAACTTTAGAACAATTAATATTGTAACACCTACACTAAAAGTTTATCAAAAGCTAGCGAAACAGCTAGAAGAAAAACAAGATATTATTATAACAGTAACAAACAATAAAAAGAAAAGTTTAAAAAGGGCAAACTGGATTATTAATTTTGATTTATCACCTGAAGAAATGAAAAAGTACACAATTAACCGAACAGCCACTATCATATACTTAACAAAAGAAGGAGTTTACGAAGAAAATACCTTTGAAGGGCTACATATTTGTAAAGCAGGAATAGATGTGTCACAAGAAATAAAAGATTTTTTTGAAAAGCAGAATTTATTAAATCAATGTCCGATTACGGTTTTATATGAAAGTACAATTCAACACAAAAAAACATTAAAACAAGTAAGACAACAGATGAAAAAGGACCAAGTAACAATTGAAAAACTATATGGAAGAAGAGGAATTTTAGAAGAAAAAGAGTATGAAAAAATAAAGGAATTAAAGTGTTCTTAATGAAAATTTTTGAGCAAGAGACTTGACAAAATGAAAAATATTGTTTATAGTAATACACGGTCATAACAGATTAGCCAATTAATCTGTTATCATTTTATTTTTATTGTTCGTATATTTATACTAGGAGGAAAGACTAATGGAGGATAAAGAAGTATTATTAACTCAAGAAGGGTATGACAAGTTAGAAAAAGAGTTAGATGAATTGAAAACAACTAAAAGAGCAGAAATTGCAGACAGAATAAAAATAGCACTAGGATATGGTGACTTATCTGAAAATTCTGAATATGATGAAGCTAAAAGTGCACAAGCAGAGAATGAAACAAAAATTGCTGAGCTAGAAAACAAAATTAGATATGCCAAAATTATTGATGAATCTGAAATAGACACAAAAACAGTTCAAGTAGGAAATACAGTAAAGCTATTAGATGTAGAATTCAATGAAGAAGTTTGCTATACAATCGTAGGATCTACAGAAGTAGATTTAGCACAAAATAGAATTTCAAATGAATCTCCAATTGGAGCTGCTATTTTAGGTGCTAAGAAAAATCAAACAATTGAAGTGCAAGCACCAGCAGGTGTTGTTCAATACAAAATATTGTCTATTACAAAATAAGTGGCAGTTTGGGGACGTTAGTTTAACTGACATGTGTCCCAAAACTGACATTGTAAGTTTAAAAAATACACACTTAATTGAAGTGTGTATTTTTTGATTTCACATAAATTGCTTTCTATATACTTTCCAAAGCAAGTGTAATCATATTATTTAATGACTTTTCTCGTTCCTCAGAAGTACTTTCTTGCTGCTTGTAATAAGAATCCACAACAGTAAGTAAACAAGCGGCATCTTTTCCAAAGTAATCAGCCATATAAAATAGAGCGAATGCTTCCATTTCACAAGCAATAATATTTAAGTCTTTTGGAAAACGATGAATGAAAGCAGGGATATCTTCTAAATAGCCATCAAAACATTCATTACATAAAGTATTCCCTTTGATATATGGTATATCAATTTGAGTTGCTGTTTTTTCAATTTGTGCATTTAAACTTTCGCTAGCACTAGCAATATGGCAATCTTTTTCATTCCAAGAAAAGGCAAAATTAGCTTCTGTATAAGATTTATCTACTAAAATAGTATCAAATAAATTTAAATCATTATTATAGGCTCCACAAGAACCTATACGAATAATTTTTTCCACATCATAAAATTTAAATAATTCATAGGAATAAATTCCCATACTAGGCATACCCATTCCAGAAGAAAAGACAGTAACTTCTTTTCCTTTATAAGTACCTGTATAAGCAAGCATATTTCTAACAGTATTTACTAAGTGGGCATTTTCTAAAAAATTTTCAGCAATGTATTTTGCACGTAAAGGGTCTCCTGGCATTAATACAGTTTTAGCAATATCTTCTTTTTTTGCGTTACAATGAATTGACATTTTTATTTCCTCCTTTGTCAGTTTAGGGACGTTCCTTTTCCTGACAGTTTTGTCAGCTTGGGGACACACCTTTTCTAAAAATATTTTATAAACTAGATTATATAATGAAAAATTTATCTTGACAAGTGATTTCTATTAATGATAATATTAATAACATAGTAGATTTAAAAAAAACCGCATTTTTCGGTTTGATTTTAAATCTATTTTTTTCGTTTTAGAAAAAGTTCTAATATGTAATGTAGAAATAAAGGAGGTAAGCTATGAACACAAAGTATATTTTTGTCACAGGAGGAGTAGTATCAGGACTAGGAAAAGGAATTACTGCAGCATCATTAGGAAGACTATTAAAAAACAGAGGTTATAAAGTAGCAAATCAAAAGTTTGACCCATATTTGAATGTGGACCCAGGAACTATGAGTCCCTATGAACATGGAGAAGTATTTGTTACCAATGATGGAGCAGAAACAGACCTTGACTTAGGACATTATGAAAGATTTACAGATGAGAATTTAACAAAATATTCTTCTGTCACAACAGGGAGAATTTACTCAGAAGTAATTGAAAGAGAAAGAAGAGGAGATTACTTAGGAAAAACTGTACAAGTTATTCCTCATATTACCAATGCTATTAAAGAAAAAGCATATAAATTTGAAAATACAGACGTAGATATTGTCATTACTGAAATTGGGGGAACAGTTGGAGATATTGAAAGCTTACCATTTCTAGAGGCTATTCGCCAAATAGGATTAGAAAGACCAGAACATGATGTTATTTATATTCATGTTACACTTTTACCATATATCTATGGTTCTAATGAACTAAAATCAAAACCAACACAACACTCTGTGAAAGAATTACAATCTATTGGAATTAAACCAGATATCTTAGTATGTAGAGCAGAACAAGAGATTGAAGATTCTATTCGTAACAAACTTGCTTTATTTTGCAATGTAAAAAAAGAAGATGTTATTCAAAATAAAACAGTGCAAGATTTATATGAGGTGCCTCTTATGTTAGAACAAGAGGGGTTAGCACACCGTGTTTGTGAAAAATTAGAATTAAACGATAAACCAGACAATAAAAATTGGGAAAAAATGATAGAAAATATTAAGAACTTAAAAGAAGATAAAGTTTCTATTGCTATTGTTGGAAAATATGTTAAATTAGAAGACTCTTATTTATCTGTTGCAGAAAGCATTAAGCATGGGGGATTTGCTAACAGTTGCAAAGTAGATGTTGCATTTATAGACTGTGAAGGAATCACAAAAGAAAATGCAAAAGAAAAATTAGGAAAATATAATGGAATTATTGTACCAGGAGGATTTGGAAATAGAGGAATTGAAGGAAAGATTGCAACTGTACAATATGCAAGAGAAAATAAAGTGCCATTCTTAGGAATTTGCCTAGGTATGCAAATGGCAGTTGTAGAATTTGCAAGACATGTTTTAGGATATGAAGATGCAAATTCAGAAGAATTTGATGAAACAACAGAGCACCCAGTTATTCACATTATGGAAGACCAAGTGCATGTAGCAAAAAAAGGTGGAACAATGAGATTAGGAGCATATCCTTGCCATATCCAAAAAGGAAGCTTAGCAGAAAAGGTATATGGAAGTTTTGAAATTTCAGAAAGGCATAGACACCGTTTTGAATATAACAATGATTATAAAGAAGAAATGGAAAAGAACGGGCTTATTTGCTCAGGGTTATCTCCAGATGGAAGTTTAGTTGAAATTGTAGAATTAAAGAATCACCCATATTTTATAGCAGCGCAATTCCATCCAGAATTCCAATCAAGACCAGATAGACCACAACCATTGTTTGTGAACTTAGTAAAAGCGGCAAAGGCAAATAAAAGATAATTGTGAAAATAATATGAAAATTTAAAATATCTACTTGACATTTTAAATGAATGGGTATAAAGTATTAGCAGTCTTGAAGAAAGACTGCTAATTTATTAAGAGTAAGAACTGTCAAGATGCAATATACAAGCACTTTGGTACTTCTAAAACTGAAAAGATTAGCATAGAATAGAAAAGAGTGTTTAAAGTAAAAAAGGAGGTATTTTTATGTTAAAACCATTAGGGAACAGAGTAGTTGTAAAAATGGTAGAAGCAGAAGAAACCACCAAAAGTGGTCTCATCATTACAAGTAAATCAGAAGAAAAATCTCAAATAGCAGAGGTTATTAAAGTTGGACCGGGAATAGAAGAAGATGGAAAAAAAGTTCCAATGCAAGTAAAAGAAGGAGATAAAGTTGTTCTAAATCAATATGCAGGAACAACTGTAAAATATGAAGGCGAAGATTATGTTATTGTAAAGGGAAGCGATATTCTTGCAATAGCAGAGTAAATTTTTGTGAAAAATAAGGAGGTAAAAGAATATGGCTAAAGAAATAAAATTTGGAGAAGATGCTAGAAAAAGTCTATTAAATGGCGTTAATAAATTAGCAGATACTGTGAAAGTAACATTAGGACCAAAAGGAAGAAATGTTGTATTAGACAAAAAGTTTGGTGCACCACTTATCACAAATGATGGTGTTACTATTGCAAAAGAAATTGAATTAGAAGATCCATATGAAAATATGGGAGCACAAATTGTAAAAGAAGTATCTATTAAAACAAATGATGTAGCAGGAGATGGAACAACTACTGCTATGGTGTTAGCACAAAACATGATTCGTGAAGGTGTCAAAAACGTTGCAGCTGGTGGTGACCCAATGGCAATTAAAAGAGGTATGGATAAAACCATGAATGCTGCTGTAGAAGCATTAAAAGAAAGCAGTGTACAAGTAAATGGAAAAGAAGATATTGCAAGAGTTGCAAGCATTTCTGCAAATAATGATGAAGTAGGAGAATTAATTTCAGAGGCAATGGAA
This sequence comes from Clostridia bacterium, assembly GCA_022797635.1. Taxonomy (GTDB): domain Bacteria; phylum Bacillota; class Clostridia; order TANB77; family CAG-508; genus CAG-273. The sequence goes on from JAAWKZ010000017.1 coordinate 18,488, forward strand.
AAAGTTTCTAAAGATGGAGTTATTACCATTGAAGAATCAAAGACTTCTCAAACAGAATTAGATGTAGTAGAAGGAATGCAATTCAATAAAGGTTATGTTTCACCATATATGGTAACAGATACTGAAAAAATGGAAGCAATTGTAGATAACCCATATATATTAATCACAGACAAGAAGATTAGCAATATTCAAGAAATTTTACCTTTATTAGAAAGCTTAATGCAACAATCAGGAAAATTAGTGATTGTTTGTGATGATATTGAAGGAGAAGCCTTATCAACCTTAATTCTAAATAAATTAAGGGGTGTCATCAATGTAGTAGCAGTAAAGGCACCTGGATACGGAGATAAGAGAAAACAAATGCTAGAAGATATTAGCATTTTAACAGGTGGAGAAGTTATCACATCTGATTTAGGACTAGAATTAAAAGATACTACAATTGAACAACTAGGTAGAGCAAGACAAATCAAAGTACAAAAAGAAAACACTATTATTGTAGATGGTATGGGAGACAAAGCTCAAATTGACGCAAGAGTAGCACAATTAAAAGCACAAATTGCAGAAGAGAAGAGTTCTTTTGAAAAAGAAAATTTACAAGAGCGTTTAGCAAAAATTGCTGGTGGTGTAGCTGTTATTGGTGTAGGTGCTGCAACAGAAGTAGAAATGAAAGATAGAAAATTAAGAATTGAAGATGCTTTATCTGCAACAAAAGCAGCAGTAGAAGAAGGAATTGTACCAGGTGGTGGAACAGCCTATATCGACATCATTCCTAAAGTTGCTAAAACAATAGAAACATTAGAAGGTGACGAAAAGATAGGTGGAAAAATAATCTTAAGAGCATTAGAAGAACCAGGAAGACAAATTGCAGTCAATGCTGGATTAGAACCATCTGTTATCTTAGAAAAAGTAAAGAATAGTCCTGTTGGGGTAGGATTTGATGCAGCAACAGAAACCTATGTAGATATGAAAAAAGCAGGAATCGTAGACCCAACAAAGGTATCAAGAAGTGCTATTCAAAATGCAGTATCTATTGCATCTATGATCTTAACAACAGAAAGTTTAGTAACAGATAAAAAAGAACCAGAATCTTGCAAATGTGGTCACGATGACCACGAAGATATGAGTGGAATGTATTAAAATAAAAGTGTCAGGTTAGGGACGTTCCTTTTCCTGACACTTTTGGCGTATTGGGGACAGACCTTGAATAAATTCTAGTATATTGACAAAAATGAAAGTAAGCGATATGATAATCTAAATTTTATTTATCTTTACAATTACAATTTCATGTAATTGAATTCCCAGTTTAATACTTTACTTTTATAACTTATCAAGGTATAATAAAGGAGGTGAAAGTACTTGCCTGTAATTTCACAGTTTTATGGCATTGTAGTTCAAATGTTTTTCAAAGAAGAAGGAAAACATTATATGCCACATATTCATGTAATGTATAATGAATATAATTCGGTTTATGATTTTAATGGAAATAAACTAGAAGGAGAAATTCCAAAAAAGCAAGCTAAACTTGTAGAAGCTTGGATTTTATTACATAACGAAGAGTTAAATTCTTTATGGAATTTAATGAAACAAGGGGAAGACTATTTTAAAATAGAGCCTTTGAAATAAGTGAAAAGGGGGCACGAGTATGTATATAACACCTAAAATTTTAAAAGTAAAAGCTTTAGAAGGATATCAAATAGAATTAGAGTATGAAACAGGAGAAATAAAAATTTATGATATGACAGAATTATTAAGTACTTGCAAGGCTTATCATAATTTGAAAGATAAAGAGAAATTTAAAAAAATGAAACTTTTCGGACTATCAATACAATGGGAAGATGGAGAAGACATAGCGCCAGAATTGCTTTACGAGAACAGTGTACTAAAGAAATTATAATAGGGAAAATACAAATAAAAGAAGGAATAGGATATGAAACAAAAAACAGTAGCATTTTGCACTTTAGGCTGTAAAGTAAACCAATACGAAACAAATGCCATGATGCAAAGTTTTATAGAAGTAGGATATGGAATAGTAGAGTTTGAAGAAAAAGCGGATATTTATGTTGTAAATACCTGCACAGTAACAAACATGGCAGACAAAAAATCAAGACAGATGCTTAGAAGAGTTAAAGAAATAAACCCTAACTCCATTCTTGTAGCAGTAGGATGCTATGTGCAAGTAGCAAAAGAAAAATTAGAAGAAATACCTGAAATTGACTTGATCTTAGGAGTAAATGAAAAAAGTGAAATTGTAAAATATGTAGAAGAATTAATTAGAACCAAAAACACTACAGTAATGCAAGTATCAGATGTAGCAAAACAAGAAGAATTTGTAGAATTTGGACCAATAACATACACAGAAAAAACAAGAGCAGTTATCAAAGTACAAGATGGATGTAATCAATTTTGTTCTTATTGTATTATTCCTTATGCTAGAGGACGTATTAGAAGCAGAAGACCAGAATGGGTTATAAAAGAAATAACAGAGATTGCCCAAAAAGGAATTAAAGAAGTTGTATTAACGGGAATTCACTTAGCCTCTTATGGAAAAGATTTTACAGAAGGTATGATTTCAGATATTTCACATGACCTAAAATATAAAATGAACAAAAAAGAATTCTTACTAATCGATTTACTAGAAGAAATTCAAAAAGTAAAAGGAATTGAAAGAATTCGTTTAGGTTCATTAGAACCAACGTTAATTACAGAAGGATTTGTAGCAAGATTATCACAACTCTCAAAAATATGTGACCAATTTCACTTATCCCTACAAAGTGGATGTGATGAAACATTAAAAAGAATGAATCGAAAATATACAACAGAAGAATTTGAAAAAGGTGTAAAATTTTTAAGAAATGCGTATTCAAAAGTACATTTAACAACAGATGTAATTGTAGGATTTCCAGCAGAGACAGAAGAAGAATTCCAAAAAACATATACATTTTTAGAAAGAATTAAATTCTATAAAATGCACATTTTTAAGTATTCTCCAAGAAGCGGGACAGTAGCTGCTAAAATGCCAAATCAAATTGATGGAAATGTGAAAGAAGAAAGAAGCAATTTACTAATGGAACTTTCAGACAAAAATGAAGCAGAATATCAAAAACAATATATAGGAAAACAAGTAGAGGTATTATTAGAAGATAGAGAAGAGGAATGCATTAAAGGACATACAAAAAACTATATGGTAGTAAAAGTAAAAACACAGAAAGAATTAGAAAATACAATTCAAAAAGTGACGATAACAGGAATAGAGAATTTAGAATTAATTGGACAATTAAACTAATAGTATAAAAATAAGTGGCTAGAATAATATTCTAGCCATTTTTGCAGTTTATCAGTCTTTAATTTTAAATTTTTAAAGGAAAAATATTGACAAGAAATAGTACACATTGATAAAATATAACAAAATGTTATAAAATTAATAAATAAAAATAAAGTTAGAAAGTATTGAAACAAAAGATTTATGCAATAAAATGAAAAGTAGGGAGACATAAAAAGCATAAAAGGAACACGGAGGAACAAAAATGAGAGAAAAAAATATAAACCTTGAAACAGCTGAGGCTGTACACACACACACACACACACA
>JAAWKZ010000003.1 GCA_022797635.1 Clostridia bacterium
GCCAGTTAATTATTTCTTTAAAGTGCCAAAAGATATTGAAAAAAGAGAAGTTATCATTTTAGACCCAATGCTTGCAACAGGAGGTTCAGCAATAGATGCGATTGAACTTCTAAAAAGCAAGGGCGTTAAGAAAATGAAATTCTTATCTATTATTGGGGCACCAGAAGGAATAGAAAGAGTGGAAAGGGAACATCCAGATGTTCAAATATATTGTGCACATATAGATAATCAATTAAATGAAAATAAATATATTGTTCCAGGTCTAGGTGATGCAGGAGACAGAATTTTTGGAACGAAATAGAAAAATCTAAATTTTATTACAGATAAATAGACTATAACAACTTTGGTTATAGTCTATTTGCTTTAATGAGTTGAATTTTTTTACGTGTTATGATATAAAGAGGATAGAAATTAAGCGAAAAGAGGAGAAAAAAATGAAAATAACAAAAGTAGAAGCTTTAGCCAATATTGCAAATGATATTAGAATAGGGACACTTGAGCAAGTATATGAGGCACAGTCTGGTCATCCAGGAGGAGCACTTTCTTGTAGTGATATTTTGGCAGTATTGTATTTTAATCAAATGAATATAGATCCAAAGCAACCAGAAGCCCCGGGAAGAGATAGATTTGTATTATCAAAAGGACATTGCTCACCAGCTCTATATGCTACTTTAGCAAGGAAAGGATACTTTGATAAGGCTGTTTTAACAGGATTTAGAAATATAGATAGTAATTTACAAGGACATCCAGATATGAGAAAAATTCCAGGCGTAGATATGACAACAGGTTCTTTAGGACAAGGATTTTCAGCAGCGGTGGGAATGGCAATTGGTTCTAAAATGGATAGTGCTGGTTGCAGAGTGTATTGTCTAGTTGGAGATGGAGAGATTGAAGAAGGTCAAATTTGGGAGGCAGCAATGACTGCTAGTAAAAATAAATTAGACAACTTATGTGTGGTAGTAGATCATAATGGATTGCAAATTGATGGGAAAATAGAAGATGTTGCAGGACTAGTAGATATTAAAGAAAAATTTGAAAGTTTTGGATTCTATAGTATAGAAATTGATGGTCATGACATAGAAGAAATTATACATGCTTTTCAATCTGCTAGACAAGAAAAAGGAAGACCAACTGTTATTATTGCGAATACAATAAAAGGTAAAGGTGTTTCTTTTATGGAGGGAAAAGCAGAATGGCATGGAAAAGCACCAAATAAAGAACAATGTGAAGAAGCAATCAATGAACTTAAATTACAACATTTTATTGGTTAAAGAAAGGGAGAATAAAAATGAATGAGGATAGAAAAATAGCAACTCGCCAAAGTTATGGAGAAGCTTTAGCGCAGTTAGGAGAAAAAAATACTAGAGTAGTAGTCTTGGATGCAGATTTATCAAGTGCTACAAAAACCAACATTTTTTCTGAACGATTTCCAGATAGATTTATTAATGTTGGAATAGCGGAGCAAAATTTAATGGGGACAGCTGCAGGATTGGCTGCCTATGGAAAGATTCCTTTTGTAAGTACATTTGCTGTCTTTGCAGCAGGAAGAGCTTATGATCAAATTCGTAATAGTATTTGTTATCCTAGATTGAATGTAAAAATTTGTGCAACGCATGCAGGATTAACAGTAGGAGAAGATGGTGCAACACATCAAATGTTAGAAGATTTAAGTTTGGTGAGAACTCTCCCTAATATGACTGTAATTTGCCCATCTGATGACACTCAGACAAGATGGGTAATAGAAGAAGTTTCTAACATAGAGGGACCAGTATATGTTAGATTAGCAAGAGCAGCTACCCCAGTTATTTATGATAAAAACCAAAGATTTGAAATTGGCAAAATGATACAATTAGGAGAGGGGACTGATGCAACTGTTTTTGCAACAGGAGTTATGGTAGCTGAAAGTTTAAAAGCACAAGCAGAATTAGCAGAAGAGGGAATTAACATTCGAGTTGTAGATGTACATACAATAAAACCAATTGATAGAGAAATGATTGTAAAATGTGCAAAAGAGACTAAAAAAATTATTACAATAGAAGACCATAGCATTATTGGTGGTTTAGGTAGTGCAGTTTGTGAAGTATTATCTGAAGAATATCCAACCAAAGTAGTGAGAATGGGAATGAAGGATCAATTTGGAAGATCTGGAAAAGCAGAACAGTTATTAGAATATTTCAAAATGGATAGTCAAAGCATTATAGAAGAAGTGAAGAAATGCTAAAGATAACTTATATAATCGAACATATATGAGATTGGAATACTTAATTTTGGTATAAGGGAGTAACAAATGAAAGACGAAGAAGAGAAAATGCATGAGTTTATGAAAGATTTTACGAATGCACACGATAATTTGCCAAAAGTAAAAGGAATAGATGGAACATTTAGAGCTATTAAAATTAGTGTGAAAACTTTTCTAATTATAGGAACAATTGTAGCAATCATTATGATAATTCCAATTGCAGTTATGGTAATAGACAAAGCATCTATAGTTTTTACTATGGATAAAGAAGGGTATATTACTACAATTGAGAAAAATTACCGACAAAGAATAGAAATTGTGGAAGATAATTCTACGAAAAAAGGAAATGGAGTTATTCTATTTAAAACCGAAAGGGAGCCAATTGTAGAGTTCAAATCTGTCAAAACAATTTCTGGAGGAGTAGAAAATTATTATTTGGAGTATGAAGGAAAAGCTTTAAAATACTATATAGAAAATGGAGAAGAAGAGATATTTAAAGGAATTGAAATAGTAGAAATTCCAAGAAGCATTACGATAAATATGTTTAAATCAGAAGAAGTTTCAGAGTTTGAAGCCTATTTACCGATAGAAGATTATAGTCAATTAGAAGCGGGAGTATGTCAATTAATAGAATTAAGAAAATTTATGCAGAAGAAAATAAGGACATTTGAGCTTCCTCTACATATAAAAATGGGAGAATATATAGGTGGATACGATTATAAAGGAGAAAAAACAGAAGAGGAAATTATTTATCAAGAAAAACAAAATTACTATTGGCATTTGAAAAACAAAGGAGAAGATGTTAGTTTTATACCAGAAGCAGATTTGTTAAAAATTGATAGACCAAGAATACTAGATGTTTATGTAAATGGAGAAAAATTGCTAGATAAGGAAGGCACAGAGATTGCAAAATATTATGCGGAAATAAACAAAACGGATTACGAAACAGTTTACGTTAAAGCAGATTACAATTCGGAAGAAAAGTGTTATGAAGCTAAATTTAATCAAATTATTTCTAACTGTGACCAATTCGAAATGTTAAGTAATAATGCAAATATGGAATTTGATTTTAGATATCAAGGAAAAAAATATGGTGTTCATTATTTCGACAACAAAGTGCATGGCAATAAGCTACCTTCTGATGGAAATATAGAATTTTTAACAGAAGTGTTAAAAATTGAACTAGAATATGATTATCAAAATGAAAAGGTGAATTTGATTATCCCGTAGAATTGTGAATTTTATGTGAATTTTCAAAAATAGACAAAATAGAACAAAAACAGAATAATTGCGGCATACAAGCAAAATTATTCTGTTTTTTCCATAAAAAACTATTGCAAAGAATGTATTTTATTGTTATGATTAAATAGATATGAAAGAAAAATGAAGACAATTACAAGATAAATATTAAGGAGTTAACAATGATTGAGTTTAGAAATGTTAGCAAAACATATGGCACAGGGACAGAAGCTGTACATAACGCCAATTTTAGAATTGATAAAGGTGATTTTGCTTTTCTAGTAGGAAGTTCGGGCTCAGGAAAGTCTACTTTGATTAAGCTAATTTTAAAAGAGGAAGAACCAACAACAGGTAATATTATTATTAATGGAAAAGATACTACTTTTTTAAAGCCTAAAAGAGTTCCATTCTTGAGAAGAAGTATGGGAGTGGTATTCCAAGATTTTAGACTTTTGCCAGATAGGACAGTTTATGATAATGTAGCATATGCTATGTACATTGTAAGGTCTACGCCAAAACATATTCGTAGACAAGTACCTATGGTACTATCTTTAGTAGGTCTTAGCAACAAGGCTAAGATGTATCCAAATGAATTATCAGGAGGAGAGCAACAAAGAGTAGCGTTAGCAAGAGCATTAGTAAATAATCCTTCTATGCTAATTGCCGATGAACCTACTGGAAATTTAGATCCAGAAACAGCATGGGACATTATGACATTATTAAGTGATATTAATGCAAGAGGAACGACTGTAGTAGTAGCAACACATGCGAAAGATATTGTAAACAAGATGAAGAAAAGAGTTATTCAAATTGAAGAAGGTAATATCATAAGAGATGATAAAAAAGGTGGGTATGACAGTGAGGTATAATATATTTGGTTATTTAATTGGAGAAGGTTTTCGAAACGTATTTAAAAATAAAAAATCTACTATCGCATCTTTGATTATCATGTTTGCAACCATGTTTGTATTTGGAATATTTTTTATAGTAGAAGAAAATGTAAATCATTTAACGAAAACAGTTGAACAGCAGCAAGGTATGTCAATATTTATTTATGATACAGCAACAGAAGCACAACAAAATGAGTTGGAAAGTAAAATTAGAAATATGCCATATGTAAACACAGTAACTTTTAAGTCAAAAGAAGATGCATTAGAAGAAGTAAAGAGATTATTTAAAGATAAAAAGAATTTAATGTCCACCTATGAAAAAGAGAATCCATTTAAAGCTTCTTTTGTAGTAACTTTGACAGACTTAGAGAAAGCAGATGAAGTTCAAATTCAAATTGAAAATTCTTCTGAAATTATTGCAAATGTGGTGGCTCGTTCAGACACAATGGAAACATTAGTAAAAGTAGCAGATGGAATTAAAATTATTTCAATTGTAATTTTAGTAATCTTAATTTTAATTTCTATCTTTATTATAACAAATACCATTAAATTAACAGTACATGCCAGAAGAAAAGAAATATCTATTATGAAATATGTAGGTGCAACAAATGGATTTATTAGATGGCCATTTATGGTAGAGGGTATGATTATTGGGCTAATTTCTGTACTTATATCATTAGTAATATTATGTCCTTGTTATACGGCAGTTGCAGGCAGAATAGAAGAATCACTAATAGCTATAAGAGTGAATATGCCATTATTAACACTTCAAGAAATATTTGTACCATTATTAATTGTTTACTTAGTATTAGGTCTTGGAATTGGTGCTATTCGGCAGTGCCATTTCTATGAAAAAATACTTAAATGTATAAAAAAAAGGAGTTACGTATGAAAAAGAAATTTGTATCTATTATATTAGTTTTAGCGTTATTACAAGTTGGTTTTACCAATATGGTTAGTGCTTATACACAAAGTGATGTTAATGCAACAAAGAACAAAGTAAATCAAGCTACCAAGCAACAAAATGCGATTAAGGCGGAGAAAGAAACTATTTTAAATGAAATTGCAGATTTAGATGACAAAATTAGTGAATATGAAAGTGAATTAGAAGAATTAAATACAAAAATTAAAAAGCTAGAAGGGCAAATTGCAACAAAGGGAAAAGAAATTGAAAAACTAAAAGAAGAGTTTGAAGAAATGCAACAACTTTTAACAGATAGATTAGTTGCTATTTATGAAGAAGGGCAAGTAAACTTTTTAGATGTACTTTTATCAGCTGAAAGTATTTGGGATTATATTTCTATGCCTACAAGAATTCAAGAGTTAACAGAAGCAGATAATAACCAAATGGAAAAAGTAGAGAAGCAAAGAGTAGAAGTAGAAAAAGCGCAAAAACAATTAGAAGAACAAAATGTAGAATTAAAAGATGCAAAGAAAACTGCTGAAATGAAACAAAAACAATTAGTAATTGTAAAAGCTGATAAACAAAATAAGGCAGCTAATTTAACAGCAGAACAAAAGAAATTACAAAGTCAAATCAAGAAATATAATGATGAAATTAAAAAGATGGAAGAAGAAATTGCAAAAGCAGCTCAAAATTCAGGTGGCTATGTAGGAAACTTTAATGGAACTTTAAGTTGGCCAATTTCTAGTACTTCTAGAAATTATAACTACATAACATCTTATTTTGGAAATAGAGATGTGCCAGTAGCAGGAGCAACTGCAAACCATGGAGCAATTGACATTGGAGTATATTCAGGAACACCAATCTATGCTTGTGGTGATGGATATGTTATGGTTAGTAGCTATAATGGGGCAAGAGGGGTTTATGTTATGATAAAACATGCAGACAACTTATATACTTTATATCAACATTTAAACTCATCTTCAGTTAAAGTAGGACAAACTGTAAAGAGAGGACAGCCAATTGCATACAGTGGTAATACAGGAATTAGCTCAGGACCTCACTTACACTTAGAAGTACGTACTAGTCCATACTATGGAAGTGAAGTAGATCCATTAAAATATATGCATTGGTAATAGATAAAATATAAAATTATAAGGAGGGGAATACGGATGTTAAGAAAAAAAATAATTTGTATTCTCCTTGCTATTATTTTAATTGTAAGTTATTCAGTTATTTCGTTTGCATCTGATACAAATCAAATGCAAAATGATGAATACAATAATGAAATATTTAGTAATAATGTTCTTACAACAGAAGAAATGAACCAACTAAATGAACAAAAGAATGAATTAGATAGTAAGATAGAGGAAGCTAATCATAAATTAGAATATGTGCAAGGAGAAATGTCAACTTCTCTTCTAGAAATTCAAAAATTAAGTGACAGGATTTCACAATATGAAAATGAAAATAAAGAATTAGCAAACAAATTAGCACAATTGGAAATTTCTGTTGAGGAAAATACAAAATTGTTAGAAAGTGTTACAGAAGAATATAGTCAAAAAGATCAATTATTAAGGGAAAGATTAGTGATTCTTTATGAAGAAGGTGAATATAGCTTTTTAGATACCTTATTATCATCAGAAAGCTTTACACAGATGCTATCTCGTTATTATTACATGCAAGAAATAGCAGAATATGATAATGAGTTAATTGAAAAAGTAGCACAGCAAAAAAACATGATGGATATGACAAGAAGAAAATTAGAAAATGAAACTGCTCAGATTAAGGTCTTGAAGGCAAAAGCAGAGCAGAATGAGATGGTTGTGAGAAATACAAAAATAATGCATGAAGACTATGTAGCACAACTATCTAAAAAAGAAAAAGAATTGAATGATAAGATTAATGAATATAAAGTAGAATACATAAGGGTACAATTAAAACTAGAAGAGATTGCTACAAATTTTGATGATTTCCAAATTCAATATACAGGTGGTAGTATGCTATGGCCAGTAGCAACTACAGGAACAGTGATAACTTCTAATTATGGAACAAGAGTATATCCAATAGCAGGTACGAATGTTGTTACAGATTTTCACTTAGGGTTAGATATTGCAGCTCCATCAGGTTCTTTAATTGTATCTGCATTAGATGGCGTAGTTGTTTATGCAGGTTGGCTAGGGTCCTATGGAAATTGTGTTATGGTGCAACATGGAAATGGTATTACAACAGTTTACGGTCATGGACAAAAAGTATTAACAGAGAGAGGAAAAGAGGTTAAACAAGGAGAACCAATTATGGAGGTTGGCTCAACAGGAAACTCAACAGGACCACACTGCCATTTCGAAGTAAGAATAGATGGAAAGACTACTGATCCTTTGCAGTTTGTAAAAAAGCCGTCTACTTAAAACTTGGTACCTTTCGAACTGCAAAAATATATACTATTCAAGTTTAAGGAATAATAGAAAAGAAAGATAATAATATATAATATTAATTAAACTAGAAAGAAAAGAGAGAAGAGAATGGAAAGAAATAGCGGACAGAAAATTTATAAAATAGTGATGTTGGTAATGATTACAATAATCATTACCTCTTTAGTGACTGCTTATGGAACTTATCAATATCTTAATACAAAGGGATTGCCATCAGCAAGTACTAAAACAAGTACAGACTTAAAAGGCTTAGAATATACTTTGGCAAGATTTAGAAGTGAATTAGAAAAGAAGTACATGGGAGAAATTAAAGATGAAGACTTATTTGATGGAGCAATCAAGGGATATGTAGCAGCTTTAGGAGACCCATATACAGTATATTATACTAAAGAAGAAATGAAAGAAATTATGCAAGAGACCAATGGAAATTATGTTGGTATAGGTATTTATATGACTTTAAACAAAGAAAAAAATGCAATAGAAATTATTAAGCCAATGGAGAATTCGCCAGCAGAAGAAGCAGGAATTTTACAAGGAGACCTTATTACAAAAGTAGATGGAGAAAGTTATACTGGAGATAAAATGGACGAAGCTTCTAATAAAATTAAAGGAGAAGCAGGAACAAAAGTAAAATTAGAGATATTAAGAAATGGTGAAACGAAGGAATTTGAAATTACAAGAAGGAAAGTATTGATTAGTCATATTACAACAAAGGTAATAGATAATAATATTGGATATATTGCTATTTCTGATTTTGATGGTGGTTGTGCAGATGAGTTTAAAGAAAAGTATAAAAAATTGACAGAAAAAGGAATTAATAAATTAATTATTGATATTCGTAATAATGGTGGTGGAATTGTAGATGAAGCTATTGATATACTAGATATGATTACTGATAAGGGTTCTACACTACTTATCACTAAAGATAAGAAAGATAATGAAGATATTACTAAAGCAAAACAGAATCCTATTATAAAAATGCCAATTGTCGTTTTAACTAATGAATATTCTGCTAGTGCTTCTGAAATTTTAGCAGGAGCCTTGAAGGAGAATGAGAAAGCAACTCTAGTAGGTATGACTACTTATGGAAAGGGTGTTATTCAAGAACTACATCAATTAACAGATGGAAGTGGATTGAAGATTACAACTAATGAGTATTTTACACCAAAACGAAATAGTATTAATAAAATTGGAATTAAACCTGATATAGAAGTTGATTTATCTAATAAGGCAAAGGAAAGTATAAATTTGAAAGATGAAGATGATAATCAGCTACAAAAGGCAATAGAAGTTATTAAATCTAAGTAAAAGAGAAGTCTTGCAAGTTTTGCAAGACTTTTTAATTTTTTTTATAAAAATCTCTTGACATTTTTTTCGAAATTTAGTATACTTAGAAAGTCAACGGAAATGGGCGCATAGCTCAGCTGGGAGAGCATCTGCCTTACAAGCAGGAGGTCATAGGTTCGAGCCCTATTGCGCCCACCATTTCTAATATTTAGTTTAACTAAATATTTTTTTGCTTAAAAGTACATACCAGTAAATATTTTATTTACGGCCTGGTAGTTCAGTTGGTTAGAACGCTAGCCTGTCACGCTAGAGGTCGACGGTTCGAGCCCGTTCCAGGTCGCCATTTTTATATTATTTGCCTCGATAGCTCAGTTGGTAGAGCAAGGGACTGAAAATCCCTGTGTCACTGGTTCGATTCCAGTTCGAGGCACCAAGTTTAACAGCTTATGAACTGCAAAGTTTGTAAGTTGTTTTTTATAGTAAGTCCTAAGAATAACCTAATTAAAGCATCATAAAATGTAATAAGAACTACATTTTATGATGCTTTTTATTGTGAAAACAACAAGGTTCTTATATTAGGAGGGGTTATGATACGAATTAATGAAAACTTTTTAAATTTAAAAGACAATTATCTATTTTCTACTATTAATCAAAAGATAGAACAATACAAAAAGGAATATCCAAATAGAAAGATTATTCGATTAGGAATAGGAGATGTAACAAAACCACTTCCACTAAGTATTACAAAAGCAATGGAACAAGCTTGTATGGAAATGAACCAAGTAGAAACCTTTAAAGGATATGGACCAGAGCAAGGATACGAATTTTTGAGAGAGAAAATTCAACAAGAAGATTACGAGAAAAAAGGAATTCAAATAGACAAAGATGAGATTTTTATTTCCGATGGAGCAAAATGTGACACTGCTAATATTACAGATTTATTTGATAACACCAATACAGTAGCTATTACAGATCCAGTTTATCCAGTCTATTTAGACAGTAATATCATTGCAGGTAGAACGAAAATCATTTATTTGCCATGCACAAAGGAAAATAACTTTGTACCAGCATTGCCAAAGGAAAAATGTGATATTATTTACTTATGTTATCCGAATAATCCGACAGGAACAGTTCTAACAAAAGAACAATTGAAAATATGGGTGGACTATGCTAAAGAAAATAAAGCGATTTTGCTGTTTGATTCTGCTTATGAAGGATATATTACCCAAAAAGATATACCACATTCTATTTATGAAATAGAAGGAGCCAAAGAAGTAGCAATCGAATTTAGAAGCTTTTCTAAAACAGCAGGATTTACAGGTATTAGATGTGCTTATGTTGTTATTCCAAAAGAATTAATGGGGTATACTAAACAAGGAAAAGAAGTTTCACTTCATAGCCTATGGAAAAGAAGAAGTAGCTGCAAATTTAATGGAGTATCGTACATTACGCAAAGAGGAGCAGAGGCTATTTATACAGAAGAAGGACAAAAAGGAATTGAAGAGAATATTGGATATTATCAAGAAAATGCAAAATTATTAAAAGAAGGACTACAAGAAATGGGATATGAAGTATATGGAGGAGTGAATTCGCCATATATATGGCTTAAAATACCAAAGGGCCAAACTTCATGGCAATTTTTTGATAAATTACTTACTAAGGCAAATGTAGTAGGAACACCTGGGAGTGGATTTGGTCCAAGTGGAGAAGGATATTTTAGGCTAACTGCTTTTGGAAAAAGGGAAGAAATATTAGAAGCCATGGAAAAGATGAAAAGAATGTATGAATAGTTGTCACATTGCAAAAAATGGGATATAATAAAAACCGAAATCAAAAGAAAGAGGAAAAGCATGGATAAGAAAGTAGAATTTAAGAAATATAGAGAAACCTATCAAGAGTTTTGGTATCATAGTTACTCAATTCATGAAGATGAAAAAACGATTTACTTAGAATATGAATTTGAAATACCAAATTTAGCTAGATTTTATCCTAAATTACAAATAGATAAAAAACAATTGCTATTAAAAGATTTAGATACAGCACAAGTCAAAAATATGGTATTTCATATAGGAATGGTAGAACTAATTAGTTATTGGAAATGTACTTGCTCACCAAAGGTGGTTATACAATGTGGCTATTTAAATCAAGAGCAAATAGATTGGTGGAAGAAGTTATATTTTTATGGATTAGGAGAATTATTTTATCGTAACCAAATTCAAACAGACATAGAAAGCTTTATGAAAATAGAATGTAAACAGACAGAACAAATGGAATATCCAGAAATACAAGATGAATCAGAAGGATATATTATTCCTATTGGTGGAGGAAAAGATTCAGTTGTTACTTTAGAAACATTAAGAAGAAGTAAAGACGATTATTGCTTGATTATTAATCCAAAGCCTGTTACCTTAAAATGTGCTGAAGTTGCAGGAATAGATGAGGAACATATTATTGCAATATATAGGACAATTGATAAAAATTTAATCGAATTAAATAGCAAGGGATTTATCAACGGACACACTCCGTTTTCAGCAATGCTTGCATTTGTGTCTTATTTTATAGCATATTTAACTTCGAAAAAGTATATTGCTTTATCTAATGAAAATAGTGCCAATGAATCAAATGTAGTAGGAGAAAAAGTAAACCATCAATATTCAAAAAGCTTCGAATTTGAGTGCGATTTCGATAACTATGTTTCTAAGTACTTAAAAGCACCAGTAAAATATTTTAGTTTTCTAAGACCATTAAATGAATTACAAATTGCGAAACTATTTGCTAAACATGAACAATATCACTCTACTTTCAAAAGTTGCAATGTAGGAAGCAAAGAGAAAGAATGGAAGTGGTGTTGCAATTGTGCTAAGTGTCTATTTGCCTACACCATTTTAAGTCCTTATTTATATCCACAAAAATTAATCAACATTTTTGGGGAGGACTTATTTGAAAAACAAGAGTTATTAGATACGTTTTTAGAGTTAACAGGAAATAAAGACACAAAGCCATTTGATTGTGTGGGCACTTTTGAGGAAGTGAATTTTGCAGTTAATAAAGTCATAATAGATTTAGAACAAAAGCATCAAATATTGCCATATTTATTGCAATATTATAGAGAGCACTTTAGTTTAGCAGACATGACAGAAGATATTACAAAAAGATATAACGAAGAGAACCATTTGACGGAAGAACAAAATGAATGGTTAAGAAAAGAAATCGAAAGGTAGAAGAAAATGATTGTAGAACTAATGAATTATTTGAAAGACAAAAAGGTTATTATATTGGGTTTTGGAAGAGAAGGAAAATCTACTTATAAGCTAATTCGAAACTATTTAAAAGACCAGTTAATTTATATTGCAGACCAAAAAGAAAACTTCGAGAAAACAGAAGAATTATTACAAAATGACAAAAATATCATATGTTATTCTCGGAGAAGAATATTTAGATCATTTAGAAGAATATGATGTTATTATTAAAGCGCCAGGAATTTCTTTTGCGGGAATGGATATAGAAGAATATGCTCATAAAATTACTTCACAATTAGAGCTATTGTTAGAGTTTTTTGATGTTTTTACCATTGGTGTAACAGGAACAAAAGGGAAAAGTACAACTAGTTCATTGATTTATCAAATATTACAAGACCAAGGGAAAAAGAGTATCTTATTGGGAAATATTGGCGTTCCTGTATTTGACTTTATAGAAGAACTTACAAAAGACACGATTATTGTTTTAGAGATGTCATCACATCAATTAGAATATATGAAAACTTCTCCTAATATTGCAATATTACTAAATATTTTTCCAGACCATTTAGATCATTACAATTCTTATGAAGATTATGCAAAAGCAAAATGCAATATTTATAAACATCAAAAAGGAACAGATTATTTTTTATACAATTCAGATAATGAGATGATACAAAAGGTATTAGAACCTGCAAGGGGGAAAATATATTCTGTTAGTTTTGAGAGAAAAGAAGAAAGCAAAATTTATGTAAAAGATAACACTGTATTTTTAGAAGATAAACCAATCTATGATACGCAAGAACCACGTAAACTAGTAGGAGATTACATCTTGAATAATATGATGTTTATATTAGGCGTTTCAGAAATCTTAGGATTAGATTTAAGAAAAACAGCTAACACGATTAATCAATTTGAGCCTTTAAGACATAGATTACAATTGGTTGGAAATTATGATGGTATATTTTATTATGATAATAGTATTGCTACTATTCCGAAAGCTACTATAGAAGCGGTGAAGGCTCTTCAAAATGTGGATACTTTAATTATTGGTGGAATGGATAGAGGGATTGATTATACAGAGTTAATAGAATTTGTTAATCAAAGTGAAATGAACAATATTATTTGTATGCCAAAAACGGGACATGACATTGCTAATCAGATAGAAAAGAAAACCTATCTAGTAAATACTATGGAAGAAGCGGTAGTGACAGCCAAACAAGTAACGCAAAAAGGCAAAAGCTGTTTGCTATCTCCAGCAGCAGCAAGTTACGGATTTTTTAAAAATTTTGAAGAAAAGGGAGATATCTATCAAGAATTAGTAAAAACTATATTATAGAAACATCATCAATCGAAATAAGGGGAAAAAATGAAAAAGATAATTTATATACTGGGAATACTATTTTTAGCAATTATTATTATATTAAATGTGCTATTCACAGCTCATTTAGATGCCCAGGAGCATATTGCAATAGAATGGCACAATATCATTTATATTGCAGGACTTGCTTTATTAGGTGGATTCCTATTTTGGAGTACAAAGAGATTGGACAAGCATTTTAGAGAAGCAGGTGGAAAAAAGAAAAAAATAATATTAGTAATAGCTTGTGTAATTTATGTGCTATTAAATATTTTATGGGTTGCTTTAGTGAGAATAGGAGTAGGTGGAGACCAAGTACATGTTTGCAATTTAGCCCAAACTTTTTACAGAGGGGACTTAACAGAGTTTTTGCCAAATGTAACTTATGCAGGAATTCCTTTGAGCGAATATGTACAAGGATACACTCAGCAAATTGGTTTAGCATTTATATTTAATCTATGTTTTAAAATATTTCATACAGATTTGTACATTGTGGTATTAAGATTAGTCAATATTGTATGCAATTGTTTAACAGTTTATGGATTATATAAAATTAGTGCGCAAATACATAAAAAGCATCCAACGAATAAAGTATTATTATTTGTTGTGAGCCTTACTTTCTTTCCTTTAATTATGCTTTCTAATTTTATTTATGGAGATGTTCCAAGTTTACCATTATGCTTATTTAGCGTGTATTTTATGATGAAATATATAGAAAGCAAAAAGTGGAAATATGCTATGTTATCGTCCATTCTGATGATGATAGCCTATATGATGAGAATGAATAGTTTGATTTTTATTATTGCAACAGTAATGTATTTGTTATTTTATATGTGTAAAGAGTTCAAGCAAAAAATAAGAAAAGAAAGAGTATTGAATTTTATAGTGATAATAGCCTTTATCGTAATTTCTATATTACCAACTACTTTAGTGAAAAGTTATTATATTCATAAATTGAGACTAGATAAGACCAAGACATATCCAACCATTAGTTATTTTTGGATGGCAATGGAAGAAGGACCAAGAGCTAATGGGTGGTATAAGGAAGAAATAGGGGAATATGCACTTAAAAATCCTGAAAAAGCAAAAAAGGAGTATCCTGACAAAATAAAAGAAAGAGTAACTTATTTGGTAGAAAATCCAGGTTATACATTTCGATTTTATACAGATAAAATTGCGTCTATGTGGGCCGAGAATACTTATACAACAGTATGTAGCAATCTTTCAAAGGAAAATGATCCATTAGAAAATTTGAGCAGGCCATTAGAATTTTATCAAAAAGCAATACTATTGATTATTACAATTTGCAGTTTAATTGTGCTAATACAAAACAGAAGAAACTTATCATTAGAGGTATTATTCTTGATTACTATTTTTATTGGTGGATTTGCATTTCACATTTTATGGGAAGCAAAATCGAGATATATTATTCCATATATTATTGTGCTGATGCCTGTGGCGAGTATTATAATTCAGAAGTTTACAAGAAAGAAAATCAATTAGGAAAAATATCTTGCTTTTTTATAATTTTTATGCTATTATATAGAAGGCTTTATAAAGCTATATACCTTTTACTTAGTCTAAGGGAAAAATTACAAAATCAGGTTTCTCCAACTTAGGACTCAGTTTAAGGCAAATAAAAACAAGGAGGAAACAAAAATGACAAAGGAAAGAAAACAAGAAATTATTGAAACTCATAGAAGAGATGACAAAGATACTGGGTCACCAGAAGTTCAAATTGCTCTTTTAACAGAAAGAATCAATGAATTAACAGCACACTTAAAAGTTCACATGAAGGACAATCATTCTAGAAGAGGACTTTTAAAAATGGTAGGTGCAAGAAGAAACTTGCTTAACTACTTAGCTAAAAAAGATATCCAAAGATACAGAGATATTGTTGAAAAATTAGGATTAAGAAAATAATTATGCAAAAATGGGCATTTCTACATTAAAAAGTAAATGCCCATTTTGTCAATTATTGAAAAGGCATATTTTGTGTATTTTTAGGATAAAAAGGAAGAATTTTAGCTATACTAAATAAGACTAAAGCAATATTAAAATTAGAATGTAGCTTGTATTATGAACTATAAATCAAAGTAGCTTATAATAGAGGTTACGCTAATTTTGTATTGTTTTAATAAAATTTTTAAGGACAAGTATTTGTCAGAAAGGAAAGATTTATGTTTAAAATGTATGAAACAGAATTAGCAGGAAGAAAATTAACAATTGAAACAGGAAAAATTGCAGAACTTGCAAACGGAAGTGTTATGGTTCGCTATGGAGAAACTGTTGTTATGGTAAATGTAACATCAGCAAAAGAACCAAAAGAGGGAATTGACTTTTTCCCATTATCAGTAGATTATGAAGAAAAATTATATTCAGTAGGAAAAATACCTGGAGGATTTACAAAAAGAGAAGGAAAACCAGCTGATAAAGCTATTTTAACTTCAAGAGCAATTGACAGACCATTAAGACCATTATTCCCAAAGGACTTTAGAAATGATACTTGTGTAGTAGCAACTGTATTATCAGTAGAGCCTGATAATAGCCCAGAGGTTTGCGCTATGATTGGTGCATCAGCTGCACTATCTATTTCTGATATTCCATTTGGTGGACCAACAGCAGCTGTGGCTGTTGGATATGTGGATGATCAAATTATAATCAATCCTACCTTAGCACAAAGAGAAAAAAGTAGATTAACTTTAACAGTAGCAGGAACTTTAGAGAAAATTACAATGATTGAAGCAGGGGCTGATGAAATTTCTAATGAAATTATGTTAGAAGCAATTAAACAAGCACATGTAGAAATTAAAAAGATTTGTAACTTTATTACAGATATCAAAAATGAAATTGGAAAACCAAAATTTGAATATAAGTCTTTTAGCACAGACCCAGAAGTATATGCAGAAATTAAAGAAAATTTTGAGAATAGAATGTACCAAGATGTACAAGCTATTGACAAAACTGTAAGAGATGCTAATGTAGAAAAAATTACAGAGGATATTACTGCTTACTTTGTAGAAAAATATGGAGAAGAAGTAGCAGAAGAAAAGAAAACAGACATTAGCGATAGTATACATGATTTAGAAAAAGCATGTGTTAGAAAAATGATTTTAGAAGAGCATAAACGTCCAGATGGAAGAGCTATAGATGAAATTAGACCTTTATCTTGTGAAGTAGGAGTTCTTCCTAGAGTACATGGAAGTGCTATTTTTACAAGAGGACAAACTCAAGTTATGTCTATTGTAACATTGGGAATGAAAAGTGAAGAACAAATGCTAGATGGATTAGATGAAGAAGATGCAAAAAGATATATGCATCAATATAACTTCCCATCATACAGTGTAGGAGAGGCAAGACCTTCAAGAGGTCCAGGAAGAAGAGAAGTAGGACATGGAGCATTAGCTGAAAAAGCATTAGTTCCAGTTATTCCATCTGAAGATGAATTCCCATATGCAATTCGTGTTGTGTCAGAGGTTTTATCTTCTAATGGTTCTACATCACAAGCAAGTATTTGTGGAAGTACTTTAGCATTAATGGATGCAGGTGTTCCAATTAAAAAGCCAGTAGCGGGAATTTCAACAGGTTTAGTAACAGACAAGAATGATCCAAGCAGATATATTATGCTTACTGACATTCAAGGAATTGAGGATTTCTTTGGAGACATGGATTTCAAAGTTGGTGGAACCAAAGATGGTATTACAGCTATTCAAGTAGACATTAAAATTGATGGACTAACATATGATATTATTAAAGAAGCTTTTGAAAGAACAAAAGTAGCAAGAGATCATATTTTAGATGATGTTATGCTACCAGTTATTAATCAGCCAAGAGAAGATATTTCAAAATATGCACCAAAAATCATGACAACAGTAATTAGAACAGATAAGATTAAAGATGTTATCGGACCTAGCGGAAAAATGATTAATAAGATTATTGACGCAACAGGTGTTAAAATTGATATTTCTGATGATGGTAAAGTATTTGTTTATGGAACTGACACAACTAGTTGCCAAAAAGCAATGGATATGATTTTAGATGTTTCAAAAGTCATTGAAGCAGGAAATATCTATACAGGAAAAGTTAGTAGAATTATGAACTTTGGAGCCTTTGTAGACTTAGGTGGAGGAAATGAAGGATTACTACACATTTCTAAAATCTCTAGCAAGAGAGTGGAAAAAGTAGAAGATGTATTAAATGTAGGAGATGAAGTTACTGTTAAAGTTTCTGAAATTGATGACCAAGGCAGAATTAACTTAAATATGAAAGACTTAGAAGCACATAGCCAAGAATAGTTTCTTAAGAATTGCTTAAATATAGTTATAAAAGTTGCAAAAAGAAAATAGCAATAGTATAATTGATAATGTAAAATATCAATAAGAAAAGATAAAGAGGAGAGAAAAATGCAATATCTATATATTATACAACAAGCATTAGTATGGACTGTTACAGTGTTTTGGATATACCAATTAGTGATTAGTGTTTGTTCATTAATTAAATTAAAAGATAAGCCAATGCTAGTGAATAAAAACCATCGTTTTATGGCTATTATTCCAGCACACAATGAAGAAAATGTTGTAGCAGAATTAGTAGAAAGTTTGAAGAAACAAGATTATCCAAGAGAATTATATGATATTTACGTTATCGCAGATAATTGTACAGATAATACAGCAGAAATTGCAAGAAATGCAGGAGCAATTGTTTATGAAAGATTTGACCTAGAAAAGAAAACAAAAGGGTATGCTTTAAATTGGTTTTTAAAGCAAAAAATTGAAGAAGATGCTCCATATGATGCTTTTTGTATTTTTGATGCAGATAATATTGTAGATAAAAACTTTATAAAAAATATGAATAAAAAACTTTGCCAAGGTGAAGATGTAGTTCAAGGATATAGAGATATTAAAAACCCAACAGACAACTGGATTACAGCAGGATATGCTATTTTCTATTGGACAATGAACCGTTTTTATCATTTAGCAAGATACAATGTAGGACTATCTCCACTAATTAATGGTACTGGATTTATGGTAAAATTTGATGTTGTAAAACCAGATGGATGGGATACCAAAACATTAACAGAAGATATTGAGTTTTCTTTAAAAAGAATTATAAAAGGAAAGAAGTTAGGATGGGCGACAGATGCAATTGTATATGATGAGCAACCTTTAGGATTTATGCAAAGTTGGAAACAAAGAAGTAGATGGACAGTTGGACATATGCAATGTATGAAGGAGTATACAAAGCCACTAGCAACCGCAATAAAAGAACATAAGACAGTTATGAATTTTGATGGTTTCTTATATATTATTGGCAGTATCCCTATGTTTGTCGCAACATTGGTTCTGTTGGCTCTAAATTTTATCATGTATGCTGGCAACGGAATGACAAGTACAGATTTGACAATTAATATTTTTAGATATATACTACCAACGTTTTTCTTACCGATTGGTACAGCAGTAATGATTATGTTATTAGATAAAAGACCAATTAAGCCAATGATAAAAGGATTACTATGTTATCCACTATTCTTAGGTTCATGGATACTAATTAACTTTAAATGTTTATTTAAACGTGATACTACTTGGGATAAAATTGAACATATTAGAAAGATTAATATTGGAGAAGTTTCTACTGAAAAAGTGGAAAATTAAAATAAAGGGGGCACAAACTGATAGATGGTTAATGTTGTGCTCCTTTTTTATAATGAAATCAGATTTAAACTTAGTAAAACAAGTAATAAAGGGAGCAAAAAATGAACAAAATAGTAAAGAGGATTATAATTAGTATGATGATATTGTTAGTTGTTGTTTTAATTACATTATTGGGAGTTAACTTTTTTGTAGTAGCAAAAACGAAAAGTAAGATTTTAACTGAGGAACAAGCAAAAGAACTAGAAGATGTAGATTGTATTCTAGTTTTGGGAGCAGGTATATGGGGAGAGAGACCAAGTCCAATGTTAGAAGATAGATTACTGCAAGGAATTTCTTTATATCAAAATGGAGTTTCTCATAAAATTATTATGAGTGGCGACCATGGAAGTGACAATTATGATGAAGTAAATGTCATGAAAAGATATGCAACTGAAAGAAATGTAAAATCGGAAGACATTTTTATGGACCATGCAGGATTTTCGACTTATGATAGTATGTACCGTGCAAAGGATGTTTTTGAGGCAAAAAAGATTGTAATTGTGACACAGAAATATCATATATATAGAGCAATATATGTAGCAGAACAATTAGGATTAGAAGCTTATGGTGTAAATTCTGATCCTCAAACATATGCAGGACAAAATATGCTAGAGTTAAGAGAAGTTTTAGCTAGAGATAAAGACTGGTTTAAGTGCATCATAAAGCCAAAACCAACTTATTTAGGTGAGACGATTCCAGTGAGCGGTAATGGAGATGCGACGAATGATAAATAATTTAGAATGAACCCGTTTACAAAAACAGCAAAAAATGATATAACCATAGGTGTAAACGGAGGAATAAAATGAAACAATTACTTGAAAAAATAAAAACGAAACATTTACATATTGCAATTATTATTTTAGGAATTGCATTTATTAGTCTAGCAGCTTTCCATCCAGATATCTGGTTTGACGAAAGCTATTCAGTAGCAATTGCAAAGCACAACTTTGCAGATATTTGGACAATTACAGGAAACGACGTACACCCACCAGTATATTATTGGATGCTACATATTGTTTTCTTAATTTTTGGAAATAATGTTACAGTTTTTAGGCTATTTTCTGTGTTATCAATAGTAATTATGGGCATTATGGGATATACCCATATTCGCAAAGACTTTGGAGAAAAAACAGGATTTTTATTCTCCTTTTTAGCATATTTTTTACCAGTCATGTGTACTTACAGCCAAGAAATTAGAATGTACTCATGGGCATGTTTATTTACTTTTGTTATGAGTATTTATGCCTATCGTTTTTATCAAAATTCAAAAAATAGCGAAACAAAACAGAAAAGAAAAAACTTAATCATATTTGGCATTTTTAGTATTCTCTGTTGCTATACACACTACTATGCTCTTATTACTGCATGTGTAGTAAATTTATTACTTTTAATTTATGTGATTAAAAATAGAAAAAGCTGTAAAGAGGATTTTCGTAACTTTTTAATTTTGGCAGGAATTCAAATTCTTTTATATATTCCATGGTTAGGATACCTATGGAAACAAATCACACATGTAGGTGGGGGATTTTGGATAGGCGTTGGAGTCAATACATTAGTAGAAGTTCCAAGCTTCCAATTTAGAAGACAATTAGATACCAATTTTGCCTTTAATACTCATACTATTGTTTCATTAGTAGCCTCTCTTTTAATGTATGCTTATATCATTTATCGTACATATCGTGCGAAAAAGGAAAAAGATACCATGAAACCTGGTGTTTTGGCTATGATTGTATATTTAGGAGTAATTGGTATTTACTTAATACCAACTTTCATTTCACCAGTACTATTTTCACGTTATCTATTTGCTATGACAGGAATTTATATTTTTGTGCTTGCCTTTTTCATGGCAAAGGAAAAAAGAAAGTGGATAACATGCTTTATCTGTATTGCTATCTTGGCATTAGGAACATGGAGTAATATGACGAATATAGAGATTAACTATGATGAAAGCAATATGAAACAAATTGAATATATGAAAGAAAGAATGGAGCCAGATGATATTATTATTTATTCTAATATTGGAAATGGTGGAGTAATAGCAGCCTTCTTTCCTGAGAATAAACAGTATTTTATCAATGGTGCACATTGGGATGTAGAAGAAGCATATAAATCCTATGGACCAGGAATGGAAACAATTTATGATTGGAAAGAAACTATTAAAGATTACCATGGTAGAATTTGGTTAGTGGATTCAGAAAATTTAGGATTATATCATGATGAGTTTGAAAAAGAAGGAATGAAAGTATTAGCAGGACCAGAAAGATTTGATACCAAATATCAAGACTATATTTACAATATAATCTTATTAGAAAAAGAATAATAGTTGAAAATAAAAGGAATGTTAATAAATGGAGAAAATAAAAGGGATAATTAAATCAAAGAGCTTTCATATTATATGGATTGTTTTAGGGAGTATCCTTATCTTATTGACTGCTTTTTTTATAGAACTATGGTATGACGAAAGTTATACCATGGGTTTGGTAAGGCATGATTTTGCACAAATTGTTGAAATAGGAAGTCAAGATGTTCATCCAATTTTATATTATTTAATGCTTAAAATAGTGATGTTAATTTTGGGTGATAGCATTTTAGTAGCAAGATTGTTTTCTATGATACCAGCTATTTTAACTGGTATTTTAGGGTATACCCATATTCGTAAAGACTTTGGAAGCAAGGTAGGACTTTTATTTTCAGTTCTTATTTTTGCTTTGCCAGTAATGCCAAGCTATGGAGCAGAAATTCGTATGTATACATGGACACTTTTCTTTGCGACAATATCAGCAATATATGCTTATAGAATTAGCAAAGAAAATAAAGTGAAGAATTGGAGTTTATTTGCAATTTTTAGTTTGGCTACAGCACATTGCCATTATTATGGTTTAGCAACAGTAGCTATTATAAATGCTTTACTATTATTTCATATTCTGATTACCAAAAATGAAGAAATTAGAAATGCAAAAAGAAGTTATTTAGTTTGATTTTTAATTACTGCTATTGTACAAATTTTAGGATATTTGCCATGGCTGTTTATCTTTTTTAGACAAGCAAAATCAGTAAGTCAAGGATTTTGGATACCGCTTAATTTTAGAGATAGTGTACTAGCACCACTTGCAGTGCAATTTCATGGAGTAATAGGAGTTGACTTTTCTTTTATTATAGCAGGAATAATTTATATTTATTACCTATATCAAATTATCTGGAATAAAATACATAAAAGAAAAAATGTAGTTTGCTATTGTTTAGCTATTCATTTCATCTTATATATTGCTATGCTAGTAGTAAGTTTAGTGGCTAAGCCAATTATGTATTATCGTTATATGGTGGTAACAACAGGAATTTTGATTTTTCCATTAGCATACTTTTTGGCAAATAGTAGTACAAAAATCCAAAAAGCAATAGCGACTTTTGTAGTAATTATCTTTTTAGGATTGAGTATATATGATAATAGTGTTAGAATAAAAGAAAACTATGATATTTCTAATGGACAAGAGATACAATATATTCAAGAGAAATATGATGAAAATACTATTTTAGTATATAGTGATATTTTCTTAGCCAGTAGTTTGGCAGAGCAATTACCAGACTATAATTGGTGCTATTATTTAGGAGATAATGCTGTGGAATTAAAGCCATTTGAATTATCTACTAAAGCTGTTAATAGTCAGTTTTTAGAAGAGTATCATGGTAAAATCATTTTAATTGACAGTGAGGGAACTGTTGCATACCGAGATATGAGTAATAAATACCAATTAAAAGAAATAGAGAAGAAACGAATTCAAATTAAGTATAGAGGAATGGTATATCATATTATCATTTTAGAAAAATAAGAGAAGGAGAAAAAATATGCTTCTAGATAATTTGGCAAATAACATTGCTAATAACTTAGGTTATAATAGTGAAGATATAAAAGTGTATGCTTTTATTGGACCTTCTGGTACAGGGAAAAGTTATCGTGCTCAAATGGTGGCAAGTGAAAATAATATTGCCTATATTATAGATGATGGATTACTAATTAATGAAAATGATGTAATTGCAGGGACATCTGCAAAAAAAGCGCCAACTAAAATAGAAACTGTTAAAAAGGCAATATTTGTAAATGATAGTGACAGAAATGAAATGAAAAAGGCGATTCGAAAGAATAAGCCAGAATCTATTTTAATACTAGGTACTTCAGATGGAATGATAGATAAGATTACAGAAAACTTAGGACTTCCAAAGCCTTGTAAAAGAATCTATATTCAAGATGTAGCAACAGAAGCAGAAATGGAAACAGCTAAAAGAATTCGTACAACACAAGGAAAACATGTTATTCCAGTACCTACCTTTGAAATCAAGAAGGATTTTTCAGGATATATTTTAGATCCATTACAAATTTTTAAATTTAAGGGAAAAGGAACAGACCCCTATATTACAGAAAAATCCATTATTAGACCAACTTTTAGCTACTTGGGGAATTTTACGATTTCAGATGCTGTATTTCGCCAAATTGCAGAATATTTAGCAAAACGAACAGATGCAATTTATAAAGTAATTAGAACAAGAGTAGAAAGTACTCCAGAAGGACCTAATATTTATATGGAGGTTTCTATTAATTATGGGTATAATATATTAGGAACCTTAAGGACATATAAAGAGAAGATAAAAAGAGAAATTGAAAAATTGACCACCATGAATGTACAGCAAGTTACGATTGTGGCGAAGGGAATTCATATGCCAGAACCAGAGGAAATGAAGAGATTAAGTGAAGCTCAAGAGGAAGAATAGTAAGAGAATCAAAGGAGGAAGTTTAAATGTCATTTGTTGTAGCAATTGATGGACCATCAGGTACAGGAAAAGGAACTATTGCTAAATTAATCGCGCAAGAGTTAGATTTAGTAAATATTGATACAGGAGCTATGTATCGTTGTATTGCACTTGCATGTTTAACAGAAGGTATAACAAACAATGAAGAGAGAGAAAGAATTATAGAAATAGCAAGAAGAGTGGAGATTCAAATACGACACAATGGAGTAGAACAGGAAATCTTTTTAGATAATAGAAATGTAAGCAAAGAAATTAGGTCACAAGAAGTAACTATGATGGCTTCTCAAGTGTCTGCAATTCCTGAAGTGCGAGAAATAATGGTGAATTTGCAAAGAAAAATGGCAGAAGGTGAAGATGTCATTATGGAAGGAAGAGATATTGCAACAGAAGTATTTCCAAATGCACAAGTAAAGATTTATTTAGATGCAACATCAGAAGAAAGAGCTAATAGAAGATATAAAGAGAATCAGGAAAAAGGCATTAACTCAGATATGACCTATGAACAAGTATTAAAAACAATTGAAAAAAGAGATTATGATGATAGTCATAGAACAGTAGGAGCTTTAAAAATAGCAGAAGGTGCTATTGTGGTAGATACTACTAAAATGACAATTGAAGAAGTAAAGGAGAAAGTAAAAGAGATTATTTTAGAGAGGAGAAAATAGAAATGGCCATTTTATTACCAGGAGGAGCAGGATACATAGGAAGTCACACTGCAGTTGAACTTTTAAATGCAGGGAAGGAAATTATTATTGTAGATAATTTTTCAAACAGTAAACCAGAAGTACTAGATAAAATTAAACAAATTACAGGAAAAGATTTTAAATTTTATGAGTTGGACTGTTTAGATAGAACAGTTTTAGAGAAAGTATTTGAGGAAAATCAAATTGAAGCTGTTATTAATTTTGCAGGTTTTAAAGCAGTTGGAGAATCTGTACAAAAGCCAATAGAATATTATACAAACAATGTAACAGGGGCATTAACCATTCTAGACATTATGAGAAAATATAACTGTAAAAAGTTCATCTTTAGTTCTTCAGCAACTGTTTATGGAGAACCAGAAAGAATACCTTTAACAGAAGAATGTAAAACAGGTGGAACTACTAATCCATATGGGACAACAAAACTATTTATTGAACAAATCTTAAAAGATACTTATCATTCTGACAATGAGTGGGATATTTGTATTTTAAGATATTTTAATCCAGTTGGCTCTCATGAGAGTGGGCTAATTGGGGAAGAGCCGCAAGGTATTCCGAATAATTTAATGCCATATATCGTAAGAGTAGCAAACGGACAATTAAAAGAACTATCTGTATTCGGTAATGATTATAATACGCCAGATGGTACAGGAGTTAGAGATTATATCCATGTAGTAGATTTGGCAAAAGGACATTTAAAGGCATTAGAAAAAATTGAAAAAGAAGGAAAAGGGCTATATATTTATAACTTAGGAACTGGAACAGGGTACAGTGTTTTAGATATGGTAAAGGCTTTTGAAAAAGCAACAGGTCAAAAAGTGCCATATAAAATTGCAGAAAGAAGAGCAGGGGATATTGCAACTTGTTATGCGGAAATAAAAAAGGCAAAAGAGGAACTAGGATGGGTATCAGAAAAGAACTTGGAAGACATGTGTAGAGATTCTTGGAACTATATTATGAAAAAATAAAATAGAATATAGTCTAATTAAATTTAAAAAAGAAATGACAATTATAGTTCATTTCTTTCTTTTTACGACATTTTATGATAAAATAGGTTAAACTATTGTCATGAACTACTTGAAGTTATATGACCAATTCTATATAATATGCTTAGTGAAAATTTAAGGAAGGTTTTTATAATGAAGAAGGTTCTAAGAAATATATACTTGATTTTAAAAAGAGTTTTTGAATTCCTTATTTCGTTAATATTGTGTGTTGTTTTATTAATTCCTTTTATAGTAATAGCAATAGCTATAAAAATTGAAGATAGAGGAACAGTATTATATAAACAAACCAGAATAGGAAAAAAGGGGAAGCCTTTTCAAATATACAAATTTAGGAGTATGAAAACAAATCGAGAAGAATTAAATAGTAATATGTCACATGAAGAAATGGTAACGAAGGTAGGGAGAGTTATTAGAAAAACTAGTCTTGATGAACTACCACAGCTTATTAATATATTGAAGGGAGAAATGGGGTTTATTGGACCAAGACCATGGATACCAGAATATTATGAGTGGTTTACTGAAGAACAAAAAAGAAGAAGTGATGTGTTACCAGGAATTACTGGACTAGCACAAGCTAAGGGAAGAAATAATATCAACATATTTAAAAAAATAGACTATGATTTAGAATATGTTGATAATGTTAGTCTATTTATGGACTTAAAAATTATATGGCTAACAATAAAGGAAGTTTTTGCAACAACAGGAGCAGAAGCATCAGAAATAGAAATAAAAGCGGAAATAGAAGATTTGAAGCGAGAAAATAAGAACTATAGTAAGGGAGAAATATAGTAAGAATGAAAGAACCTTTAATTAGTGTAGTTATGCCAGCATATAATGCAGAAAAGTATATAGCTAAGTCAATAGAATCTGTTTTGAATCAAACTTATAAGAATTTGGAATTAATTATTATTAACGATTGTTCTAAAGACAAGACAGAAGAAATAATAGAACGATATTGCAAGCAAGATGAAAGAATAAGAAATTATACTAATCAAATAAATTCAGGAGTTTCTTTTAGCAGAAATTTTGGTGTAGAACAAGCTAATGGAGAATGGGTTGCTTTTTTAGATAGTGATGATATTTGGAAAGAAGAAAAGTTACAAAAACAAATAGATTTATTAAAAAGAGAAAAGATGGAGCCTGTATTAGTATATACAGGCTCATCTTTTATTGATGAAAATGAAAATCCATATTCATATGTAAGACAGGTACCAGAAACAGTAAGTTATAAAAAATTGCTGAATCAAAATGTAATATCTTGTTCTTCTGTTTTAGCAAAAAAAGAAGTACTTAGCTCTGTAAAAATGGAACATGACAAAATGCATGAAGATTTTTTGGTCTGGTTAAAGATATTAAGAAATTTTAATGTTTGTGCCTATGGCATAAATGAACCATTATTGGTTTATAGAATATCAAAAGGTTCAAAATCAGGGAATAAGATAAAGGCTGCTAAAATGACGTATATGGTATATAAACATATGGAACTTAATATTTTTCAAAGAGGTTATTATATGGTACAATATACAATTAGAAGTTTAATAAAATATAGGAATATTAACAAATCATAAAGGAGAAAGTCATGAAGATATTTTTTATTAATCCACCTTTTAAAGCAGAATATGGGAAATTTTCAAGAGAGTCAAGGAGTCCATCAATAGGACATAGTGGAGTGTTATATTATCCACTATGGCTAATTTATGCTGCAGCACTTGCAGAAAAAGAAGGGCATCAAGTAGAGTTCTTAGATGCTCCAGCTAATTTATTAAATGAAGAAAAGAGTTTAGAGTATGTTGCAAAAAGAATAGAAGGAACAAAATTAGTTGTATTGGATACAAGTACACCATCTATTTATAGTGATATCAATTTTGCAAAGAAAATAAAGGAAAAATATTCTGATGTATTTATATTACTTGTGGGAACACATCCTTCTGCTACAGCAGAAGAAACATTAAAATTAGAACCAAAAATAGACGCAGTAGCAAGAAAAGAGTATGATAATACAGTAAGAGAATTAGCAAGAACGATAGAACAAGGGATAGATATTAGTCAGGTAAAAGGAATTAGTTATAGAAAAGGAAATGAAATTATTCATAATGAAGATGCAGAATATATTACGGATTTAGATGAAATACCTTTTGCTTCTAAATTTATTAAAGAACATTTATCTGTTTATGACTATTCTTTTCCAGCTGCTACTTATCCTGCAATACAAATTTTTACAGGTAGAGGATGCCCTGCACATTGTAATTTTTGTGTGTATCCACAAACGATGCATGGACATCAATATAGAACAAGAAGTGAAGAAAATGTAATTGAAGAAATGAAATATATAGCTGAAAACTTCCCAGATGTAAAAGAGATTGTTATAGAAGATGACACTTTTACTATTCGCAAAGATAGAATCGCTAAAATTTGTAATTTGATGATAGAAAATAAATTAAATAAGAGGTTTAAATGGTTATGTAATGCAAGAGCAAATTTGGATTATGAAACAATGAAACTAATGAAAAAAGCAGGATGTAGATTAATTATACCAGGGATTGAAAGCTTTAACCAAGAAATCTTAAAGAATATCAAAAAGGGAACTACTACAAAACAAATTGAAGATTACATCAAAGGTGCTAAAAAAGCTCATCTTCTTGTTCATGCTTGCTATATGGTAGGAAACGAAGGCGAAACAAAAGAAACGATGCAAACAACATTAGAAGCGTCACTAAGATTTAATACGGATACTGCTCAATTCTTTCCGTTAATACCTTATCCAGGAACTGAGGCATATAACTGGGCAAAAGAAAATGGATATATTAATGGAAAATATGATGAGTATTGCAAAGAAGATGGAACTTTGAATTGTGTACTAAATTTACCAGGGCTCTCAGCCAAAGAATTAGTTGATTTTTGTGATTATGCTAGGAAAAAGTATTATTTAAGACCAAGATATATTCTGCATAGATTGCATATAGGTTTGCTACATCCATCTGATTTAAAAAGGTCATTAAAAGCATTTGGAACTATAAAAAAATATTTATTTAAGAAAAAGTAATATAGGAGAAATTATGAAAGCATTGATTATAGGTTTTTTTTCAAAAACATATATGCCATATATGCAAAGATATGAAAAAATATTTCAAGAAAATAATGTGGAATACGATATTGTTACATTTGATAGAGATAGTAATGGAAAAATAGAACAAAATGGAAATACCTATTTATTCAAACATATGACAGGTACTAATAAACTGGAACTACTTTTCTTGTCTATAAAATATAGAAGACTTATTGTAAAATTACTAAAAAAGAATAGATATGATAAATTAGTAATTTTAACGACTATGCCAGGAATTTTAATACATAGAAAATTATTGAAAAGATATAAAAATAATTACATTTTTGATTATAGGGATTATACTTATGAGAAGATAGGAATATATAGGAAAATTGTAGACAAGATTATCCAAAATTCATATTGTACGCTAATGTCTTCAAAAGGATATATGAAGTTTTTTGAAAATAAAGATAAAATTATTATTACACATAATATATCTAATGAAGAACATCAAGAAGAAAAAGCAATTGACTTAAGAGTAAAAGAAAATCTAAATATAGGATTTTTAGGATATGTTAGGTATTTTGATGTAAATAGTAAATTAATTAATGCCTTTAAGAATAGTGAAAAAGTAAGTTTTACTTATATAGGATTACCTTTTAAAGATTGTGATTTAGAAGGCTTTTGCAAGGTAAATAATATTCAAAATGTTAAATTTATGGGAAGATATGAAAACAGTGAGAAAGCTAAGTTGTATAAAGATATAGATATTATCAATTCTATTTATAGTCTAGACTCAGAAGAAGTACAACCAGCAATTCCAAATAGGCTATATGACGCAGCTTTATTTAAAAAGCCAATTATTACAGCAAAAGGAACTTATCTTGCACAAATTGTAGAAGAATACCAATTAGGATTTTCAATTGATGTATACCAAGAAGATGTTCGAGAAGCGTTAGAGAATTACCAAAGCAATTTTAATGCACAGGAATTTACAAAAAGATGTAACCAATTTTTAGAAGAAATATATCAGGATGAAAAGAAGTGCAATGAAGCTACAAAAAATTTTGTTCAAGCTTAAAATAACAAGGAGAAAAAGATGAAGATATTATATGTACTTAGCTATATTTCTAGAAATGGCGGTGTTCAAAATATTGTCAATAATTATATTAACTATTTAGATAAAAATATAGAAGTAGACTTTTTAGTATTACTTCCAGGAGAAGCGGAATTAGAAGAAAAACTAAAAGAGCAAGGACATAATATCTATCGAATAAAAGGTTCAGAAGAAAAAAAGCTATCTCTATTTCTAAAAGAAATTAAAAAGTTTTTTCAAGAACATCATGATTATGACATAATACATAGCCACCAAACTAACCTAGACATTTTTTACTTAAGAGAAGCAAAAAAATGGAAAATACCAGTAAGAATTATGCATACACATAGCACAAGTTGTGACATTAGTAAAATAAGAATGAGGATTCTGAGGCTGATGTCAAAAAGATATGCTAATTACTATTTTGCTTGTTCTCTAGAAGCTGGAAAGTTTATGTTTCGGTAAGAATATTGAAGGAAATAACAATTTCTATATTATTAATAATGCTATTGATGTAGATAAGTATGAGTATAATGACGTTATAAGACAAGAGCAAAGAAAAGAAAATCATATAGAAAATAATTTTGTTATTGGAAATGTAGCACGAATGATAGAAATGAAAAATCACTCGTTTTTGCTAGAAGTATTAAAAGAGATTTTAAAGATACAATTAAATGCAAAATTGTTATTAGTGGGAGATGGACCTTATAAGGAAGCAATACAAAAAAAAGCAGAAGAATTAAAGCTTCAAAATGATATTATTTATTATGGTGTGACAGATAAAGTAAATGAAGTATTACAGGTTATGGATGTATTTATATTACCATCTTTATATGAAGGGGTACCACTTACTGTGATAGAAGCAGCAGCTAGTGGATTAAAATATGTTATTTCTGATACTATCAATAGCCATTTGGCAAAAAATGAATTAGAATTAAAATTAAGTTTACAATTAACAGCAAAGGAGTGGGCTGAAAAAATTCTAAATCATACAAAAGAATATAATAGAATGAATCAAAAAGAGTTAATAGAGAATTCTGGATTTGATATAAAGAAGCAAACATTATTATTAGAAAAGATATATAAGGATATCTTACAAGGAGAATAAAAATGAAAAAAGAGCAAATTTTTAAGAGAATAGAAGAAGTCTATATAATTGCCTTTTTAATATATTTATTATTAAATAGTATTTTGCCATATGTAAATATTGGGATACCTATTATTAAGAATGGAATAAGTATTGTTTTTATGGGAATAGGAGGAATACTTATTTTATATAATTTGCTTTTTAAAAGAGAGCTATTTAAACAAAACTATGGTGCTTTATTATGGTGTTTTATTATAATATGTATTATATCTAGTGTAACAATGTTGAAATATGGATACATGAATAATATTAAAACAATTTTATGGAGTAGTATTTTATTTGGAGTTCTTTACACCTATGCACTTAAAAATCAACAAAAGGATATAGAGAGAGTATTAAAGATAGCAATTATATTACTTAGTTTAATTTGGATAATAGCAATTTGTGTAGGATTATATCAATATGCTATGCAAATTAGTTATCAAGTGAAATTAGAAGGTGGAGCTATACCAAAGGCACAAGGATTTTATTATAATAGGCTATTTGGAATATTTGTTGATCCAAATTTTGCAGCTGTTACCTCAGCTATTTTGTTATTAATGTCAGTTTATATGGGGAGTATTGCAAATAAACGTTGGAAAAAAGTTTTATGGGGGATAGATGGGGTATTCCAATTTATTTATATTCTATTGTCAGGATCTAGAACAGGAATAGTTATATTACTATTAGGAATAGTGGTTCAATCTTGGCTAAAAATAAGAGTATATTTTCATCAAGGAAATAAAAGAAATATAGGAAAGATTATACTTACTACTTGTATGGTTGCAATTCTGACTATTGGAATTATAGTAGGTACA
Organism: Clostridia bacterium; assembly: GCA_022797635.1. GTDB lineage: Bacteria > Bacillota > Clostridia > TANB77 > CAG-508 > CAG-273. The sequence continues at coordinate 31,875 of JAAWKZ010000003.1, forward strand.
AAATCAGTGTTAGGATATATACCTAATTTAATTAAAAGAAATGAAACTACTACAAAGGGGACTATAGATAAGCAAAATGCTAGTCAAAATCAAGTAAAAGTAGATTTGAATAGAACTGACTTAGATGGTAAGGGTGTTAGTAATTTACGTTTTGAGTTATGGGGAGATTGTTTAGAAATATTAAGTTCAAAACCATTATTAGGAACATCACCAAGAAACTTAGTAAGTTATGCAAAGCAAAATTTTCCAAATACCTATCCAGCCAAAGGATATGATTATGGAAATGGGTATTTAGCAGTGATAACAGGAACTGGTATATTGGGTGCAGCAGTTATGTTTATCTTTTTAGGAGTATGTGACATAAGCCTAATAAGTTATACTGTAAAAGAAAAATACAAAAGAAGTAGTTTAGAAAAGAATATTAATATATTAGCGATAACAATTGTAGCCATTATGATATTAGCTGCTTTTATTAATCAAGAGATTTTCTTGATCAATTCATTTAATACAGCAATATTCTGGCTAATGTTGGGATATATTATGAAAAAGACAAAAGAGAAAATTGTACAGGATAATGGAAAAGAAAAAGTTGGAATTGTAACAATTCATGATGCAGATAACTATGGAAGTGCACTACAAGCATTTGCTACTCAAAAAGTTATTGAAGGAATAGGATATCAAGCTATTATTGTAGATCATATATGTCCAAAAACAAGTAAGGAATATGGAATAAAGCGTATATTTGCACAAAGAAATTTGAAGGCGATGATAGAAACTATTATTAGAATAACAATATTATATCCATCTAGAATTCATTTTAGGAATTTTCGAGACAAGTTCTTTATAGAGCAAGAAGAACAAGATGTAATAGAAAAACAACAACAATTTAAAAAGTTTGTTGTTGGAAGTGACCAAGTATGGAATTATAAAATTACAGGATTTGATAAGGCATATTTTCTAAACTTTGTAACAGATAATAGTAAGAAAGTAAGCTATGCAAGTAGTTTTGGGATAACTCAAATAGAAGAAGATAAAAAACAAGAATATCAGCAATTATTAAATGATTTTCATAAAATTGCTATAAGAGAAGAACAGGCTCGTGTCCTAATTAAAGAGCTAATAGGTAAAGAAGTTCCAGTTGTTTTGGATCCTACTTTATTGATTAGAAAAGAAGAATGGACAAAACTAATTAATAAGAAGAATAAATATCAAAATTATATTTTATGCTATCAAATTGCTTATTCACAATCTTTAGTAGATTTTGCACAAGAGCTAGCTAGAAAAACTGGTAAAAAAATCATATCTATTCAAGGTAGTATGAGAAATAAATTTGAAGCAAAATATATATGGAGTGCAGGACCATTAGAATATATAAACTTGTTTTTAGATGCTGATTATATTGTTACAAATTCATTCCACGGAACAGCATTTTCTATTAATTTTAACAAGAATTTCTTTACAGAATTATTACCATCTTTTGAAAAAACTAGTTCGCGCTTAGAAAGTATTTTAGATATGTTTGGGTTAAGAAGTAGACAAATTGTAGATGGAAAAAATGCTAATGTGTTAGAGACAGTTAATTATGAAAAGGTAAATGAATTATTAGATCAAAAGAGAGGAGAATCTATAAATATTTTAAAAACATTTATAGAAGATTAATCATACTAAATGGAGAAAGAAAAAAGTTTAGCAAAAAATATCATAATATTTGCAATTGGTAGTTTTAGTTCCAAATTACTTCAGTTTTTGTTGATCCCATTTTATACTAGAGTATTAACAAATTCAGAATATGGAACAATAGACATATTACAAAATATAGCGACTTTATTAATTCCAATTATTTCGCTTACCATTTCGGAGGCAGTATTTCGATTTGCTATGGAAGAAAGTAGTGATAAGGAAGAAGTATTGTCTATTGGATTTTTATCAAGCATTGCTAACATTATAATTATGTCATTGATTGCAATTGTTATTTATCAAGTAACTAAATATGAATATATAGTAATTTTAGTATTGTATATAGCAACTAATATCATTAGGACTATTTTTTCGCAATTTACAAGAGCGATTGGAAAAGTTAAAATATATACTTTTGATAATGTATTAAATGTATTTATTACTATTGTTGCTAATATTCTACTGTTAACTGTATTGCATCAAGGGATTACAGGATATTTATTAGGATATGTAATAGGCAATACAGTTTCTATTATAGTATTGTTAATAGCAGTTAAACTATATCAAAAAATAAGGATTAAGAAATTTAATGCTAAAACTTTTAGAAGTATGACAAAGTTTAGTATTCCGTTAATACCAAACTCTATTTGTTGGTGGATTACCAATTTTACGGATAGAGTAATGATTACAACAAGTTATGGGACAAGTATTAATGGAATTTATGCAGTAGCTCACAAAGTACCTACTATTGTTACAGTAATTGTAGAAGTTTTTTTTCAAGCTTGGCAAATTTCGGCAAATAAAGAGTTTGAAAAAAAGGAGATTTCTAAATTTTATACAGATATTTTTCACTATTTATTTGCTTTTGTATTTATTATCTGTGCAATTTTGATGTGTATGTGTAGAGTGATTACAAATATTGTAGTAGGAGTAGAGTTTTTAGAGGCATGGTACTATATGCCAATTTTACTTTTGGGAACAGCTTTTTTCTCAATGGCACAATATTTAGGATCAATTTATACAGCAAGTAAAAATACCAAAATGGCATTTGTTACAAATGCTAGTGTAGCTATTTTAAACATATTTTTAAATATAGTATGCTTGAAATACATAGGACCTATTGGAGCAGCAATCGCAACTGCAGTTTGTTATTTTATTCTTTGGATTTATAGAGCAATAGATACCAGAAAAATGGTAAAAATATGTTATGATTTCAAATTAATTATTGCCACAGTAGTATTATTAATTATTAGTACTATTATTATAACAATAGAGGTAAAACTTTGGTACTTATATTCTATTATTATATTATTATTAATTATCATAATTAATAGTAAGCAAATTACTAGTTTTGTGAGGTTAGCCATAGGAATGATAAAAGAAAGGATAAAAATAAGGAGAGAAAGATGAATACAGTTTTTGAAAAAAATAGATGCTGTGGTTGCAGTGCGTGTTCTAGAATATGTCCAGTAGGTGCAATTACAATGGTTGAAGATGGAGAAGGTTTTTTGTATCCTGAAATAAATCAAGAAAAATGTATTCAATGTGGAGCATGCCATAGAATTTGTGCTTTTAATACACAAATAGAGAAGCAAGAAATAGGAAAAGTATATGCAGTTCAAAACAAAGAGGAAGAATTAAGAAATAAAGCAACATCAGGAGGTTTTTTTCATATAATTGCGTCCTATACCATAAAAAATGGCGGAGTAGTTTATGGAGCAGCATTAAATGAAGAATTAGTGGTAGAACATCAAAGAGCAGAAAAGCAAGAAGAATTAGAGAAGTTTTATGGTTCTAAGTATGTACAAAGTGATTTGCACAAAATTTATGAGTCATTATTAAGAGATATAAAAGAAAATAGATTAGTGTTATTTACAGGTACACCCTGTCAAGTAGCAGAAGTGAGGCAATATTATCAAATGCACAACGGCGACATAAAAAGATTGATTACTTGTGATTTTGTATGCCATGGAGTGCCATCAAGGAAAATATTTAAGGAACATATTCAGTTTTTAGAAAAAGAATATAAGAAAAAAATTGTTTCCTATAAATTTAGAACAAAAGATTATGGATGGAAGGGGCACCATGAAAAGGCTATATTTGAAGGAGGAGAAGATACAGAGAAGAGCCATAAAGAATGTGTAGATATCTATAAAGAACTATATGGTTCTCTAAATATTATTAGACCATCTTGCTATGAATGCCCTTATGCAAAGTCGGAACATATTAGTGATATGACAATGGGAGATTTCTGGGGAATAGAAAATTACGAAGAAGAATTTAAAGATAATAAAGGAACTTCTTTTGTTATGATTAATTCTCAGCAGGGACAAAAGATTTTTGAAGAATTAAAAGAAGAGATGATTTATAAAGAAGAAAAAATAGAGATTTGTAGAAATCCACAATTAAAAGGACCAACGAGTAAACCAAAGAATAGAGAGAAATTTTGGAATGAGTATTCTTCAAAAGGATATAAATATATTGCCAAAAAATACACTACTTATGGATTGGTTAAAAAAGCAAGAGTTACAGCATATCAAATTTTGAAGAAGATGAAACTAAAATAGAGAAGATTTATGATATAAAAATAAGGAAAAGAGGAAGAAAAATGAAAGCAAATAAACAATTTGCAATATTATCAGCAATAGGTATCGTTATGGTTGTAGCTTCACATTGTGATAGAGCATTAAACTTATTTAATGATATTTTTCCATATACTTCATTTTTCATGCCAATGTTTATGTTTATATCAGGATATTTCTTTAAAGATGAAAATGTTCATAATATAAGACCATATCTAAAAAAGAAATTTTTTAAGTTACTAGTATATTATTTTGCCTGGAACCTTATATACGGAATAATAACGTGGGTCTTATATAACGTTGGATTATGTTCACAACCAAAAGTATTAGGATGGGAAACTCTCATTTATAAACCATTTATAGATGGACAACAATATGGGTTTAGTGCCTCTTTATGGTTTATTCCAACATTATTCACAGTTGAAATAGCTTTTTTAATTGTTAGAAAGCTACAATTAAAATGCAAATATGTTAAAATAGTAGATTATATTTCATTTATTATTTTAGCCAGTCTTAATATTTTTAGTGTATATATTGCAAAGAAAGGTATTACAAATGAAGCATTAATTCCAATTTTCAAATTAGCATTTTTTATGGTATTTTTCCAAGGTGGTAAAATATATAAAGAATATTTAGAAAATAAAGAGTTAGAAATCCCTACTTTAATGGTTTTTGGAATTACTATTTCTATTAATGTTATTATTATTAGAATATACAAAAATATAAACTTTCCAAGTTTATATAATATGAAAGATTTTAGTTATGTCTCACCAATGATACCAATAGTAGTTGCCACAACTGGAATATGGTTCTGGCTTAGAATTTCAAAAATACTTGAAAAATCATTAGGAGATAATAAGATAATAAATAAAATTTCCGATCATACTAAAGACATTATGGCTCATCACATATTTTTAATTTGGCTAGCAAATTTAGTGTTATACTTATTAAAAGATTTGATTGGATTAAAAGGCTTTAACTCAGAAAGATTTATTGCTACAAATGGATGGTACAGATACTATCCAGAAATAGTACAATTTGAGCTTATTTATATCTTTATTGGTATTTTGGGGTCATTAAAAATATCTGACATAGAGAAAGTAGTGTTAAAAAAATTACATATTGGAGTTGAAAAATGGAAAAAGTTGAAAAAGACTTAGACAATAAAATAATAAAAAGCTTACAATTGAATTTTTTATGACACATCAAATTGTATTACGATATGCAGAGAAATATCAAATTTTAACTGGAGTGTCATTTGTGGTAAAATTTATCATAGAATTGATAGTTTGTATTTTACTAGCAAAAATAGTTTACGATTGTTTAAGAAAAGTTAAGATTAATATTGTATCTAAAAGCAAGGCAGTGTTAATTTAACATAGAACTAAAAATGAAGAGGTAAGGAGAAAAAATATGAAAAAGATAATGTTAGTATTTGGTACAAGACCAGAAGCAATTAAAATGTGTCCTCTAGTAAAAGAATTAAAGACAAGAAAAAATGTGGAAACAATAGTATGTGTAACAGGACAACATCGAGAAATGTTACAACAAGTATTAGAGTGTTTTGAAGTAGTGCCAGATTATAATTTGGATATTATGCAAGATAAGCAGACTTTATTTGATATTACAACTAACATTATATCAAAGATAAAACCTGTTTTAGAAGAAGTAAAGCCTGATGTTATTTTAGTTCATGGAGATACGACTACTACTTTTGTAACAGCTTTATGTGCTTTTTATATGCAAATTCCAGTGGGACATGTAGAGGCAGGTTTGAGAACTTATAACATATACTCTCCATATCCAGAAGAATTTAATAGGCAAGCAACTAGTATTATAGCAAAATATAACTTTGCGCCAACAGAAATGGCAAAAAGTAATTTAATACAAGAAGGGAAAGAGAAAGATACAATATATGTTACAGGAAATACAGCAATAGATGCTCTAAAGACAACAGTAAATGATAAATATACAAATTCACTTTTGGATTGGGTAGGAAATGACAGACTAGTGGTACTTACTGCACATAGAAGAGAAAATTTAGGTAAACCGTTGGAGAATATGTTTACAGCAATTAAAAAAATTGTAGAAGAAAAAAAGGATATTAAAGTAGTTTATCCAGTTCATAAAAATCCAATTGTACAAGAAATTGCAAAAAGGATATTAGGAAATAACGAAAGAATAAAATTAATAGAACCATTAGAAGTAATAGATTTCCATAATCTTTTAGCAAGATCATATTTGATATTAACAGATAGTGGAGGAATACAGGAAGAGGCTCCTTCGCTAGGAAAACCAGTTCTAGTAATGAGAGATACTACTGAAAGACCAGAAGGAATTGAGGCAGGTACTCTTAAACTAGTTGGGACTGATACAGATACAATTTATAAAGAGATGAAAAAACTATTGGATAATTCAATAGAGTATGATAGAATGAGTAAAGCACAAAATCCATATGGTGATGGATTAGCAAGTAAAAGAATTGCAGATATTTTATGTAATGCTAAATAAAGTCTGAGGAGGGGTACAAATGAAAGAACAATCCAATTCTAATAAAAGTGACAAGAAAATAGGAGAGAGAAATAAAAAATTAGATATTTTTCTTAAGGTAACGGCATTTGTTTATACTGTCATAACGATTATATTTTATATTTCAGTAATAAAATTGAACTTATTGCCAGGAATATATGTAACTATATTCACAATAGCAGAGATATTTTTTACATTAGCGATACTAATAGGTTTACTAAAAGTACATAAAACGCCTAAGTTAAATCTTATATGTTTAGTTGTTATTTTACTGCTTTCAGGTGTATATATTTTTGTAACTAAATATACTTTGGCAACAGGAAATTTCTTGGATAATGTATTTCAAGAAGTTGCACAAACAGAAGAATACTATATTATAGTAAAAAAAGATAGTAAGTATGAAAAAATAGAAGATATCCAAAATCAAAATGTGTATTTATTCCAAGTACCAGATGATGCAAAACAAGAAGTACAGAATAAGTCGAGTGTTAGTTTTAAGACGCAGAATAGCCTAACTGATTTAGGAAAACAATTAATGAATAGTAAAGCAGAAATTATTTTTATTAGCTCAGTTCAAAAAAGTATTTTAGAAGAAGAAATAGAGAATTTTAAAAGTGATACAAAAGTTATATATACAGCAAAACATGAGATAAAAACAAGTAAAAAGGAAGAAGAGAAAGACTCTAAATATAGTGTTCAAAATGGAATTTTTAATGTATATATTAGTGGAGTAGATACTTCAGGAAATATTAGTAATGTGGCTAGAAGTGATGCCAATATGATAGCATCTATCAATACAAAAACACATGAAGTATTAATTACATCCATTCCAAGAGACTACTATGTAACATTACACTCTTATGGAGCAAAAGATAAGTTAACACATACAGGAATTTATGGAATTAATGAAACAGTCAAAACAGCAGAGGACTTCTTAGATATAGATATTAATTATTATGTAAGAGTTAATTTTACAACAGTAATTAAATTAGTAGATACTTTGGGTGGAATTGAAGTGAATTCTGATTATGCTTTTACTTCCGTTATTGGAGGATACCATTTTAATAAAGGAAAAAATTATATGAATGGTGAACAAGCATTAGCATTTAGTAGAGAAAGACAAGCTTTTGCTAGTGGAGATAGCCAAAGAGTTAAAAATCAACAAAAAGTAATAGAAGCAATTATGAAAAAAGTTTTAAATAGTAAAACACTTCTTACAAAATATACAAATATTTTAGACTCGTTGAAAGGAAGTTTCCAAACAAATATTAAGCAAGATGAAATAAGTCAATTAGTAAAAGCACAATTAAATGATATGTCAGCTTGGACAATTAAAACTAATTCATTAACAGGAACAGGGGCAAATAATACAACATACTCTATGGGAAGTCAGTTACTATACACTATGGTTCCAAATGCTACTTCTGTAACAGAAGCAAAACAAAAAATTAAAGAAATTATAGAGAAATAGAATTTCAATGAGAAGGATACTAGAAATGGTATCCTTTTCATAACAAGTTGAATAAAATAAAAAAATGTGCTAAAATAGTGTGAGCAAAAAGGAGAAAAAGGATGAAAAGAATTATTACCAGAATCATTTCTATGCTTATGTTATTAGCTACGTTTTATATTATATTTAGTTTTTCAGCACAAGATGGAATAGAGTCAGGAAGCTTAAGCAATAAAGTTACCACCGTATTTGTACATCATTTTCCATATACGAAAAATTTAAGTATAGAAACACAGAACAAACTAATTGAACATGGTGAACCAATAGTTAGAAAGCTAGCACATTTTTCAATTTATACAGTAGTGGGTATGTGCATTATGGCATTTCTTTGTACATTTCCCTTTAAATTAAGGACAAGGTTAGGATTAAGCCTATTAGTTGGATTTATCTATGCTATATCAGACGAATTTCATCAAAGCTTTGTACCACGGTAGAGGACCTTCTTGGAAAGATGTAGGGATAGATACAGCTGGAGTATTTTTAGGAATACTTATTATTCTAGCGATTGTTTCAATTTATATAGCATTAAAAAAAGATAATGAAGAAAAAGTAAAGATGAAACATTATATTTTTAAGAAGTCTAAGGAAGTAGGATAGAGTAGTAAGCTTTATAAATAAGTGATAGAAAAGAATTAGGAGAAAAAAATGGTAAGAACAATAGTTGTATTTTTAATACGCACGTTTTGTTATATTGTATTTAGAGTAGGAAAAATAGGAAAGGAAAATGTACCAAAAACTGGGGCATATATTATGTGTGCTAACCATACATCAAATTGGGATCCACCAATTATTGTAGCATGTACTAATAGAAAAATGCATATTATGGCAAAAGCAGAACTATTTAAAAATAAATTCATTTGTTGGTTTGCGGAGAAATGCTGGGTATTTCCAGTGAAAAGAGGCGGAAAAGATATTGAATCTATGAAGCATTCTTTAAAAGTTTTAAAAGATGGTGAAATGTTAATGCTATTTCCAGAGGGAACTAGAAATGGAATGAGCAAAAATGGAAAAGCACAAAATGGTGCAGCATTTATGGCATTAAGGACTGGGGTACCAGTTATTCCTGTTGGTATTATTGGAGACATGAAGCCATTTCATAAAGTGACTTTAAATTACGGAAAGCCATTAGATTTTAGTGAATATAAGTCAAATAAGCCAGAAAAAGACATTTTGGAAAAAGTAAGTCAAGAGATTATGGATAATATCATTATGTTGACAAATATTGAAAAGTAGAGTATAATATACAAGTATTTTTTGACCTAGTAAATGAGCCATTTTACTAGGTTATACTTTAGAAAAAATAAGATAAGTAATCACTTATTTTAATATAAATGTAAGGAGTAATCAAAAATGAACAATCAAAATATCAGAAACATAGCAATTATTGCACACGTAGACCATGGAAAAACAACATTAGTAGATGCACTTTTAAGACAAAGTCATGTATTTAGAGAAAACGAACAAGTATCAGAAAGAATTATGGATTCAGGAGATATTGAAAAAGAAAGAGGAATTACTATTCTTTCTAAAAATACATCAGTTATGTATAACAATATCAAAATCAATATTGTAGATACACCAGGACATGCTGACTTTGGTGGAGAAGTAGAACGTGTACTTAAAATGGTAGACGGTGTACTTCTATTAGTTGATGCTTTTGAAGGACCAATGCCTCAAACCAGAGAAGTGCTTAAAAAATCTTTAGCATTAAACTTAAAACCAATTGTGGTTATCAATAAAATTGATAGACCAGGTGCAAATCCATTAAAAGTAGTTGACCAAGTATTAGAGCTATTTATTGAATTAAATGCAAATGATGAACAATTAGACTTCCCAGTAGTATATGCATCAGCTAAAAATGGAATTGCTAAAATGAGTTTAGAAGAAGAAAGCGATAATGTTACTTGTATTTTTGATACCATCATTAAAAATATCAATGCTCCAGCTTGTGAACAAGAAGGAACTTTACAAATGTTAGTTTCTAATATTGATTATGATGAATATTTAGGAAGATTAGCAGTAGGAAGAATTGAACGTGGAACAATTAAAGCAGGTATGAGTGTTGCGGTATGCAAAAAAGATGATAAAGTTGTTCAAGGCAAACTTGCAAAACTATTTACTTATGAAGGACTAAAAAGAGTAGAAGTAGAAGAAGCTTCAGCAGGTGACATTGTTTGTATTTCAGGTATTGCAGACATTAACATTGGTGAAACTGTATGTGATATGAATAACCCAGAAAAGATTGATTTCGTAGATATTGATGAACCTACTGTATCTATGACTTTTAGTGTTAACAATGGACCTTTAGCTGGTAAAGAAGGACAATTTATTACTTCTAGACATATTCGTGATAGATTATTTAAAGAACTAGAAAGAAATGTTAGTTTACGTGTAAAGGAAACAGAAACTCCTGATAGTTTTGAAGTATGTGGACGTGGAGAATTACATTTATCTGTATTGATTGAAACTATGAGAAGAGAAGGATTTGAACTTTTAGTATCTCGTCCAAAAGTTATCATTAAAGATATTGATGGTGTAAAATCTGAGCCAATGGAAAGATTAGTAGTTAATGTACCTGATGATTGTATTGGTAATGTTATCGAAAAATTAGGTAGAAGAAAAGCTGAAATGCTAAATATGGAACCAGCAGAAGCTGGACATACTAAAGTAGAGTTCAAGATTCCTGCAAGAGGTTTGATTGGATATAGAACAGAATTCTTAACAGACACTAAAGGTGAAGGAACTATGAACAGTATTTTTGATAGTTATGAGCCATTTAAGGGTGATATTCAAGCAAGAACAAGAGGAGTATTAGTAGCATTTGAACCAGGAACTTCTATTACTTATGGTCTATACAATGCACAAGAAAGAGGAGAACTTTTAATTGGTGCAGGTGTAGAAGTATATGAGGGAATGATAGTAGGTGTTAACTCTAGAAATGAAGATATTTCTATTAACGTATGTAAAGAGAAACATTTAACCAACACTAGAGCATCTGGATCAGATGATGCACTTCGTTTAGTTCCACCAATCCAAATGTCATTAGAAAAAGCAATTGAATTTATAGCAGAAGATGAACTTGTAGAAGTAACACCAAAAAATATTCGCTTAAGAAAGAAAATACTAGACAACAAAACAAGAGAAAGAATGGCAAGAAGAAGTAGTGCAGAATAAAGGAAAAGAAAATGAATAAACAAGAATTAGAAAAAATCAAGCAACAAGCTTTAGAAGATCATATTCCCATTATTATGGACGATACTTTAGACGTTGTAGCAAGGATTTTACAGGAAGTGAAACCTAGTATAATATTAGAAATTGGAACAGCAGTTGGCTATTCAGCCATCTGCTTTTCAGAATATTTAAAAGAAGATGGAAGAATAGATACCATTGAAAGAGAAGAAGAACGAGCAAAACAAGCAAGAGAAAATATAGAGAAGGCAGAAGTAGAAGATAAAATTCAAATTTATGAAGGAGATGCAGTAGAGATTCTACCAACTTTGCAAGAAAGTTATGACGTTATTTTCATTGATGCCGCAAAAGGAAAATATCCTTTTTTTCTAGCACAAGCATTAAGAATGAGTCATAAAGGAACTGTTATTATAGCGGATAATGTGCTATATAAAGGATATGTTATGGGAGATTACAACAAACACAAGCAGCGTACAGCAGTTAGAAATTTGAGAGAATATATTAAAGAAATAAGTAATAATGAATGTTTAGAAACAGAAATTTTAGAAGTAGGAGATGGACTTGCGATATCTAAAATAATTAAATAAAAGCATAATAGTATTATTTTCTTGTTACGAAAACAATATTATTTATGCTTTTTGTCAATTTAGATATCTTACACAAGAAGCAATAGTATCTATAATAAAAGTGCAAGAAAGCAATTTAATAAATAGAGATTGTATACGATAAGGAATTCTAGATAAAACCCAATTCAATTTTTTCTTTAAAAAGGGATAGACGTGATTGATAAACAAAATAGCAATAATGCCCCAAGCAAAGGAATAGAAGATACTGATACGACCATTTAAATTCATGAATTCACCTGTATAGTCCCACCAATGCATAGAAAATAGGGCATCTAATCCAAAGCTAACAATATATTCAAAAGCGGAGAAAATGATAGCAGCATGTATAAATAGATGTAAATTTTTATGTTTATATTTATCTAAAAATAGAACGAGCATTAAAGCACCATAACCATAAATAGGACAAAGAGGACCATATAAAAAACCTCTTTTCACAAAATAACCTAAAGTGAAAATAGCGTAAATAGTTTCCATAAGCCAACCCATAAAAGCAAATACAAAAAAATATAAAATATAGGTTTGAACTCTAGAGAGTCTTACTTGATTTTTAGTTTGTTTCATATAAGTTAATCTCCTTTTATTGCTGTTATCATATCAGATTTTTAGTGGTTTGTAAACAAAATGTATATTTCTTATTATATACATTTTATTGACTAAGGTATATAAAAATTGTATAATAGATGGCGATAGAATAAGAAATGGAGAAACGAAAAATGGAAATAAAAAACAAACCAGAATTATTAGCACCAGCAGGTTCCTTTGAAAAAGCTAAAACTGCTTTTTTATATGGAGCAGATGCAGTTTATTGTGGTACTGGTACTTTATCATTAAGAAGTAGAGCAGAAGTAGATAACAATGATTTAGCAAAAACAATTGAATATGCACATAGTATAGGGAAGAAAGTGTATGCAGCTATTAATATATATGCATGGGATACCTATTATGAAGAAATTAAAAAGCAAGCGAAAATGTTAAATGAGTTAAAAGTAGATGCGATTATTGCTTCAGATGGTGGAGTAATGGAAGTTTTAAAAGAATATGCACCAGATGTAGAAATTCATGTTAGCACACAAGCAAATACAGTAAGCTATCATGCAACTAATTTTTGGTATAAAAATGGAGCTAAAAGGGTTATTCTAGGAAGAGAATTGAATAAAGAACAAATTAGAGAAATTATGAAGAACAGAAATCCAGAGATAGATGTTGAAATGTTTATACATGGAGCAATTTGTTTTGGATATTCAGGAAGATGTTTCTTAAGTGATTTCTTAGCAAGTAGAAGTGCTAATTTAGGAGACTGTGCACAAAGCTGTAGATGGGCATACAATGTATATGTAGAGGAGCATAACAATCCTGGAAATTTAATGCCAGTAGAACATGATGACAATGGAACATATATTTTTTCTTCTAAAGATATGTGCTTGGTTAAGGAGATTCCAGAAATTATTGAACTTGGTGTAAATAGCTTAAAAATAGAAGGAAGATTGAAAACAGAATATTATTTGGCTTCTGTAGTAAATGCCTATCGTAATGCAATTGATGATTATCTAAAAGATCCAGAACATTATGATTATACCAAATACTTAAGAGAATTAGAAAAGACGAAAACAAGAGGCTTAACAACTTTTTATTTTAATGATAGAGATAATAAAGATTTTCAAGAATATGAAGGAAAACAATATAACCCAGATTATGAGTTCGGTGGTAAGGTATTAGAAAATATAGAGAATAGAAAATATCTAATCGAAATAAGAAACAAGTTAACAGTAGGAGATACTATGGAAGTTCTAATTCCAGGAGAAATAGAACCAGTAACTTTTGAAATTCAAGATTTATGGGACACAGAAACAAAAGAAAGAATAGAAACTATTAACCCAGGAAAAGCAGGACAAACTGTTTTAATGGAATTGCCAATTGAAGTAGAAAATGGATGGATTTTAAGAAGAAAAAAATAGAATAAGGGAAATCCTATAGAAAAGAATTGATTTCTATAGGATTTTATTATATAATACAACTTGCAAATAAATTGGAGTGGTATCGAAGTGGTCATAACGAGCTGCACTGGAACTGCAGTACCTTCTTTTTGGGGGCCGTGGGTTCGAATCCCACTCACTCCGCCAGAATGATAAGCCATGCAAGAAATGAAATAACTTGTGTGGTTTCTTTTATGAAAGATAGGAAAATATGAAAGAAGAATTAGAAGTAATAGTAGAACCATTACTAGAATGGTATCAGGAAAATAGAAGAATACTCCCATGGAGAGAAAACAAAAATCCTTATTGCATTTGGGTTTCAGAAATTATGTTACAACAAACTAGAATAGAAGCGGTAAAGCGATATTATGCACGTTTTATAAAAGAATTACCAACAATTCAAGATTTAGCAAATGTGCCAGAAGAAAAATTACTAAAACTATGGGAGGGACTAGGATATTATAACAGGGCTAGAAATTTACAAAAAGCTGCTAAAACTATAGAAGAAAAATATAATAGGAAGATGCCAAATACTTATACAGAGTTAATTACTTTATCAGGAATTGGTGAGTATACAGCAGGAGCTATTGCTTCTATTACATATAATGAAAGAATACCAGCAGTAGATGGAAATGTATTAAGAGTGATTTCAAGAGTATTAGCTAGTAACAAAGATGTACTGTTGCTTGAAACTAAAAAAGAGGTGACAGAGAGATTAAAAAATCTTATGCAAAATCAAACAAAAGATTTTCAATCAGGAGATTTTAATGAGGCATTAATGGAATTAGGAGAATTAATATGTTTGCCAAATGGAGAACCTAATTGCCAAGAATGTCCTTTACAAAAGAATTGTATTGCACATAAGAAGGGATTAACACAAAAGCTTCCAAGAAGAGAGAAAAAGCTAAAACGAAAAGAAGAAGATAAAACGATTTTTCTATTAGTAAGTCAAAAAGGAAAAATAGCGATTAGAAAAAGAGATGAAAAAGGTGTATTAAATGGAATGTATGAACTTCCTAATAGTATGGGAAAGATAGAAAGTTTAGAAAAGATAAAAGAAGTATTAGAACAATGGAATTTAAATAGTACAAACATAGAAAATATAGGAGAATATCAGCATATTTTTACACATATCACCTGGAAGATGATAACATACAGGATAAGAGTAGAAAAAGAAAATGAAGAATTTATTTGGGTATCAAAAGAGCAGTTAGAAAAAGACTATGCTTTGCCAACTGCTTTTAAAAAGATTATAAAATAGGACAGAGTGTAATGAAATATTACACTCTGTTCGAACTTATTAATTTAAAAACAGGTTCAGGCAAGTAGCGAGATACATCTTTGCCATAGTGGACTAACTCCATAACCATACTAGAACTAATAAAACCAAGAACACCAGAACGAAAATAAATGGTATCTAGTCCTGAAATTTCTTCATTGATTTGAGCTAGATTTTCTTCAAAGGCATAATCTGTATCATTTCTGAGTCCGCGAATTAAAAAGTTAGCATGATATTTCTCTGCTATTTCAACAGTTAATTCTTGATAAGCAATAACTTCAGCGTTTGTAATATTTTCATTTGCTAAAGTTTCTTCTATTGCTAACTTCATTTGTTCAATATTATAATTTTTGCTTTTATTGCTATTTATTCCAATTCCTACAATTACTTTATCAAAAATTTGACAAGAAGCTTTTACAATATGTAAATGTCCATTAGTAAAAGGGTCAAAACTTCCTGAATAAAAACCTACTTTCATTTTTTATCACTCCTTTAATACATAATATCTTATTAGATATCATTTCTTTTGTCAATTATTTTTAGAATAAGTAAAACTGGCAACTTAAATTTTTTTGTAAAATTTGTATAAAATCTATTGCACTTGTCTATCATATATACTATAATTATTAAAGTTAAATATTCTCCGTTAGCTCAGTTGGTAGAGCGCTCGGCTGTTAACCGATAGGTCGTTGGTTCGAGTCCAACACGGAGAGCCATGAAAAAAATCAAGACTTTTAACGAATACTAGTCTTGACTTTTTTGTAAGAATAGCAACAAATTAAGCACTAAAATATGTAGAAGGAAAATAGAAAATAAAGGAGCGAGAAAATATGGAAATAAATCCAACAGCCAAAACTATAAAAGAGTTATTTTTATCTGGAAGGAAGTTCGTAATACCTAGGTTTCAAAGAGAATACTGTTGGAATAAGGAAATATCTAAGAGTTTTTTATGGGACATATTAAAACAATTTGATATACAAGAAGGAGAAATAAAGACACAAGTTTATTTTTTGGGTACAATGCTATTTATTGGTGATTATTATGATGGAACAGAAGATGAAATATATGTTGTAGATGGACAACAAAGATTAACTACTATTACTATTTTATTTTCAGCAATATCAGATAAGTTTATGAGTTTAAATCAGGAAACATTAAGTAAAGAGATTTTTAAATACATAATGACTACTAACGATAATGGGGAAGAAGTAAGAATTTTAAGAAGTAATACTCATTATCCATATTTTGCTTATTATATACAATTGCAAAAGAAAGAATACAAAGTAGAGGCTTGTACAGAGGAAGAGAAAAATATATTTGAAATTTATAATTTATTTAGTAATCTTTTAGAAGAAGAAACTATGAAAAAAGAACTAAAAAAGAGATACGATGCAAGTTTGGTAGATCGAATAGAATATATTGATTTATTAAAAGCTTTGAGAGATCAAGTACTAAAGTGTATTTTTGTTTCAATATCAACAAAAGAGAAACAGCATGCTAATGAAATCTTTGAAATATTGAATTCAAAAGGTAAACAATTAAAAGCAATTGATATCATAAAAAATGATATATTTAGTATACTGCAACAAGAAGAACCAGTGGATATGGCTGAAGATAAATGGAAAAAGATTAAAGAAATATTAAACAGTAAAAATGAACATGTTGAAATAGAGGTGTTTTTTAGACATTTTTGGATATCAAAGTATAAGAAAGTATCACAAAAAAGTATTGTAGATGAATTTAAGAGGACTATTAAAACAGAAGAAGAGTGTACAAGACTGCTAGATGAATTAATTTACGAAGCTAAAAATTATATTAAAATATTAAATCCTAATAGAGAAGATTATAGTAATAAAAAGCAATATTATTGGCTTGTACAAAGCTTAAAATGTATAGGAGAGTTTTTTAATATTGTACAAGTTAGAATTGTATTATTAGCATTATTTTATTTAAAAGATAATGAATTAATTGATATGAAAGAATTTAAAAAGACAATTAATTTTTTGGAATATTTTCATTTTATATATAATTCAGTATGTTCATTTAGTACAAATAAATTAGAAAAAATTTACTCTGTCTTCTCCGTAAGAGTAAGAAACTGTAAAAATAAAATCGAAGTTGTAAAAACTATTAGAGAATCATTAATAGATCCTTTGAAGAAAATCTTACCAAAATATGAAGACTTTGAAGTTAAATTTATAGAACTTAGTTATAGTAAAAAAGAGAATGTATCTAATGTAAAAACTAAATATGCAATCAATAAAATAAATTGTATCTTAGAGGGGAAAGAGATATTTGAAGATGAATGTAATATAGAGCACATAATTCCAGAGAATGAAGAGGAGATAACAAAGAATATAGGGAATTTAATACTTTTAGAAATGAAATTAAATGGAGAAGCAGATGATAAGAAATATCAGGATAAAATAGAGTGCTACAAAAAAACCAAGCTGAACTGGGTTTTGAATTTTATTAGAAAATATCCTAATTGGGAAAGATCATATATAGAATCAAGAGCAAAAGAGATGGCGAAAATTTTATATGACCAAATTAAAATGGAAAATATTGTCTAAAAATATTGAAAATAAAAATGGCTAATGGTATAATACAAAAGAATTAATTATACAAAAGAAGGAGGAAAAGAGCTATGATAGGTGTTATCTCTTTTGGAATAAGCGTTATAGGTGTTATGATGTCTTTTTTTGACAGTGTTAGATTACCAGCATTTATTGTTGCTATTGTAGGAATTATTGTATCAATTCTTTCTGCATACTATAAAGATGAAAAAGAATTGAAAGATCCATCAAAAAAAGATTCAAGAGCATTAGAAGTAGGAGCAATTATTCTTTCAGGTGCTACTTGTGTAGTATATTTTGTTAATTTATTAATTGCATAAATTAAATAATAAAAAAGGGTTTTTAAACAAATTGAAACTCTTTTTTATTATTTTAAATTGTTAAAAATAAAGCTAATTAGTAATAAACAAATAAAAATAAAAGAATATTTTTCAAAAAAAAGTAAAAGGTGAGGAATATAAGAAAAACGATTTTGCATAAAGTCCTTTAAAAGCATAAAGATAAGGAATATGAAAAAAAGTAAAAGGGGAATACTTAATAAATTTTGATAGCAAGCTTCTAAAAAATTAAAATGTAAAATTGCTTCAAAAGCTCTTGTCATTCCACAAGCAGGACAAGAAATACCAGTAACTGTTTTTAAAAGACAAGTTACTGGCATAACTGCTACTAAACTTAAAAAACTAATTAAAATTAATATTATCAATCCGTTTTTTAGTCTATTCATCTATTTAGTCTCTTAATGGATTTCCATTACCATCAACACTGATGCTTCCTGTTAAAATTAAAATACCTTCGATTAATCCCCAGATACTAGAAGCAAATGCTAAGAATCCACAACTTAAAACAGAGATCAATAATTGTGCAATTGCTTTACCTGTATAACCTAGATAAAAGTTATGAACACCAAAAGCACCTAAAAAGATACCTAATAATCCAGCAGCCATTTTTGATTTGGCTTGTGGATTCATATTTCCAGTGTTTCCACTGTTTACATTAACATTAATTGTTTGACTGGCTGTTCCTTGGTTAGCGTTGTTTGCTCCAGATGCACTTTTGCAATCTTCGCAAAGTTCTTGACCATCGTCAATTGGTTTTCCACATTGTTTACAGAACATAATAGTTCCCTCCTCATTTTATTAAAGTATATAATAAGTTCTAACTGCTTTAGCAGTTAGACAATCATATGTTAATTATATCGCATTTTGCGTTTTTTGCAATACTTTTTCGACAATTATTTATAAAATTTGATAGAAAATGGCATATTTTTGCGGATTTGACATATGATTTACCAATAAACTTTTGCATATGTCTTGTAAAATGTATGCAAAAATGGTACAATTTAGTAGTGTAATTTATAAGAAAGTAAATTTATTAGGAGGTAGATGATTGGAAAAAAATCAAATTTATGAGGTTTTAATCAAGGGGCTACCAGAAGAACAAATTAAAATAGATGAACCAATGAAAAATCATACTAATTTTAAAATTGGAGGAAATGCAGACATTTATGTAATAGCAAAAACAATAGAGCAAATTCAAGTGATTTTAAAATTAGTAAAACAATATCAAATTCCTCTTATCATATTAGGTAATGGAAGCAATGTTTTAGTAAGCGACCAAGGAATTAGAGGAATTGTTCTTTCTATTGCTATTCAGCAATTTGAAATAGAAAAAAATAGAGAAGAGGCAATTATAACAGTAGGAGCAGGGGAGCCATTAGGTAAAATAGCATACTCACTATTGAAAGAAGAAATAGCAGGTTTTGAGTTTGCAGGAGGGATTCCAGGCACTATAGGAGGAGCTATTCGTATGAATGCAGGAGCCTATGGAGGAGAAATGAGAGATTGTATTCAAACAGTAACTTATATGACAGAAGAAGGAGAGATAAAAGAATTTTCTAATCAAGAATGTGAATTTTCTTATCGCCATAGTATTTTCTGTGATAAGAATTTTATTATAGTAAAAGCAAAAATAGTATTGCCATATGGAGAAAAACAAGAGATACAAGAAAAAATGGAAGAGTATGCTCAAAGTAGAAAAGAAAAGCAACCACTTATGTTTCCATCAGCAGGTAGTACTTTTAAAAGAGGAGCAGATTTTATTACAGCTAAATTAATTGATGAATGTAGTCTGAAGGGATATAGTGTGGGAGATGCGCAAGTATCTACTATGCATGCAGGTTTTGTGGTGAACACAGGAAATGCTACAGCAAAAGATGTTATAGAAGTAGTGAATCATGTAAAGCAAATTGTATTTGAAAAGACAGGAAAGCAAATTGAATTAGAAATAGAACTACTAGGAGAATTCTAAAGAAAAGCGAATTAATATACAGATGAAGGCTAACTAAAAATTTAGAATAGGAAGGTTTTTTATCATGAAAGGTTTTTTTAGGTGGTTTCGATCTGGAGCAAAGATGAAACGCTGGATATTATTAATATTATTAGGAATGTTAATTGCATTTTATGGAGTAGCTAAAATATTAGAAGGAGAAGGTGAAGGCAGGCTAGACTTTGCACCACTTGCTCAATATGTTGTGTTTTTTGTAGTGGGTTTTATTTTTGTAATTTTAGGTATGATTCATATGCAAAAAAGAACACTAGAGTTGTTTGTACAAGAAACAGATGAAAGAATAGATGATGATAAAACAAAGGTAAATAGCTTAATTTATAACAAAAAAATTTATGACCAAGGACCAAAAATTGTAGCAATTGGAGGAGGAACAGGACTTGATTCTGTTCTAAAGGGATTAAAAAATTATACAGATAATATTACAGCAATTGTAACAGTATCAGATTATGGAGAAATCATACCAGAATCTAGGAGAATTCTACAAGCAATGCCATTAGATGATATTAAAGAAAGTATTATTGCATTGGCTAAAAATGAAGAAGAAGTTGCAAAGTACATGAATTATCAATTTACTGAAAGAAGTTTAAAAGATCTTTCATTAGGTGATATTTCTTTATTAGGAATGAAGAATTACATTGGAGATTTTACAAAATCTATTGCAAGGACAAATGAGATTTTTAATATTACAGGAAAAGTTTTACCAGTTACTTTTGAGCCAATTCAAATTTGTGCAGAATTAGAAGATGGATCTATTATTGAAAGTAGAGACAAAATTCCAGATGCAGTAAGTAGCAAAACTACTAAAATTAGCAGAATTTTTATTAATCCAACTAATTGTAAAGTGGCGCCAGGAGTATTAGATGCTATAAGAGAGGCAGATGCTATTGTTATTGGACCAGGAAGCTTATATACAAATGTAATACCAAACTTGTTAGTTAAGGGAGTAGCAAAAGCAATTAAAGAAAGTAAAGCTTTCAAAGTGTATGTAAGTAATTTGATGACAGAACCAGGACAAACAGATGCATATACATTATCAGATCATATTAAAGCGATTATAGATCATGCGGGTAAAGGTATTATTGAATATTGTATTTATGATACAGGAGAATTAGTGCCAGAGTATATTAGAAGATATAATATGCAAGGACAAGATTTAGTAGAAATTGATTCTGCTAAAACAAAAGCACTAGGTGTTAATCTAATGCAAAGAGAAATTTCTCATGTACAGGATACTTATATTAGACATAATCCAGATGCAATTGCAGCATCTATTATTCAACTTATTTGTGATGACTTGAAGTTTAGAGATATGCAAAATGATACTAAATATGTGTTGTTAAATGATAGATTAAAAACAGCTAAAAAATCTTTAAAGGAAAGTGATACAAGCTTTAGAAGAGAAAAGAGAAAGCCTGAAAGGGGAGAAAGCAAGTATTTCCAAAAATACAAAGATAGATTAGAAGCAATGCAAGAAGCTGAAATTAGAATGAAAGTAAAAAATGGAATGTCATTTGAAGAAGCACAAAATACTGTTATTAAAAAATACATAGAAAGCGAGAAAAGTAAAGCAGAAGCTGCAAGAAAGGCTGCAGAAAGCAAGAAAAAGGGAAGTAAATCAAGAACTAGTAGTACAGCAAGCAGAGGAAAGTCAACAACTACAAAAAGGACAGCTAGTTCTAGTTCTAAAACTACTAGAACTGCTAGTACAGCAGCTAAATCAACTACTAGTAGAAATACTAGCAAAAGTAAAAGCAGAAAAGAAGATGATTTTGTAGATTTAGCAAGTAAATTGCTTACTCAAAAAGGACATAGTAAAAATCGTCGTAAGCAAGGTAAAAGATTGAAAACAAGTAAACATTAAAATATTGTTATATAAAAACGAAGGATAGAAACATCAAAAAATGATGGAGGAAATTACAAATGAAATATGAAAAAGATGAGCTAGCATTAGAAAATGGAATAAAGCATGATTGGATTATTACAAATGGAATAGGCGGCTATAGTAGTTCTACGATAATAGGTATTAATACCAGAAAATATCATGGACTATTAGTAGCCCCTCTTCAAGCACCTGGAGGAAGGCATTTGATTCTTTCTAAGGTAGACGAAAGTTTTGAAAGTGGAGGAATAGAGTACCCACTTTATTCTAATGTTTGCAAGAATTATATTTCGGAAGGATATAAGAATCTAGTTAAGTTTGAAAAAGAGTATATTCCAATTTTTACTTATGAAATAGATGGAGCGACTATTAAGAAATTTATATGTATGGACTATGGAAAAAATACAGTTTGTGTTTTATATCATATTCAAAACAATGAAAAAAGAACTAAATTAACAGTTACTCCAATTGTGCATTTTAGAGATTTTCATTGTACAACTCCAAATGTTACTTTTACATTACAACAGGAAGTAAAGGAAAAAAAGGTAAAAGTCATTGTTAATAATCGAAACTCTACCCCAATGTATTTTTATGCTTCTGAAGGGATTTATAAAGAACATAAAAATGATACTTTCAATAACATGTACTATGTAGAAGAAGAAAAAAGGGGATTAGATTGTGAAGAAAATTTAGCAGTTCCAGGAAGTTATGAAATTAAAATTAGAGCTAATGAAGAAAAGTATGTTAGTTTTATTTGTTCTTTAGAAGAAAATATAGAAGAACTAGATGGAAGAAATTTAGTCAATCAAGAAATAATCCGTATTACAAGTGATTTATATGATTCTTACTTATTAGATTCTAAAAAGGAATATACTGAAGAGTATAAAGAATTAATGAAAAATTATATTGTAGCATCAGATAACTTTGTAGTATATCGTCCATCTTTTGCATTATATACACTAATTGCAGGTTATCCATGGTTTCTAGATTGGGGAAGAGATAGTCTAATTTCTTTTGAAGGACTAGTGCTGATTCCTAGAAGATTTAAGGTAGCTAAAGAGGTATTATTAACCTGTGTTAGAGATATTAAATATGGACTAGTACCAAATGGCTATTCAGGTTACGATAGTAGACCATTATATAACAGTGTAGATGCTTCGTTATTATTATTTGAACAAGTAAGAAAGTATTTAAACTATACACATGATTATGATTTAC
Organism: Clostridia bacterium; assembly: GCA_022797635.1. GTDB lineage: Bacteria > Bacillota > Clostridia > TANB77 > CAG-508 > CAG-273. The sequence continues at coordinate 55,259 of JAAWKZ010000003.1, forward strand.
TAAAAAGTCATTTATATGAGACTTTAAAAAAAGTAATAGATGCTTATATTGAAGGAATTGATTTAGATGGAAATAATATTCATTTAGACCAAGAAGATGGATTATTATCTTCAGGAACCCCATATATTCAAAATACTTGGATGGATGCTAAAATTGGAGACAAAGTAGTAACACCAAGAAATGGTAAAGCGGTGGAAATAAATGCACTATGGTATAATGCACTTTGTATTATGGCAGATTTTGCGAAATTGTATAAAGAAAAAGAACTAGAAAAAAACTATAAAGAATTAGCCAAAAAATGTAAAAAGAGCTTTGAAGAAAAGTTTTATAACAAAAAGCGAAAGTCTTTAGACGATTTAGTAGGAGATAGCAAAATTAGACCAAATCAGTTATTTGCGATAGGTTTGCACTATCCAGTTATTGAACCACAATCAGAAATTGCAAAACAAGTTATTGAAACAGTTACTAAAAAGTTATTAACGCCTTATGGATTAAAAACGTTAGCAAAAGGTGAACCAGGTTATCGAGAAATCTATGAAGGAGATGTTATCAAAAGGGATATGTCTTATCATCAAGGTATTACCTGGCCATGGCTATTAGGTATTTATGTAGATAGTTTAACAGCAGTAGCAAATGTAGAAAAGAATAAGATAAAGAAAAAAGAATATAAAGAGCAATATGAAGAGTTAGTACAACAAATAGAAAAAACATTCACTAAAGAGATGTATGAAAGATCAACTTGTCGGAAGTATTAGCGAGATATATGATTCCAATAAACCTTATGAAGCAAAGGGATGTTTTGCACAAGGCTGGTCAGTGGCAGAAATATTTAGAATTATTGTTAATTATCATAATAATAAAGAAGGAATAAAATGAGAATATTAGGAATTGATCCAGGATTTGCTATTACAGGATATAGTATTATAGATTATGTGGGAAACAAGTTTAAATTGATTACGTCAGGGGCAGTTTTAACAAAAGCAGGTGAATCTTTCCCACAAAGACTATTAAAACTAAACAATGAATTAGAAGAAATCATAGATACTTACAAACCAGATGCTATCTCGGTAGAAGAATTGTTCTTTAATAACAATGCCAAAACTGCTATTAATGTAGCCCAAGCAAGAGGAGTTATCTTAGTAGTAGGTTGTAGAAAAGAAATTGCAACTTATGAATATACACCACTTCAAATTAAACAAGCAGTAGTAGGATATGGACGAGCAGATAAAATTCAAGTACAAAGAATGGTAAAAGCAATTTTGGGAGTGGATAATTTACCAAAGTTAGATGATACCACTGATAGCATGGCGGCAGCGATTTGCCATGCACATTCAGCAAAATTTGCAGCCAAATTGTAATGTCCCTAACCTGACAAAAGGAGAGAAAAATGATATACCTATATTTTGGCGAAGAGAGATATCTTTTAGAAAATAAAGTGAAAAAAATTAAAAAAGATTTTGGAGAGCAAGTCAAGGGAATTAATTACATTCAAATTGATGATACGAATGTAGAAGAGTTGATTTCTGACTTAGAGACTCCTGCTTTTGGTTTTTCTAAAAAGTTAATTATTGCAAAAAACACAGGACTTTTCAAAAAAGAAAAGAAAACATCTAGTAAATCTAGAACAGCAAAAGAAACAAAAAAGAAAAAGACAATAGTAGAAGAAAAATTACCTTTGCCAGAAAGAATAGCAAATTATCTTCAAGCAAATGAACAAGAATTAAATGAAACGGTGGAATTGATTTTTGTAGAAGAAGAGGCAGAAAAAAATATTTTATATCAAACTATAGAAAAAATAGGAGAAGTAAAAGAATTTGCGCTCTTAAAATTATCAGAATTAGTGACAAATTTAAAGAAGATAGTAAATGCTTATCAAGTAAATTTAGATGATAATACAGCAAAGTATTTAGTAGAATCTTGTGGAACAAGCATGCAAGACCTTATTAATGAAGTAAGAAAATTAATAGAATACAAAGGAGTAGGAGGAACTATTACTAAAGAAGATGTTGATAAACTTTGCATTAAACAAATTCAAGCAGTTATTTTTGATTTAACAGATAATTTAGGCAAAAAAGAAACTCGGAAAGGCTTTAGATGTTTATCGAGGATTGATTGCTAATAAAGAGCCAATTCAGAGAATTTTAGTAACGTTATACAATCATTTTAAAAAATTGTATATTATTAAAATAGCTGAAAAATATCATCAAGATGTAGCAAGTAGTATGAATTTAAAGCCTAATCAAATGTTTTTAGTAACGAAATATAAGACGCAAGCAAGATATTTTGAGGAAAAAGATTTACGAAAAGTTTTAGGAGAAATTATCGATTTAGATGCTAATTATAAAATAGGACTAATTGATTTGGAAGTAGGCTTGGAAGCAATTTTATGTAGGTATTGTTCAAAATAAGGTGAATAAAAAATACTAATTTTTCTAATAATAAAAGAAAATTGGTATTTTTTTATTTTGAAAAAGTGGAGTGATATTTTTATGATGAATTTTAGAACAGATTTGGCCTTAGAAAGACGTGACTTATATCGTAAAGCAAATAATGTGGCAAATGAAGTTAATGGTTTGGAAACAGAAGAGGAACAATTAGGAGAAACGATTAAAATTACAAGGGTAAAGGTATTAAATCAAGAAGGGGAACAAGCAATTGGTAAGAAGCAAGGAAATTATATCACAATAGATATTAAAGACTTAAAAATAGCAGAGGAAGAAGATATACAAAAGGCATCAGAAGCCGTTACAAAAGAGTTAAGAACTTTAATTGGAAATTTAATTCAGCCGCAAGAAGACATTTTAGTAGTGGGATTAGGAAATTTATATGTAACACCAGATGCTTTAGGACCAAAAGTAATACAGGATATTGATATTACAAGACATCTTTTAAACTATATGCCAGAAGTGTTGGAACAAGGAACAAGACCAGTAAGCGCGGTTTCGCCTGGTGTTTTGGGAACAACAGGAATTGAAACTGTGGAAATTTTAAAGGGAATTGTAGATAATGTTCATCCAAAGTTAATTATAGTAATAGATGCCTTAGCATCTAGAAGCATTGAAAGAATTAGTAGTACAGTTCAAATTGCAGATACTGGTATTGTGCCAGGAGCAGGAGTAGGAAATCAAAGAAAGGAATTGACAGTGGATACATTAGGAATACCAGTAATAGCAATAGGGGTTCCAACAGTTGTAGAAGCAGCAACAATTGCAGCAGATAGTCTTAATCTATTTATTCAGAGATTACAAGAAGAAGCACATTCCAATGAATTTTTAAATCAATTACAAGAAGAGGATAAATATCAAATGATTAAGGAAGTATTACAGCCAGCAGACTATAACTTTATTGTAACACCAAAAGAAATTGATGATTTAATAGAAAACATGTCTAGTGTAGTTGCAAGAGGTATTAATTTTGCTACACAAAAATAGATAGCAAATAAATGCTATCTAAATAAAAAGTATAAAATAAGTAAATGAGCAGGGTAGAAAAAGTAGAGCGGATATTTGACTTTAGGACCCTGTTTTTTATTGTATAAACTAATAAATACAATAGGAATAATTGTAAAAATGATTAGCCAAATGTACCATAAATTAAAGGTATCGAGATAAGGGATACCATATTTGAGTACACAAGCTAAAATAAAAGATAAAATCATAGAAGTCTTATTATTTCTAAATAAATAGAAAAGAAAGATAATAGTAATTCCAAAGAAACCATAATCAAAATAACAAACTTGTGCTAAAATTCCTAATAAAATAACTATTGTAAAACTTAATAGATATCTAAGGAAAATATTTATTTTTTCGTTTTTGATAGATTTAAAAGAAAAGTGAGTAATTTTATCATATAGAAAGATAGCAAGTAGGCCAATAAAAAGAGTAGAAAAGATATTTAAGGTAAATCCATCTGTATATAGAGAGTAGAATAGCATAAAAGGTATTTGGGAAACTAGTGCAAACAAAAATAGTCTTAAGAAATATTTCTTAAGATTTTTTGTGTGAAGATAACCTTCTGAAATTTGAAAAGCAAAAATAGGAAAGGCAATTCTTCCTATTAGATTTAACCAGCTAATCTGTTTAAAATATGCATCTCCAAAATGGTCTACTACCATAGTAGCCATTGCAATTATTTTTAAAATAAAACTTGTCATGGGGTAATTATATAAAAGATTGAGGAAAATTACAAGTTTTCTTTTTAAAGGTATTGTTTTATAATAAAAGTATAGAAAAGTTTAATTTTTTGTTATATAATTACTCAAAGATAAAAAGCGAATATATTTGATTTATTTTTGGAGGAATAAAATGAATTATATTAAAACAATTGATTTATGGACAGAGCAACACGATAATCATTATGAATGTTTTAACGGAGCTTTTGTAGATGGATTTGAAAATGGCAAAGTGCCATTTGATACATATAAAATTGTTAGAAACTGTAATTGTATCATAACAGTTGATAATCTAGATATTAATATTAATAACAAGCATAATGCTATTATTTTTTATAAAGATAGCATACCAGTTAGACTGGTTGTTATAAATAAAGATACAGATATTGATAAATGTATAGATATAGCACTTGAACAATATTTTGAAAGTTCTATATTGAAAAATTACTATGCCAAGTATAATATAAAATCATCTATTATTGATATGAAAGAAATACCAATTTGTAAAGAGCCTGATAATACTGAAGTAGAAATAGATGTTGGGTCTTGTGATAGATGGAAACTTTTATACAATATGCTAAAAGGTAGTTATACAGAGAGCAATACTGCTTATGGAAATTTTGAAAGTGATAGGTATGAATTTATCCCTAACTTATTTATAAAGTACGACCTTAATACAGATAATGAGAAATTTGAGATAGAGCATAAATGTGCCTTTATCAATACTTTGAAAACTAGACTAATACCTATACAGGAAAATTCACTATTAACGAAATAAATGATTAAGGAGATATTTATAAATGGAATATGTAAATTTTTATGAAAGAATACATAATGTTAAAAATATAAAAATGATTGCTGAAAAAGTATGTCAACATTATGGTTTGGGAGAGTTAATTAATCAAAAACATATTGAAATCGGTTATGAAGACTTTAATATGATAATTAGTACAAGTACAGGAGAATACTTTATTAAGATATTAAATAAATCTAGACCTAAAAGTGAGCAAATGAGATTAGTAAACATTTTAGAAAATGCAATAAAAGGAGAAGTGCAAGTTCCAAAAATTCATCAAGTAAATGGAGAAAGTATTTTTGAATTAGAAATAGATAATAAAACCTTAAATATTATAGTAATGGATTATATTAAAGGTGCAAATGTATTATTATTAAATCGTGATTTGAGTCATAATGAGATTTGTAGTATTGCAAAAGAGATGGCAAAAATAAATAAAATTGATTTTCAAGTTGAACCTTATTATGATGAATGGACTATAACAAATTTTGAGTCTGAATATAAGAAGAAAATTGAAAAAATTGATGCAAAAGATAAATTGTTAGTATCAAAAGTGTATGAGCGAATGTCAAAAGTAGATTTTTCAAAATTTAAAATGTCCTACATACATGCAGATATCATTAAATCAAATTTAATATTAGATAATGAGGATAAAATTTGGGTGATTGATTTTTCTGTTTTAAATTATTTGCCAAGAGTAATTGAACTTGCAGTTGCTATGTTTGGAGTTTGTTTAACAAATGATAGAGAAGTATCAATCAGTAATATGAATATTTTAATTAATGAATATAATAAGTATAATAAATTAGATAATTATGAAATTGATAATCTTCCTATCATATTTAACTGTATTAGTGCTATGAATATACTACAGACATCTTATATAAAAGCAACTGATGAAACATTTGAAGAGAATGAACATTGGTTATCAGAAGGCAGAAAGGGAGTGACTTTAAACTTATCTGCAAAGGATATCAAATTAAATAGTAACTAAATAATAGAATTGGAGCTACTGGGCAGAATCGAACTGCCGACCTACAGGTTACGAATCTGTTGCTCTACCAACTGAGCTACAGTAGCGTATAAAAAGTTAACAATCATTATTATATAATTAAATGGATTATATTGCAAGACTATAGAAAGAAAAAAATATATTACAGATTGTCGTAAAATATTGACTTTTTGGGAGAATATTATAAAATAAAATTATCATAAACCATAACTAAGGTTTTTCACTTTAATAATTTAAGGAGGGAACAATTATGTGTAAGCTTTATTCAAAGTCATTTCATACAATTGTATCCTTAGAAAAAGGAGACAATTGGGAACGGTTTAGGATAACTATTCATTTGCCATTAGCTGATGGCTGGTTCGAAAGAGTAAGGTTAAATGTCATTGGAAGTGAGAGCTTTAACTTAAATGGGGTGCCATATGATATTTGCCACAGGCAAAATGACGAAACATATGCCGTTTTTGAGAGAGAAGTTACCTTGGAAACAAGTGCACTCTATTATTACTACATTTCTTATAAATGTAATGGGGTGTATAGGGTTCTTAAACGAGAAGACATTAGTCAAGACCAAACTGTTACCAAGCAGGAATGCTTTAAGCTATCAGCGAATTTTAGCGCTCCTGAATGGGCAAAAGGTGCAATTATGTACCAAATATTTCCAGACCGGTTTTATCGTAATGCATCAGTAAAAATACCAGAAATTCAAGGAAGAAGGGTAATGACAGACTGGAAGGAAAAAGTTCCTTTGGGTCCTAATGAAGCAGGCGAATGGAATACAGAGTTTTATGGAGGCAATCTTTTGGGTATAATTGATAAATTAGATTATATTCAAAGTCTCAGTGTATCTATTATCTACCTGAATCCCATTTGCTATGGACAGTCAAATCACTTGTATGATACCATTGACTATACTCAAGTGGATCCATTCTTGGGCACAAAAGAAGACTTAAAGAAATTATGCAAGGAAGTCCACAAACGTGGGATGAAAATTATCCTAGACGGTGTTTTTAATCATACTGGCAATAGAAGTATTTATTTTGACCAGTTTGCAGAACATGGAGATAAAGGAGCATATCATAATCCGAATTCGCTCTATAAAAACTTCTATCGGCAAACATGGCATAATGGGACCAAATACTTTAATTTTTGGTGGGGACACAAGACCCTTCCAGAATGCGATACTTTATCAGAAGAGTGGATAGAGTATGTTACAGGGGTAGGCGGTGTCATTGACCAGTGGTTTGAATGTGGTATTGACGGAATTAGATTGGATGTTGCTGATGAACTCTCAGATTTGATGATTGAGAGAATCCTTTTGGCAGTGAGAAGAAATAAGCTAGACGGTTTCCTTTTTGGAGAACAATGGGATAATCCAATGAGGAGAAACCGAGGATTCCTTAAGTCTGGAAAAGGCATGCATTCTATCATGAACTACCATTTGATTAGTCCACTAATTGGGTACTACAATTATCAAAATATGCAAGACCTGAGCAATACGCTAAACGAAATTTTCACAGAGTACCCTAAAGATACCATTGATACCATGATGAATTTTACTTCTACGCATGATATTTCACGGGCAATTGAGCTATTTGCAACTAATTCGTTTAATCCAAGAAAAGGCCATAGTTGGGACTTGGATTATGGTAATGCATCAGACTTTATTAAAAACCATAGCCTGACAAAGGAGGAATATGAATTTGGCAAGGAAAAACTGAAAAGTTATTTAGTTGCACTTGCATTTCTTCCTGGGATTTTCTCGATTTTTTATGGAGACGAAGTGGGGCTGCAAGGAATTCACAACTTAGCCAATAGAGCTCCGTTTCCGTGGGGAAAAGAGGACCAAGACCTACTATCCTATTTTAGGGAGATGTTAGCAGCAAGGTCAAAATGTGAGTTCTTGAAAACAGCAGAGTGTAAGATAAAGGAGATTTCCAAAGAGCACTTTGTATATGAGAGAATTTCTGAGGGGACATCTCTTCTTGTAGTTGCAAGCAGAACGCATCATGAAACCAATCTGCATCTTCCAAAAGAGTATCAAAATGCAGAGGTTATTTTCAGCGTTGGAGAGATTGGACGAGAAAGGCTTATGCCATATGGAGCCATTATTTTAAGGAAATGATGTAGTAAATTTAAGTTTTACACTAGAAGGCCACCAAAGTTTGGTGGCCTTTTAGTCGTTTCAACATATTTCTTAAAAACATCTTAACCCCTTTTACAATATACAAAAGTATGATATAATAAGGAAAATTTATAAACAAAGGAGAAAATAAATATGTTGTTTGAAGAAGAGCCAAAGAAAAAAGAAATTAAATTATCTGCTATTATTATTACAGCAGTAATCGTATTTGTTGTTATATTAGTTATTATGGCAATTGTCATCTTAGGAGGTTCTAATAAAGAACCTAATCAACCAATTGTCAATAATAATACAATTCAAAATAATGATGTGGAGAATACAGATATACCAGTTCAAATAACACGAGAAATTTCAGAATTTCCAATTGATTTTTTGAAATTAGAAAATCAAAAGCAAAATATGATATATAGCCCACTATCTATTAAATATGCTTTGAATATGCTAAATGAAGGAGCAAGTGGTAATACAAAAAAGCAAATAGATAATGTAATTGGAGAAATGCAACTAACGAAATATTCCACTAAAGATAATGTAATATCTTTAGCAAATACTATCTACATTAGAGATGATTATAAACAATATATGAAGGAAAGTTATCAAAATACATTGATACAAAAATATAATGCTGAAGTTAATTATGATACTTTTGAAAATGCTCAAAATGTCAACCAGTGGATTGAAAATAAGACAATGGGTATTATTAAAAATATGTTACAAGATAATCAAATGCGAATGAATAGAATTCTTTTGATTAATGCATTAGCAATTGATATGGAATGGCAAACTGCATTTACTCCTGAGAAAACCCGTGGGGAAGAATTTAATTTAGAAGATGGTAGCAAAATGATAGCAACCATGATGCAAAGAGAAAGTAAAAGAGAAGATGTTTCTTATTACAAAGATGCTAATATGACAGCAATTTCTATGGATTTGAAACAATATGACGATATACAATTGGAATTTATAGCAATCATGCCAAATGAAAATTTATCAGACTATATCAAAAATATTAAAATGAATGATATGAATCAAGTTATTAAGAAGCTAAAACCAGCATCTCAAGCAAATGCAGGAATAGAAATTAAAATACCTAAGTTTTCTTTTGATTATTCTTTAAAATTAAAACAGGACCTCATGAGCTTAGGAATTACAGATGCCTTTAACAGTAGCTTAGCTAATTTTTCTAATATGACAGATACAGATTTTCATGTAAGTGATGCACTTCACAAGGCAGATGTTGATTTTTCAGAAGAAGGTGTAAAAGCAGCAGCTGTTACAATATTTACGATAAAAGATAACGCTATGATAAGGGAAGAAGATCCAGAAGAAGTTAAGTTTGACAGACCATTTATGTATATGATCAGAGATAAAAAGACAGATGAAATATGGTTTGTAGGAACTGTATATCAACCAAATTCTTGGGAAAAAGACCAAGTAGACTATCAAGCAAGATAAAGAAGGAGAAGAAAATGGGTTTTTTCGATAAGTTAAAACAAGGATTAAGCAAAACTAAAAGTTCATTTGATGAAAAAATGAATAATGTTTTTAGTAATTTTAGAAAAGTAGATGAAGAATTGCTAGAAGAGTTAGAAGAAGCACTGATTATGTCAGATGTAGGAGTAGAAACGTCTACTAGAATTATTGGCAATTTAAGAGAGAGAATAAAAAAAGAGAAAATAGAAGATGAAGAAGGAGTAAAAAATGCATTAAGAGAAGAAATACAAAAAATCTTAGATGAAGTAGATAATTCCTTACATTTAGAAACAAATCCTTCTGTTATTTTAGTAGTTGGTGTAAATGGAGTAGGGAAAACTACCTCTATTGGAAAAATAGCAAATCGTTTAAAACAAGACGGAAAAAAAGTAGTAATAGCGGCAGCAGATACTTTTAGAGCAGCAGCTGTAGAACAACTAGAAATTTGGGCTAATCGTGCTAATTGCGAAATTGTTAAGAAGGAAGAAGGAACAGACCCAGCTTCTGTTGTATATGATGCTATTCAAATTACAAAGCAAGAACAAGCAGATGTATTAATTTGTGATACAGCAGGAAGATTGCATAATAAAAAATATCTTATGGATGAGCTCATTAAAATTAAAAAAGTAATTGATAAGGAATTGCCAAATGCTGCAAAAGAAGTGTTAATGGTATTAGATGCAACTACTGGACAAAATGCTATCTCACAAGTAAAAGCTTTTAAGGAAACGGTAGATATTAATGGCTTGATTTTAACAAAATTAGATGGGACAGCAAAAGGTGGAGTAGTGATTGGAATTGTAGCAGAAAATAAAATGCCAGTAAAATTTGTTGGTGTAGGAGAACAAATAGATGATATGCAAGTATTTGAAAGTGAAGATTTTGTTAAAGCATTAATTTAGAGAATAAATTTTGTTAAGTTGGAAAGGAGAATTCAGATTGGAAGAACAAAACAAATCAATGAATACAAAAGAAAATTCAAATAACCAACCAAAAAAAGGAAAGAAAAGAAAGTGGATAGTATTAGCATTTTTACTATTAGCAATAATTGTATTGTATATTATTTATAGAGGAGAATACCTAGAGACATTAGAATTAGGACAAGAATATTTGAGTATTTTTTGGCAAAATCTGACTTATCGATTTGCTACATTTGGAATTACTTTCGTACTTTTATACTTTATAATATATGCAACCAATAGAAGTATAAAAAAGGGACTATTACCATTTTTTGAGCAAGAAAAAAAGCCAATGCCTAAAATGCCAAATAAGTCAATAGCATTTATACTTTCTATTATTATTAGTTTTGTTACTACAAACATTATTATGGAAAAACTAATGCTATTTATGAATAGTGCAGCTTTTGAAATGACTGATCCAGTATTAGGGTATGATATTAGTTATTTCATTTTTGGACAACCATTTATTAAATTTTTGCTTCAATATGGATTGTTTGTTGTTGTGGGAGTAACTATCTATACAGTGGTTTACTATATACTTACTTTCAATTTATTCTTTGAAGGAGTTGACAGAGAGACTTTAAAGAAGAGTTCTCTTATCAAGTTACTTTGTAGAAATGTTGTTTTAATAGCTTTTTTAGTAGCGGGATATATCTTTATAGAAACACATAATGTAGGACTTCAAAGGTTCATTAATTTAAATGAAATTGATAACTATGCTTTATATGGAGCTGGAATTTCAGAGGTTACTATTAAATTATGGGGCTACCGCATGTTAAGCATTGTTATTATTGTTGCAGTGCTAATTGCTGTGAGAGCTTTTAAAAAACAAAATACCAAAAGAGTTATCTTGTCACTGGCATCAGTACCAACATATTTAATTGGTATGTTATTAGTTTTAGTGCTATTTGAAGTGATATTTGTTAATTCTAATGCTTTAGATAAACAACAAGAGTATATTAAAGAAAATATTAATTATACAAAACAAGCTTATGGTATTAATATTGATGAAATTAATTTGGGTGAAAGTGAAACTATAACAGCAGAAAAAGTAGAGCAAAATCAAGAAACTATTAATAACATTGCTATGATAGATAAAGAAACTGTTTTAAAGAATTTAAATACTTTACAAATCAACAAAGGATATTATACATATGGTACAACTCAAATTGCAAGTTATCGTGTTAATGGAGTGCCACAATTAATGTATTTATCTCCAAGAGAAATTAGTAGTTCAACAAGAACCTATAATAACAAAACATATGAATATACACATGGTTATGGTGTTATTCTTACATCAGCTACATCAGTAGATGAAAAAGGAAATTTAATAGATTTACAAAAAGATTATGTAAGTCATTCAAAGGATATTGTTTCTATCAATCAACCAAGAATTTATTTTGGTCTAGAAACTAATGATACTGTGGTAACAAATAGTAAGGATAAGAATGAATTTGATTATCCAATTGCAGAATCTACGAAAGCAGAAAATGCAACAAATACTTATAACGGAAATGCTGGATTAAGTTTGAATTTCTTAGATAGGTTTATTTTAGCTATCAAAGAAAGAGATTTAAAACTTGCCTTCTCAGGAAATGTAGATAAAGATAGTAAAATATTGATTAATCGTAATATTATAGAAAGAGCCAAAACTTTGTTACCTTATATTTTATATGATGAAGAACCATACTTAGTAACAAATAAAGATGGAAAATTAATATGGGTATTAGATGGATATACAACTTCTAATAATTATCCATATTCACAAAGAATAACTTTGCAAGAAGAAAGTATTCTAGATAAATTAGAATTAAACTATATTAGAAATTCAGTAAAAGTATTAATAGATGCCTATGATGGAACTATTCAATTTTATATTACAGATAGAACTGATCCAATTATTATGGCTTATCAGAAAATGTATCCAGATTTATTTGTAGATAAAGATGCGGTTATTTCGGCAGATATTAGTAGTCAATTTGTATACCCAGAATTTTTATATAATATACAAGCACAAATTATGCAAAGGTATCATAATATTCAAACTGATGTACTATATCGTGAAGATGATGTTTGGGAGATAGCGACTCACAATACTAGTAAGGTTTTGTCAAAAACAGGAACAATAATGAAACCATATTATACTATGGTAAAAACAATGAATAGTGATAAGCCAACTCTAGGTTTAGTATTGCCATATACTCCATATGAAAAGCAAAATTTAACAGCTTATTTAATAGGTACTTGCGAAAATGGAGAGAAAAAATTAACGTTATATAAGTATCCATCAGATAGTAATGTATTAGGACCAATGCAAATTGATACGCAATTAGAGCAAGATGAAAGAATTTCAAAAGAGATTGCAAGCCTCAATGTAGTAGGAACCAAAATTAGTAAAAATATGATAATTGTTCCAATTAATAGTTCATTACTATATGTAGAAACAATTTATCAACAAGATATTAATGAAGAAAATTCCACACCAATGTTAAAGAAAATTGTAGTAGCATCTGGTAATAAAGTGGCAATTGGAAATGATTTAAAAGAAGCTTTAGATAATTTATTATCACAAGATGCAGTAGATATTGAAGTGGAAAGTACAGATACAATAGAAGGTTTAGTTCAAGCAATTGTAAAAGCAAATGGAAATTTGAAAAAATCTAATCAAAATAATAACTGGGAAATGATAGGAAAAGATATGAATAAATTGCAAGAACTGATTGATAAATTAGAAAAATTGCAAGAAGAACAGAAAAAGGAAAAGCAAAAAACTGATAATAAAGTACAAGAAGAAAACAACGTGATAAACAATAATGAATAAAAAATGAAAAATCCTCCAACATAAGTAATGGAGGATTTTTTCATGTTTCGAAAAAATAAAATGGAAAAGTTGCTATTAAAAAATTTAGAACAGCTTAATCGAATTTTAACGAAAAATAATATTTTGGAAATAGCAGAATTATTAGGAAATAAAAAGCAACTTTTACTTCGTAATTTATTGTCAGGTATGGCAAAAGGAATTGGTATTGGAATAGGATTTACTATTTTAACAGCCATTTTATTAATCATACTCCAAAAAATAGTTACGTTAAATATTCCTGTTATAGGAGACTATATAGCAGATATTATTAAAATCGTGGAAAGTAAATAGAAACTATTGACAAGTTAAGATGTAGATTGTTAAAATAAAAATATATTCGGAGATGTCCGAATATAAATGTACTAAAGTAATGAATAAGGCTATAAAAAGGGGAAAGAATATACGTAAGAAGAAAAGAAGGAGTGCAAATGAAAGAAGAATTATTGAGATTAGAAAATGAACAGTATGTAATGAATGTAAAAGAAAATCAAAATAATCGGAATAACTTTAATAGCACTGGTTGTAACAATTGTAGTTTTGCTCATATTAGCAGGAATTACAATCATGTACGTTATGTTAGATAATGGGATTTTAAAAAAAGCATCAGATGCACAACTAAAAGCAGATATAGCAAGTTGGCAAGAAAGGTTAGAATTAGCAAAAGAACCAGTCTTCATAGATGGATTAGGAACGTTTGATGCAGATGAATATTTTGAATATATAGAAAAGCAAGAATATATTGAAGAT
>JAAWKZ010000018.1 GCA_022797635.1 Clostridia bacterium
AGTTGTATGTATCAAACATGCTACAACAGGTATTACTCTGGTTGCTTTGGTTGTAACAATAGTTGTTCTTTTAATTCTAGCAGGTATTACACTTACTTACGTTATGGGAGATAATAGTGTATTTAAGCAAGCATCAAAGGCAAAAGAAGAAACAGCAATAGCAAAGGCAAGAGAAAAGTTAGAGCTGGTTTTAACAGAAGCAAAAATAGAAAAGCATACAGATTTAAAATATAATTATAATGAATACTTAGATGAAATGATATTAGAGAAAGTGCAAGGATCAAAAGTGCAAGGCGATGTGGTTATTTCAGATGGATATGCTTTTATCTTAGATAGAAGTATTCCATGGACAGGAGAGTATATAGGAAGAGAAGAGGAGTTAGTATTTCCAGACTTGAGTACAAATGTAATAATAGTAGATAATAAGAAGAGTGCAAACATAGTTATAAAAGCAAAAGAACAAGAAAATGGAATTAAAAAAATAGAAGTATTACAAGATGGAATAGTAATACAAACATATAATTATGAGAATAGAAAAGATGAAATAATAGAAACATATACAGTAACAAGAAATGGAAAATATGTAATTAGAGCAACAGCAGCGTTATCAGCAACTAAAATAGAAAATGTGATAGATTTAGTACCATCAATAAAGTATAGTCCAGATGGCAATGACACTTGGAAGAAAGAACATGAAGTAAGAGTAAGCACAAAAGAAAGTATAGATAGGATAAAAAGTATTAAATATCAATGGACGGATACAACAGTAGAACCAGCAATAAGTACGTTTAGTGAAGTGACACAAAGTGGAGAAACAATAACAAAAAATGGAATAACAGGGAAATACTATTTATGGATATTAGTAGAGGACAATAGTGGAAATACAAGAATAGAAAAAAGTGAATCCTTTTGGTTTGATAATGCAAAGCCAACAGCAAACATGAAAACAGAATGGATAGAAGAAAATGAAAAAGATAGACTAAAAATCTCCATAAGTAATATAATGGATGGACATTCAGGAATAAATGGCAATTCAATTAAAATGTATGTAATGCCAGAAAATGGAACAAAGCAAGAAAAGGAAATTACATTAGTAGATGGAGAAGGAAGTATTATAGTTGATGGATTAAATATAGAAAGTATAACCCAGATAGATATGGTATTAAGCGACAATGCAGAGAACAAGTTAGAAATGCAGAAAAAAGTAGGACGTTTCTATATATCGAAAAAGGGAGTTAACAAAAACGCAACGCCTTTTTCAGCTTGTTTGGGTGCTAAGCAAACTTCAAACCCTAGTTCTGGTATTGCTAGTTCATTTATAGAAACTAGTAACCACATTGGTAGTTGGGCTGGTTATTTTGCAGATCCTCCTGCTGGAAGGGCAGCTCTGAAATGTCATGTGGTGAGGGTTGAAACATCTTATGGAGGAGAGGCGACTATGTTACTAATGGCACCAAAACAAGCGAATTATACAGTTCAAAATCCGCGGAACTATTTGGCCTACTAATTTGGTTACAAATAAATTACTGTCTACTTATAATACTAAAATAAATTATCCTAATCTCTATTCTACACCTGCTGTTTCAGTGCCTGAGGGACAATTGTTTTTTGGTTTCTTCATGTGTGGAAATAGAAGTGGGGGTGGAGGTTATAGGTACACTATTCACTTGGATTCAATGTATTTAGAGTATGAGTAGTATGATTTCTATAAATTATGAAAATGTGAAACAGAATTGATAAAAATATCAAAAAGTTTCACATTTTTATTTTTTATCATTAAAAAACATAGAAAAAGTGATATAATACCAATATAAAAATAGGACTAAAATTAATTCAACAAGGAGAAATTATGAAAAAGAAAATAATAATAGTTATTTCAATTGTTATATTTGTATTAGCTTTGACAGCAATTAATACTTTTCTTAATAGACAAAATGAAACTGAAATAGAAGGAAATGATAAGCAAAAGACTGCAAAAACGGAAGAAAAAGTAATAGAAGTTACAAGTAGAAATTTTGAAGAAGAAGTAATAAAAAGTGAAAAGCCAGTAATAATAGATTTTTATGCAACATGGTGTGGACCTTGCAAAAAATTATTTCCAATAGTAGAAGAAACAGCAAAGGAAAATGAAAATGTAAAATTTGTAAAAATAGATATAGATAATACAGAAGACATAGCACTAGAATATCAAGTCAAGTCCATTCCAACACTATTGCTTATTCAAAATGGGGAAGAAAAAGATAGGATAGTAGGAATTGTAGATAAAAACCAAATTTTAGATTTTATAGAAGGGAAATAATCTATGCAGGAAGTTGCTCAAAAAATAAAACAAGCAGGTGGAACTTTATACTTAGTAGGTGGCGCTATTAGAGACCGCCTATTAAACTTGCCAGTAACAGATAAAGACTATTGCGTAACAGGACTAACAAAGGGAAAATTTCAAACTCTTTTTCCAGAGGCAAAAATACAAGGAAAAGATTTTCCTGTTTTTATTTTAAATCAAACGGAAATTGCTTTAGCTAGAAAAGAAAGAAAAATAGGGAAAGGGCATAAAGAATTTGAATTTCTAACTAGTCCAGAAATTAACATAGAAGAGGACTTAGCAAGAAGAGATTTAACGATAAATAGTATTGCACAAGATATTCTAACAGGAGAAATTATAGATCCATTTCAGGGAAGAGAAGATATTAAAAAAAGAGTTTTAAGGAAAACAACAGATGCTTTTACCGAAGACCCATTACGAGTTTATAGAGTAGCAAGATTTATGGCAACATTAGATAATGGTTTTAACATAGACACAGAAACTCTAGAAGCAATGCAAAAATTAAAATCTGAACTACCAACACTTTCTAAGGAAAGAGTATTTACAGAATTTAGAAAAGCTATTTCAAGTTCAAAACCATCCCTATTTTTTGAAACCTTAAAACAAGCTAATGTATTAGAAGTGCATTTCCCAGAAATTGCAGACTTAATAGGACAAGCACAACCAGAAAAATATCATCCAGAAGGTGATAGCTATAACCATACTATGATAGTAGTAGATAATTCCTCCAAACTAACTGACAATTTAGCTATTCGTTTTAGTTGTTTAGTGCATGACATTGGAAAAGGAATAACACCAAAAGATATGCTACCACACCATTATGGGCATGACGAAAAAGGAATAAAATTAGTACAAAGGTTGGGAAATAGAATAGGAGTACCAAATTTTTGGATAAAATGTGGTAAAACAGCAGCAAAATGGCATATGAAAGGTGGCATATTTGAACAAATGACGCCTAAGAAACAAGTAGAATTAATAGAAAATATAGCAAAATCAATGTTAGGCTTAGAGGGACTAAAAATAGTAGTTGCTTGTGATAAGAACCGTAATAGACAGGATTTACAAACCACTTTCCACCAAATTGAATTTGCTAAATTGGGAGAAGAATGCTTAAAGCAAATATCAGGAGAAAAAATGCAACAGAAATACCCTAATTTAGCAGGAAAAGCCTTTGGAGAAAAATTACATGAAGAAAGAATAAATTGGATAAAATCAATTGACAGAAATTAATTTTTTGTTTATGATAATCACAGGAATATTAGAGAAAGATTAACGAAAAAGGAAAATGGATATAATATATCATAAGAGGAGTTAAAATATGTCAAAAGAAAAATTAATCAAACGAGAAAGAGGGTCAGTTGCAGTATTTGCAATTGCTACCGTTTTTAGTTTAATTTTTATATTAGGTGGGGTTTTTGCCGTTAGTAGTACTAATCGAAAAAATCAATTAAGAACTTTACTAAAAATCAAAGAGATTTATTCTCAAGGAATTGGACAAGTTAATCAGGTTAGCTTATATCATGAAGAAGCTGACACAAAAGGTTATATAACAGATGGGCTAACAGCATTTTATGATGCTATTAACAATATAGGAAGTGGACATAGTAATAATACAAAAGTATGGAAAGACATTAGTGGAAATGGAAATGATTTAAAACATCAGGGATCAGAAGATGTTACATGGAACGACAGTGCATATGATTTTGTCACTCCAGAAACAAACTATTTTGAAACAGAAAACACCATATCTTTAGGTAATTTCTCAAGAACTATAGAAATAGTATGCTCTTTAGAAGAGGAAGGTGTAGAAAATTTACTTGGATTAGGAATGGAAAATGCAGGTAGCCTAAATGACGTTATTTACTACAATAACGGAGTAAATATAAACAATTATGGCAACCAAGCAAATGAAGGAATTTCTGATAAAGCCTTAGAGAAAGGAAGAACTTATATTACGACCATTACTTATGATAGTACAAATCATACAACTAATTACTACACAAATTTACAAGGAAAAGAAAATGTAGCTTTCCAAAATATCAATACAGCAGCAACTACATTAACAGTTGGCAAAGGAAAAGACAGTACACATAATAAAAATAAAAGATTTAAGTTACAAGCAATTCGTATTTATAATCGTGTTTTAACAGAAGAAGAAAGAATAACGAATTATACTCTAGATAAAGAAAGATATGGAATAACACTAAATGAAAATGATTACGCATCTAATGGACTAATAGCAAGATTTGACGCTATCAACAATGTAGGAACTACACATGATAATAACACTGGAACATGGAAAGACTTAAGTAATAATAATCATGATGCAACACTATCTAACTTTACAGGAGAAACGACTAGCGGCTGGAAGGAAAATAGTTTGGTATTTGATGGAATAGATGATTTCGCAACAATCCAAGGACTAGACTTATCAGAATATAAGGACATTACAATTTGTGCAACTTATAAAGTGCTATCTATGCCAGAAAATAAAGCACCAGCAGTAGTGAGTTCTAATACAGATAGTGAAGGAAAAATTTATTTTGGCTATGGTAGCCAATATGGAGCAAACATAGCAAATGCCAATACTTATGCAATGAATTACTCTGTGCCAAATACTTGGGTATATGGAGAGCCAAATATGGTAGAAAAAGAAAAAACTAAAAATGTAATTATGACTTACATGGGACAAAATAAAGAGGGATATAATAGAATTTACTGTAATAATCAAATAATTGCCGAAAGCCAAGCCACTATGTCTAATAAATGGTCAAGTAATACAGTAGATATTGGAAGAGCATTTGGTGGAAGTAATATAAATCACCCATATGCAAATATCCAATTATATAGCTTACAAATTTATAATAGAGCATTAACAAAAGCAGAAATGAAATTAAATTATGAAATAGATAAAGCAAGATTTGGATTATAAAGTAAACTATTTAAAAACCCAGAAATTTTCTGGGTTTTTCCTATGTAATATAAAAGATATATTTTCAATTCACATAAATAAAATTTTTTATAATTTCCAACTTTTTCAACAAATACAACATGGGACATTGATTTTTTCCGTTTTTTTTAGTATAATAATATACGTTAGAAAATGCATTTTTATTTTTTCCAAGAAAATGAGAATAAAAAGTTGCCCAAATTAAGGAGGAAAAAAATGGGAGAAGTTATTGTAGTTACATCAGGAAAAGGTGGAGTAGGAAAAACAACAACAACAGCAAATGTAGGTTCATCCCTAGCGCTAAGAGGCAAAAAAGTAGTATTAGTAGATACTGATATTGGACTTAGAAACCTTGATGTTGTTATGGGATTAGAAAATAGAATTGTATATGATATTGTTGATGTAGTAGAAGAGAAATGCAAATTAAGACAAGCTTTAATCAAAGATAAACGTTTTGAAGAGCTATTCTTACTTCCAGCAGCCCAAACAAGAGATAAAAGTGCAGTAAATGAAGAACAAATGAGAGAATTAGTTGAAAAATTAAAAGAAGATTTTGATTATATTATCATTGACTGTCCAGCAGGAATTGAACAAGGATTTAAAAATGCAATTGCTGGTGCAGACAGAGCTATCGTCGTAACAACAGCAGAGATTTCTGCAATTCGTGATGCAGATAGAATTATTGGATTACTTGAAGCATCAGAAATTAAAAATCCACAATTAGTGATTAACCGTTTAAGACCAAATATGGTCAAAAAGGGTGAGATGATGGAAGTTGACGACATTGTCGATTTATTATCCATTGATTTAATTGGTGTTGTACCAGATGATGAATATATCATTACACAAACTAATAAAGGAGAACCTGTGGTAACAAACCATAAAGCACCTTCAGGAAAAGCTTACATAGAAATTGCACAAAGAATTTTAGGAGAAAATGTTGAAATTACAATTCCAGGAGAAGATAAAGGTTTTTTTGCAAAGATAAAGCATTTCTTTGTTCACTAAAATGGTGCTTGTACTTTAATATCATAAGAAAATAGACAGTTGGAGGACAAATATGTTTGAGAATATAATCAAGTTCTTTAAGAACATTGGGAAAAAGGAAAGCACAAAAGAAAGTTCAGATACAGCAAAGGAAAGATTACATTTGGTATTAATGCAAGATAGAGCTAATGTATCAGCTGACTTCTTAGAATTAATGAAACAAGAAATTATTGAAGTTATCAAAAAATATATTGAAGTTGACGAAAAAGCAATTGATGTTCGCTTAACCAATAAAGCTAGTGAAGATGGAACAGTTGGAGCTCCAGCACTTTATGCGAATATTCCTATTACTACTATTAAAAATGAAGTACGTAAAATAAATAATACAGAGCTAAAAAGTGTAGAAGAAAAGAAAGAAAAAGATAATTCGAAGCTTGTTGAAAACGTAGACGAGGAAAAAGTAGAGAAAAAGAAGGCAAGTGAACAAGAAACTAGTCAAAAAGAAAGTGAAGTAGAACAAAAAGAAAAAACAGCAAAGAAAAAAGTAGAAAAGAAAGAATCAGAGAGAAAAGAAAAGACGGAGAAAAAAGTAAAGGAAACTCAAAAGGTTGAAAAGGAGAAAGAAAGCAAAACAAAAGTAGAAAAGGATGAGGGAGAAAAGGTAAAACAACTAGCAAAGAAAAAGTAATAATAAGCGCATAGAAAAAGCAGAAACAGAACACAATGAAAAATAGGAAAAGTTTTCAAAGAAGAAAATTTCTAGATGCGTGAGGATAAGAATGAAAAAAAAGATGTTAAAAAATATTGAGTGGGGAATATTAGTATGTACTTTTTTACTAATTGCAATCGGATTAGTAGCACTATTTTCTGCCACTCAAAATTTAGATTATGAGGAATTAAAAAAACAAGCCTTATGGTTTGTTATTAGTATACCAGTTGTCATTTTTGTAATGATAATAGATTATAATTTTTATTGCAAAATATCGCCATTCCTATATGGTATTAGTATTCTTTTATTGATAGTGGTATTATTTACTGAACCTATTAATGGCGCCACTAGTTGGTTTTCCATTGGTCCCTTTTCTTTTCAGCCAGCAGAATTTGCTAAAATAGCAGTAATTCTATTTACAGCGAATGTTATGGTAAAACTTCAAAAAAAGGAAAAAGATGAAATAAATCGTATATGGAAACTAGCATTAATAATACTAACGGTTGCAGTTCCAGTTGTAATTATTATTAAGCAGCCAGATTATGGAACAGCACTAGCTTTCTTGGTTGCTCTCATCTTTATGTTGTTTGTAGCTGGAATACGAAAAAGATATATTTTAATAGCTACTTTATTAGTAGTAATTATTGTGCCTTTAGCATACTTTTTTATTTTACCAGACCATGCAAAATCTAGAATAGATGTTTATTTAAATCCAGATTTGGACCCGAGAGGAGCAGGATACAATATTATACAGTCTAAACTTGCAATTGGTGCAGGGCAGGCTTTTGGAATGGGAATCTTAAAAGGAAACCAAACACAGTTAGGCTATTTGTATCCAAAAACAACAGACTTTATTTTTGCTGTAATAGGTGAAGAAATGGGATTTGTAGGAGGCGCTGCTATTATTATATTATATGTAGCCTTGCTAATACAGTCCATTAAAGTAGCAAAGACTGCAAAAGATGATGTAGGCTCTTACATTGCAGCAGGAATTACAGGGATTTTCTTTTTTCATATGTTGGAGAATATTGGTATGACTATGGGACTTCTGCCGATTACAGGAATTCCACTGCCATTTGTAAGTTATGGAGGCAGTTCACTATTAACAAATTTGATTTTAATTGCAATTTTATTAAATATTAGTTCACATAGACAAAGAACGCTATTTGTAGAGTAATTTGAAAAGAAGTATAAAATATGATATAATGAAGTAAGCAATTTTGCTTTTTGAATAGATATCCCCCTGCTTCACACTGCAAAGTGTTATCAATAAAAAAATACTTGGAGGATAAAATTATGTTGATTGCATTGTACTTTCTATTCACGATGGTGCGTGAACTGCCAGTGACAATCCTGGCATGGCTTCAGGTAATTTTGATTGTACTGATGCCTATTGTCGTCACTCTTGCAGGCATTATGCTGATTTGCAGCGCGGCGGGCGTTAGAATTTCTCAAAATATGGGTTCTACCATATTAAAAGGAATTTTTGATGCTATCGGTTACATCGGAAAGAAAATCATTAATGCCATTGGGTGGTTGGTACGTCAAATTGTAAGAGCCATTCCAAAGGTATTCCATGGAAGCCGGAAGACGTTTACGCAAATGGGCATGAGTAAGGGCAAGAGTACACTGTTTGCTGTTTTAGTAACAGCTCTGGTCATTATTTAAAACAGAGTATCAGCCCAAAACAAGCGCATTTTGATGTGAAGAGCACCGCAAGAAACAAAAGAGGATCCGCTGATAGCTTATCAGCGGATTTCTCGATTTTATAAAAGTATAAAAATAGGAGTAATAAATGTACTTAAAACCATTAAAAATAGGAAATGTCATATTGAAAAATAATATTTTGCTAGCACCAATGGCGGGAATTACAAACCTGCCATTTCGCCGTGTCTGTGAAAAATTTGATCCAGGGTTAGTGTATACAGAAATGGTTAGTGGCAAAGGTTTGCTTTATCAAGATAAAAAAACAAATCAGTTATTAAATATGAAAAATGAAACAAGGCCAATAGCAGTGCAAATTTTTGGAAATGATATAGAAGCAATGGCATATAGTGCTAAGGAAATTAGTAAGATTGCAGATATTGTAGACATTAATATGGGATGCCCAGCACCAAAAGTGGTCAAAAATGGTGATGGTAGTAAATTGATGCTTAACCCAGAATTAGCACAAGAAGTCATACAATCAGTTGTGCAAAATGCGACAGTTCCTGTTACTATAAAAATCAGAAAAGGATGGGATAAAGACCACATTAATTGTATTGAATTTGCTAAAATGGCAGAAAAATCAGGAGTAAAGGCTATTACAATTCATGGAAGAACTAGAGATGAATTTTACACAGGGACAGCAGACTGGGAAATGATTAAAAAAGTAAAAGAAGCAGTTTCTATTCCAGTAATTGGAAATGGTGATATAAAAACTCCAGAAGATGCCTTAAAGATGTTTGAGAAGACAGGCGTAGACGGAATCATGATAGGAAGAGCATCTATTGGAAATCCTTGGATTTTTAAGCAAATAAAAGAATATTTAAAAAATCCGCAAAATGCTATACAAGAAATTGACAATCAACAACGATTACAATTGCTATTAGAACACATCGAATGGCAAGTACAAGAACTAGGAGAAAGTACAGGAATAAAAGAAATGAGAAAGCATATGACATATTATTTAAAAGGTTTAAGAGAAGCGAGTAGCATAAGACAAAAAATCAATATGATAGAAGCCAAGGAAGAACTAATTGAATGTTTAACTGAATACTTTAAAAGTTTATGAATATAGATAAAAGAGAATAGAAATATTCTCTTTTTATTTGACTAAAAGGAGAAGAAATGAGGTAATTATGAAATTAAATAAGAAAGTTATTATCATAACTAGTGTAGCGATTTTAATTATTATTGCAATTATTTTTGCTTTTTTTATGAAAAATACTAATAAAAATTTGAATATTGGAAATAATTTAAATAACAAAACTCTACAAGAAGTAGAGGAATATATTTTAAATATTAGTTCATATGAAACAGAAGTAGAAGTATCCATAGAAAGTAATAAAAACAAAACGAAATATCTTTTAACTCAAAAGTATGTGAGTCCTAATATAGAAAAACAAACAGTAAAAGAGCCAAGCAATATTCAGGGATTAGAAACTATTTATGATGGAAACAAACTTAAAATTCATAATTCTAAATTGAACTTAACAACAATATACGAAAACTATCCTTACTTAACAGATAATTATATATGGCTTCATTCTTTCATAGAAGATTATAGAAATGCAAAATCCAGTGGAGAAAAAACAAAATTATATGAAGAGAATAATCAAATTATTATGGAAGTAGGACTTTCTCAAGGAACACCATATGTAGCAAGCAAAAAGTTAATCATTGATAGAATCACAGGAAATATTCAAAAATTAATAGTACAAGATAAGAACCAAAAAAATCTAGTTTACATATTATATAATGAGATAAAGATGAATAGTCTAAAAAAAGAGGAAGTATTAGCATTTCGCCTCCAAGAAAATAATATAGCACAGTATTAAAAAGGAAGCCTCTTTTTAAACTATATTTATTTCAAACTAATATTAAAATATATCAATATAAAAACCTTAAATACACAAATATTAGGAGTGAAGAAAAATGATAGTAAAAAGAGGAGATATGTTTTATGCAGATTTAAGCCCTGTAGTTGGTTCTGAACAAGGTGGGGTAAGACCAGTACTTATTATTCAAAATGATGTAGGAAATAAACATAGCCCAACTGTAATTGCAGCAGCAATTACTTCACAAACAGGCAAAACAAAACTACCTACTCATATAGAAATAGAACCAGAACAAAGTGGATTAAAGGCTGAATCAGTAGTGTTGACAGAGCAAATTAGAACCATAGATAAAAGTCGCTTAAAAGAAAAAATAGGGCATATTGATGACGAAAAAATTATTAACCGAATTAATAATGCATTAGGTGTTAGTTTCGGATTAGAAGAGTAACACCAAGCATAAAAAAATATATCACAATTAGTAAAGTGATATATTTTTTATGTCTTAAGAGATTGCAGTAATTTCCTTTATCTTTTTCTTGGTTTCTTCATATCCTCTTTGATAGAAATAGTCCATTTTGCTAGTATCTAAAAGTGGTGTATTCATTGTATTGATTTTTAATAAGTAATCTGCTCCTTCTAATTCGTAATTGGAAAGTTCTTGCCCAATTAATTCAATGGAGCCATTAATGACATCAATAATATTTTTGTTTTCTTTACATTTTAATTTTTTAGGAAAAACAATACTAATGACTTTATCCACTCCATTTTCTTTTAATTCTTTCCAAGGTACATTTTCTCTAATACCTCCATCTACTAATTTTAAATTTTGGTAAGTACATGGTGAAAAAACACCGTGGAAAACTACAACTAGCTCTTACTGCTTTGGCAATAGGGGCATCATATATGTACTTTACTTTGTTAGAATAATTTTGCCTTGTTTCTTTTTTTACCATAGAAGAAAAAAGATATACAGTGCCATCATCTAAATATACACTGGAAATAATGAGATTTTTGGGTATCTCCTTTATATTGTAAATATTTCTTTCTAAACAAGCCTTTTCAATGATTTTTTCTATTACCTTTCCACTATTTAAACCATCAATTACAATTTGTCTTTTGAAAATGAGTCCCATAATTAGTTTTATGATATTTTTCCATTCCACATATTTTATTTTCTGAGCATACTTTTTAAATAGTATGTATATTTCATCAGCAGTGTATCCACTTGCATATAATGCTGCTACAATACTTCCAGAAGAAGCTCCAGAAATATAATCAAAATGTATATTTGCTTCTTCAAATGCTTTTAAAGCGCCTATGTGTGCAGCACCTTTTATGCCCCCACCGAGCCAAGCATAATCCTATTTTCATACTTTCCCTTCTTTCTCAGATATTATTAATATAAAATAGTATATGCTTCTAAGGCTAGAAATGTAGATAGTGAAAATAAATGTCACAGATAATAAAAGTGACATAGTTTTTATTTCAAGTTCTTATTGATTAGTGAGATAATCACTAATTTTAGCAAATTCATTTAAATCAAGGGTTTCACCACGTGTATTTTCATCTAATTGCAAATTGTATAACATTTTTTTCAAAATTTCTTTAGAAGCAATGCCATTGTTGGCAAGACCATTTAATAAAGTTTTTCTTCTTTGCATAAAACTAGAATGAATTACCTTAAAGAAGAAAGCTTCATCTTTTACAACAACAGGAGGCTCCTTTCTAACTTTTAGTTGGATTACCTCCGAATTTACTTCAGGGCTAGGTATAAAAGAAGTATTAGGAACTAATAAGACTTCTTGAGCTTCACAATAATAAGAGACACAGTAAGTAATAGCGCCTGTATTTTTTTTACCTGGAATGGCAGTTAGTCTATCTGCAACTTCTTTTTGTACCATAACAGTAATAATTTCTATTGGTAAATGCTCTTCTAATAATTTCATAATAATAGGAGTTGTGATGTAATAAGGCAGGTTTGCTACTATTTTAACACTAGAAGTATTAGCTTTATTTTCCTCTATTTTTTGCTTCAAATCTACTTTTAATACATCCTGATGGATTAATTCAAAATTATCATAAAATTGGAAACGTTCTTCTAAAATAGTTATCATT
Organism: Clostridia bacterium; assembly: GCA_022797635.1. Classification (GTDB taxonomy): domain Bacteria; phylum Bacillota; class Clostridia; order TANB77; family CAG-508; genus CAG-273. The sequence continues at coordinate 12,624 of JAAWKZ010000018.1, forward strand.
TTATCATCTAGTTCAATCGCAATTACTTTTCCAGCTCTTTCCAATAGCCTAGCCGTTAAAGTTCCAAGACCAGGACCAATTTCAATGACTAAGTCATTAGTATTAATTTGAGCAGAAGATACGATAGTATCGACAGCTTCATCATCAATTAAAAAGTTTTGCCCTAAGTTTTTATTAGCACTTATATGATATTTCTTCATTAAAAATTTGGTTTCTTCTAAAACAGACATAATACTCTCCTTTTTGTATGTTTATAAGTATATAAGCTTTTTTAGGGGTTGTCAAATTTACTTGGTAATATTTTCAAAAAAATTTTTAAATTAGATACTTTAAAAACAAATAGCAATATGGTATAATAAAAACTGTACTATTAGGAAAGAAAGGAGTAGTAAAATGAATCAGATTTTAGCAACAGAAAAATTATATGTTACGCCAGAACTAAAAAGAAAAAAAGTGATTTACAAAATTGAGTTCTTTTTGTCTGTATTTTTAGTTTGCCTTTTATTTTCCTATTATGTATATGCAGAATATGACAGGAGCAAAACTGCTCAGGTCTCACAAGAAATTTTAGCACAGTTAGAATATAACCGAGAAGATACTACTGTAAAAAAGGCAGATAATGATGTTATTGTTGTTATTTTAAATAAAGAGCAAGAACAACAACACACAAGTGAAAGAAATACAAAGCCTAAGATTGATACAGCTACATATACTTCAAAAGATGGAATAAAATATACAACAGAAGCGGTGTTAAAAATACCAAAAATTGGTATTGAATATCCTGTACTTTCAGAGACTTCGCCAGATTTATTATATGTTTCCATTAATAAATATTGGGGACCACAACCAAATGAAGTGGGAAATTATTGTATTGTAGGACATTATTACGAAAGTGGAATTATGTTTGGAAAGCTTCATAAATTAAAAAATGGAGACATTGCAGAATTAACTGATTTATCAGGGCAGAAAATAAAATATAAAGTATATGACAAACGTGTAGTGGAGCCAACTGATACATCTTGTACAAGCCAATTAACAAATGGCAAAAGAGAACTTACTTTAATTACCTGTACTAATTATGGAAAACAAAGACTAATTTTAAAATTAAGAGAAGTATAAAAAAATACATCTATCAAAAATGGTAGGTGTATTTTTCATACATAATTAGAAAAGCAAAATGGGAAATCAAAATTTGGGGTAAAATCTTTCTTCTTTTAATTGTGACGGAACCGTTTTAAAAATGAAAGACGAATTAAGAAGATATCTAGATATATTTTCAGAACCTATGGAAAGTAGAAGAATTCCGTATGTAGAAGTGAAGCTCAGGAAGTATTACAGAATGCGAAGTAGAGTTATTTGTTTAGTTATACTAAAATTAAGAAAATAGTTTCTTTCTCAACATTTAAAAAAATATACATATAATACTAAAAGAGAAAGGAGCAAAAAATGGCAAGAATATTAGTATATAATAACGACACAAACCGTATGGAAACGTATTATAGAGGATTGTCAGAAGCAATGCCATATAATACAGGAAGAACACTAACTGTCAATGAATTTAGAGGTTCTAGTCAAAGTAATGTATTATGGACAGAAAAAAGAGTCATGCAAGCCTGGAATAGTCAAAGATATATATTTGGAGCGCCAATTGATGTAGGATTTGCCTTCAAAAGACCTTATGAAGGTGGTCATGGAAACCAATCACAGCACTATGCAGGAACAGCATTTGATGTGGGACAAAGAATGAGCAATAGCAATCGAAATCGATTAAGAAATTCTGCTATTTCTTCAGGAGTATGGAGTTATGTAGAACCAGCATCGCTTACGCCAACATGGGTACACTTTGACAAAAGAAGAGGAACACCAGCATGCAGTGCAGGCGGATTTCCATTAATTAGACAAGGAAGTAGAGGCGCTTATGTATGTATTGCACAAGATAATTTAAACACATTGGGATATACAACAGGAGGGTTAGATGGTGTATTTGGACCACAGACTTATCGTGCAGTAGTGGCATATCAAAGAAGCGTAGGATTAGCTGTTGATGGAATCATAGGATGTAATACTTGGCGTTCACTACAAGAAAGTGTAGTAGGAACAGGAAAGACTTCTACAACAATTACATCATAAGTACAAACTAACAAAATTTAAAAGCAAAACTTTAAAATTTCTTACCTGTAGCATTTTAATACATACAGATAAGAAAATTTTAAGAAAAAATTAATACAAATTATGATAAAATGTGATATATTATAATAGGAAATAATAAAAATGGGGAAATTTATGAAAAGTAGTATAAAGAAAGAATTAATCAAAGTCTTTTGGATTTTTACTTTTGTTAGTGTGATAGGTTGTATTGTAGAAACTATTGTCTGTATTGTACAAGAAGGACACTTTGAAGTAAGACAAGGAGTAATTTATGGGCCTTTTATTCCAGTTTATGGGGCAGGGGCAGTTCTGTTTTATTTATTAGTTCCAAGAATAACAGGAGCAACAACCGAAAATACAAAAGAATTAAGCTTTGTAAAGATATTTATTTACACAGCTATATTAGGAGGAATTACAGAATACTTATTTTCTTACATGCAAGAATGCTTGTTTGGCACTGTTTCATGGGAATATAGCGGACTGAAGTTTAATGTAAATGGAAGAACAGGATTGCTACACTGCATTTATTGGGGATTAGGTGGGATTATATTTATCAAATGGATGTATCCACTTAGTACAAAATTAGATAGTTTAACAAATATGAACAAAACAGCCAAAATAGCAACAACTCTCTTTTTTGTTTTTATGATGTTCAATATTGTAATTTCTATGCTTGCAGGGTATAGACAATATGAAAGAATGCAAAATATATCGGCAGATACTAGCTTAGATAGATTTTTAGATAAATATTATCCAGATAGCGTCATGGATATCATATTTTCTAATAAGCAGTACACAAATCAAGAAGGAAGAGAGCGAGAAGATAAATCGCCTTTCAAATGGTTGTTAGAAGGGATATAAAAGATGAAATTAAATATTGTAATGGTAGAACCAGAAATACCACAAAATACAGGGAATATTGCAAGAACTTGTGCAGCAATTGGAGCAAAACTACATTTAGTAAAACCATTAGGATTTGAAATATCAGATAAATACTTAAAAAGAGCAGGATTAGATTATTGGGATAAGCTAACTATTGAAGTGCATGAAAACTTACAAGAATTTTTAGCAAAATATCCACCAGAAGAAAATGCCATGTATTTTTCTACAACAAAGGGGCAACAATGCTATTCAGATATGGATTACACAAAATCAGAAGAAATCTTTTTACTATTTGGAAAAGAAACTAAAGGGCTACCAGAAGATTTACTCAAAAAATATATTGAAAATACCATTAGAATTCCTATGAAGGAGCATTTGCGTTCTCTTAACTTATCTAATTCAGTAGCAATTGTAGCTTATGAAGTGTTTAGACAAGTAGGATTTGAACAGTTGGAAGAAATTAGTAAGTACTTCAACTAACCGTTGGAGCAAAGCGATGTACAGATGGCTGATGCAATGAAGCGTAACGGAATTACATGGACTGTGTAAGAAATCTCGAAAACTTGATTTTTCGCCTAATTTGTGATATAATAGTTATAGTGTTGGGCAAAAGAAAAAGAAGGTTTTGGAGGTAGCAAATATGTATAATGAAGAAACATTTAATTTTAATATAGAGAATATTCAAAATGACTTAGCAATCGAAGGTATGGCCATTACATCAAATGATGTAGAAATGTTCAGAAGATTTGCAAGTGAAGAAATGGCAATGCCAGAATTAATTCAAATGATTAAGAGCCAACCCATTGAATATTAATCAAAAATAGTGTAAAATAGTAACGTATAAAAGAGTACGTTACTTTTTTAGTTCTAGGAAAGTGAAAAAAGAGTTTTGACGAGAAGGAGTTAGAAAATATGGATTATAAAGATTTAGCGAATTTAATTTTTCCAAATGTAAAACCAATTTCCTATTATGAGGAAAAATATGCACCAAGAAATTTACCAGAAGGAGCTATTGTAACAAGGTTTGCACCAAGTCCTACAGGGTTTGTTCATGTAGGAGGTTTAATGCAATGTGTAATTAATAGACAGCTTACAAATCAAACGAAAGGAGTATTCTTACTAAGAATAGAAGATACTGACCAAAAAAGAGAAATAGAAAATGGTGTGGCGCAAATTGTAAATGCGATTAAAGATTTTGGTATTGAGTTTGATGAGGGAGCTACAAGTGAAACAGAAGAAAAGGGAGAATATGGACCATATAAACAAAGCAACAGAGGAGAAATTTATAGGGCATATGCTAAATGGCTAATTGAACAAGGTAGAGCATATCCATGTTTTGCAACTCCAGAAGAATTAGAAGAAATGAGAAAAAAGCAAGAGGCGGCAAAATTAAGAACAGGATATTACGGAGTTTGGGCAACTTATCGTAATTTATCAGTAGAAGAAGCTGCTGAAAAGATAAAAGCAGGAATACCATATATTGTACGCTTTAAATCTATGGGAAGAGAAGATAAAAAGATTAGACATCATGATGTGATTAAAGGAAATATTGACTTTCCAGAAAATGATCAAGATATCGTTATTATCAAGGCAGATGGTCTTCCAACTTACCATTTTGCTCATGCAGTAGATGATCATTTAATGCGAGTAACACATGTCATTCGTTCAGATGAATGGGTATCTTCATTACCATTACACTTAGAGCTATTTAAAACTTTAGAATTTGAAACACCCAAATATTGCCATTATGCACCAATTCTAAAAGAAGAAGATGGCAAGAAGAGAAAAATCAGTAAGAGAAAAGACCCAGAAGCAGCAGTTAGCTATTATCATGAAGAAGGAATACCTGCACAATCTGTATGCGAGTACTTAATGAATATTGGAAACTCTAACTTTGAAATGTGGAGAAAAAATAATCCAAATGCACCAATGTCAGAATTCACATTTGACATTAGCAAAATGAGTGTAAGCGGAGCTATTTTTGATATTGTGAAGCTATTAGATGTTTCTAAAAATGTTATTTCTAAATATACTAAAGAAGACATTTATGAGGAAGTATTAGAATGGTCAAAAAGATATGATAAAGAACTAGAGGATTTATTACAAGATAAAGAATATGCATTAAAGATTTTTGGAATAGAAAGAGGCAATAGCAAGCCTAGAAAAGATATTGCTAAATGGTCTGAAGTAAAAGATGCTATTTCTTATATGTATGATGACAAATTCTTAAGTGATACTAGTGAATTGGAATATGGAAAGGTTAATGATAAAGAAGAAATCAAGAAAATATTAGCAACATATTTAGAAAAATATTTTAATATCAAGGATGATAAACAAACTTGGTTTAATAAAATGAAAGATTTGTCAGAAGAATTAGGATATGCAAGAGAGGTAAAAGAGTTTAAGCAGAATCCCGAAAAATGGCCAGGACATGTAGGTGATATCAGTACTGTATTAAGAGTGAGCTTAACAGGTAGACAACAAACACCAGATTTATATGAAATTATGCAAGTATTAGGAAAAAAAAGTATTGAAAAAAGAATTCAAAATATATTATAATTGCTAACTTTGTATTAGAGAAAAGAGAGGTGAATTCTTTTATGGAGTATAACATAGGAGATGTAGTAAGAACAAAAAAACAACATCCTTGTGGAAGTAAATTATGGGAATTAACCAGAGTAGGAGTAGATTTTAAATTAAAATGCTTAGGCTGCGGACATGTTGTTACATTAGAGAGACAAAAAGCATTAAAAATAATTACAAAGAAAATAGAAAAAGAAACATGAAATTTGATAAATATAAAAAGAAGGGGCGACGTTTTCGAAAAAACGTCGCCTCCTTTGTGAGAAAAATAAACAATGATGAATAACAATCAGCCTGTTTTAACAGGCAGTGTAGATACTGATGGCCCGCTTACCGAAGCGTGCTTCCTCAGACAGTGACCGGATTTTGGTCAAAGTCTTTTTAGATGCCCAGATGAGGATGTCCCCTCCTCTTTTCTGGAAAGTGCAGTTGGGAAACTGTCTTGCCAGGGTATCAGTAAAGCTGTCGGTAGCCCCCTCGTTTACGAAGGTAATCTTGATGTCTGCGGTCTTTTTGTTTGCCATATTTTTTTCCCCTTAAAGATTATTTGTCCAACTAGAACAAATAGAAACTTAGCAAGTTCTATTGAACATATAACTATTATACAACAAAAAGACGTAAAAGTCAATGTAGACAAATATCTTCACGCGCTTTGTCTCTAAAAACAAACACTATAGGATGTCAAAAAAATAATCGATAGTATAAAATATAACAAAATGTTATTGACTTTATAAAAATTTATTTGTACAATAATGATAATAACTTTAGATATATATGAAGGAAATAAATGGACACTAAAATATAAAAAAATAATATCTAAATGTATAAAAGTAGAAAAAATGCTAAAAATAGTACAAAAGAAATTTAAAAAGAAAAGGAGGACATCATTTATTCCATCTATGTAATAAATGATAAAAAGAAAAATGACAAAACAAGAAAGAAAAGTAATTTTAATAGGAGTAGGAGTTGTAATTGCTGCATTACTTATTTTACTAATTGTAAATGGAATTAGAAAAAAAGGAGATGAAGATACAGGAAAAATAAATACACAAGTGGAGCAAAATATAGAAAAATATACAACTAATTTAGAGAATGGAACAAAACTAAACAAAAGCGAAGAATTTAACAAAAACAAGAAATATAAAAGTATAGAAATCAGTAATATACAATTTACGTATGAAAATGGAAGAAGTGTATTATTAGCAACCGTAAAGAACACAGCAAGTACAAAATATGCAAGTGAAATAGTTAGACTTAGCATATTAGGCGAGAATAATCAAGTAATAGACGAGGTAAATGCAATACTACCTAATATGCAGGCAGGAGAAACGAAACAATTAAATGCTACTATTAGTGGGGCAGATAGTGTAAATGCAAAAGATTTTAGAATAGAGGAGAAAAAATAAAAAGATATAAAGGAAAAATGGAGAAAAATGAAATGAAGAGAATAGACGCTAAAAACGTTGAGGCTGTACACACACACACACACACACACAAGTAATTTTATAAAAAATAATAGAGAGAATAAATGGATAAGTAACCAGAGTAAATCAGGCGTATGCATGAAAAATGCTACAACTGGTATTACTCTGGTTGCTTTGGTTATAACTATAGTAGTACTCTTGATTCTAGCAGG
>JAAWKZ010000019.1 GCA_022797635.1 Clostridia bacterium
ATGTAGTATAACAGTAATGGATGAAAATACAATAATGTGGAATGAAATAAATGAAATGGCAAAAGAGATAGCAAATGATAATAGTATTACCAATAGTTCGACACAGGCAACAGTAACTATAGATGGAGCAAGTAAAACGATAAAAGTTGGAGGAATTTATAAAGTGAAATATGGAATAGAGGAGAAAAGGGTAAGAGTGCTAGGCTTTAAACATGATGATTTAGTTAATACTTCGGTCTATGGAGGAAATCATAGTAAGGCAAGTATTACATTTGATTTTATAGAATTTATGACAGGAACAAATACCATGAAAATGAATTCAAGTAATACAAACTCTGGAGGATGGGCTTCAACTAAAATGAGAAGTGAGTTAAATGGGAATGGAAGTGCAATAGGAGGGCTAGGAACAAACTTAAGTAATAAGGCGTATATTAAACAAGTGAAGAAAAGGTATATTCCAACATATAATGTGGCAAGTACAAATATATGTAATGACTTCCTATGGTTATTAAGCTGTAGCGAAATATGGAATAATGGATATAAAAGTGGAGCATATGGATATGGGATAACATCAGAAGGGTCTCAATATCAATACTATAAAGGAATAAATGCAACATATAACTTAGGAAATACAAATCTATCTAAAAAGGCAAATGAGACGAAAATAGAAGGAACTTGGTGGTGGCTTCGTACTCCTAGTTACAGCGGTAACAAATCTTTTAACCGCATAGCCAATGGAGGAACGGTTCTCCGATATGATGCAGATGCTACTTGTGGTGTGGCACCAGGATTTTGCATTTAAAAAGCAATGGAAAAATATAGACAAAACATCCTTATGATAAAGTATCATAAGGAGTTTTTTATATTAAAAGAGTTATAACACAATATTAAGAAATCGTAAAAAAGGTAGAAATAAATCGAAAAAAGGTGTAAGATAATAATAAAGTAAATGAGGTAACAGAAAGAACTTTTTGATAAAGGAGAAAGAAAATGAGAATAGGAATAGACTTAGGTGGAAGCCATATTGCTATAGGAGTTGTGAAAGAAAATGGCACTATATTAGAAAAGAAAGAAACAGACTTAAATAGAAAAGAAAAAGATATATTAGAGCAGTTCATTCAAGAGTACATAGTAAGAGGCATCAAAGAATATATTGATAAATATCCTATAGAATTGATAGGTATAGCAAGTCCAGGAGAACCAAGAGAAGGAAAAATAACTTCTTTAATGAATTTAGAAATTCAAGAATTAGATATTACACAAATAATTCATAAAATTTGTGATTTACCTGTTCAACTTTTTAATGATGCAAAAAGTGCAGGTTTGGCAGAAAAAAAGTATGGAGCAATAAGAGAAGACGCAGACAGTGTATTTATTTGTTTAGGAACAGGAATAGGAAGTGCAGTATTTATGGGAGATAAGCTGTTAACTCCAAAAAGAAATTCAGGATTTGAATTAGGACATATGGTAATTCAAAAAAATGGAGAACCTTGCAAATGTGGAAAACGAGGCTGTTTTGAAACTTACTGTTCTATAAAAAGGTTAAAGGAAGCATTCGTACAAATATTACAAGTACCAGAAGAAACAAAAGCACAAGAATTATTAGAAATCATTAGAGAAAGACAAAAGGAAGAAAAGATAGTACAAAAAATAAATAATTATATAGAAGACTTGGTGATAGGGCTGAGCAATATTACAGACATTTTTGAACCACAATCTATTTGCTTAGGGGGGAGTTTTGTATATTTTGAAGATATTCTATACGATAAATTAGTAGAAGAGTTTGGAAAGAAAGAACAAATTTTTAATAAAGATAGTATACCAAATTTAAAATTGGCAATGCTTGGAAATGATGCAGGAATCATTGGTGCAACAATAAAATCATGAAAATGCTTGCATTTTAGCTAAAAACATGTTACAATAGGAACGTCTTAAAATAGACTTTCTTACTTGCAAAAGAACTTGCAGGTTATTAATCCACGAGGAGGTGAAAATAATGAACAAATACGAGAGTGTTGTCATTATTAATCCATCTGTAGAAGAAGAGAAAGTAAAAGAATTATCTCAAAAATTTACAGATATTATTAATAATGATGGTAAAGTTGAAAAAATTGAAGATATTGGAAAGAAAAAACTAGCTTATGAAGTTAAGAAAAACAAAGAAGGATATTATGTAGTAATTAACTTTGAAGCTAATCCAGACTTAATTGCAGAACTTGAAAGAAATTACAGAATTATGGACGAAGTAATTAAATTCATTACTATCAAAGCAGAATAGAAAACAAAGAAAGAAAAAACAACCGAGAAATCGGGGGCCTTTAAGATAGAAAGGTAAGGTATACAAATATGAATAAAGTAATTTTAATGGGACGTCTAACAAGAGATCCCGAAGTAAGATACACACAAACAAATAATACATTAGTAGCTTCTTTTAGCTTAGCAATTAATCGTAGATTTGTAAGACAAGGCGAAGAAAGACAAGCAGATTTCATTAATATCGTCGCATGGAGCAAATTAGGTGAATTCTGTAGCAAATATTTTAAAAAAGGTCAACAGGTTTCAGTTGTAGGAAGACTACAAACTAGAACTTGGGATGATGAACAAGGTCAAAAACGTTATATAACAGAGGTCGTAGCTGAAGAAGCATACTTTGCAGACAGCAGAAGAGATGGAGAAGGGGCAAACGCTAATTTTGATGCTACTTTCGGAACAATGCCAACTGCAAACAATGGTGGTTCAGATTTTGAGATCTCTTCAGGAGATGATTTGCCTTTTTAAATAAAAATAAAAAGGAAAACACCTCTACATTAATATAGATAGGGGGAAAGAGAAATGGCAGACAAGAAAAATAATAGAAGAAATAACAGAAACAATGATGAAGATTATAATCCTAAATTTAGAAAAATGAGAAAAAAAGTATGCCCATTATGTGCAGATAAGAATTTAAAATTAGATTATAAAAATGCTGATCAGTTAAGAAAATTCATTAATGATAAAGGAAAAATCTTACCAAGAAGAGCAACTGGAGCATGTGCAATTCATCAAAGAGATATTACACTAGCTGTTAAAAGAGCTAGACAAATTGCTATATTACCATATACTCAAGACTAATTAGATAATAAGGACTAGGAATTTCGAGGATTCCTAGTCTTTTCTTTATGTTATATAAAACTTCCCTAAACTACTAGCATTTTTCTTTAAAATGAGATACAATAAAAGAAAAGAGAAATTGATAACATATAAATAGAAGCCGAAAGGAGAATAATCGTGAAAAACCCTAAAATTCTATATATTCTAGTTGGTGCATTTTGCGTTTTAGCAATTATTGCAGGAATTTATGCACAATTTTTTGTGAGAGATGAGGACAAAAATAATATTATTATGCCAAGCTTAAATACTACTCCAGATGATACAATAACAGAGAAAACGGCAGAAGAAATTAAAACACAATTTGCAAATCTATTTACGAATGTATTAAATAAGGGAGAATATGATACATCAGGTATTCAGAAAATAGTAACTCAAAACGATATTGTATATTCTGCCTATGATATTCAGGATAAAAAAGAAAACTATGAAGTAGATATTCATTTACCAGTAATGAATATTCAAGGAGAAGTTCCAACAAACTTCAATAAAATTACACAAGATATATTTGCTAACAAGGCTTCTGAAATAATGAATAGTAAAAGCAATACCAAGACTCTATATCAAATGGATTATGTATCTTATATTAATGGAGATATTTTATCATTAATTATTAAAGCAACTCTAAAAGAAGGAAGCAATCCGCAAAGAGTGATTATACAAACTTATAATTACAATCTAGCAACTGGTCAAGAAGCAAATCTAGAAGATTTAGTGGCACAAAGAAATTTAGTGCAAAGTGAAGTGCAAACAAAAATAAACGATACTGTACGAAAAGCAAAAGAAGAGGCAGAAATATTAGTACAATCAGGCTATACAGTATATAATAGAGACTTAAGTAACAGTATATACCAATTAGCAAATATTGAAAATTACTTTTTGGGACCAAATGGAGACTTATATATTATATTTGCCTATGGAAATGGGCATCATACCACAGAAATAGATATTGTATTATATGAACATAAAGGATAAAAATATGGCAAAAAATTTACTCATTACAGAGAAGCCATCTGTTGCTATGGAATTTGCAAAAGTATTAAAATGTGGTGGCAACAGAAAAGATGGATATATTGAATCAGACAATTGGGTAATTACTTGGTGCGTAGGACATTTAGTAACAATGAGCTATCCAGATAAATATGATGAAAACTTAAAGTTTTGGAGGCTAGATACACTTCCCTTCATGCCAAAAGAATATAAATACGAAGTAATACCAAATGTAGAAAAGCAATTCAATACAGTCAAAAGCCTATTATTAAGAGAAGATGTAGGTTGTATTTATGTTGCAACTGACTCTGGACGTGAAGGAGAATATATTTATCGTTTAGTAGAAAAACAAATAGGATTAAAAGGCAAACAAAGAAAGAGAGTATGGATTGATTCTCAAACAGAAGAAGAAATAAAAAGGGGAATTGAACAAGCAAAAGACTTAGCAGAATATGATAGTTTGTGCAATTCAGCCTATTTAAGAGCAAAAGAAGACTACCTAATTGGTATCAATTTTTCTAGATTATTATCTATTATATATGGACGTAGAATGGCAAAAGATATGGGAGAAGATAAAATTTCTATTTCAGTAGGAAGAGTAATGACATGTGTATTGGGCATGGTAGTGCAAAGAGAAAGAGAGATTAGGAATTTTGAAAAAATACCATATTACAAGATTGTAGGAACTTTTGGAGAGGAAAATAGTTCTTTTACAGCAGAATGGAAAGTTACTGAGAATTCAAAAATGTGGGAATCTCCTAAGCTATATAATGAAACTGGATTTCGTAAGGAAGAAGAAGCAAAAAATTTCATTTTGTCATTAAAAGATAAAAAAGCAACAATTGTAGAAGTAAAGAAGTCTAAGACAAAAGAGAATGCGCCATTGTTATTTAATTTAGCAGAGATTCAAAATGAAGCAACAAAGAGGTTTAAAATCAAACCAGATGAAACATTGGAGATTATTCAAAACTTATATGAAAAAAAATTAGTAACATATCCTAGAACAGATGCAAGAGTATTATCTACAGCAGTAGCAAAAGTGATTTTTAAAAATCTAAATGGTTTAGCAAAAGGCTATAAAGACAAGGAAATTCAAGGATATATTCAAAAAATGGTAGCAGAAAAATATTCCACTGATTTAGTAAAGACAAAGTATGTGAATGATAGCAAAATCACAGACCACTATGCCATTATTCCAACGGGACAAGGGTTTGAAAATTATGATAGCTTACCAGATTTGCAAAAGCAGATGTATAAAGTGATTGTAAAACGTTTTTTATGTATTTTTTATCCACCAGCAGAATATAACAAAATTTCTGTAACTATAGAAGTAGAAAATGGAGAAGAAGAGAATAAGAAAGAACAATTTTCAGCAAGTGGCAAAGTTTGCGAAAAATTAGGCTATTTAGAAATTACCAAGAATGATAACAAGAACAAAGAGATAAAGCAAGAAGTGAAGGTGGATATAGAAAATAAAGGAAAAGCAATTACACAAGAAAATGAAATGCAAAAAAAAGAAGAGGAGCAAACAGAAACTACTAGTAACTTAGAAATTTTAAAGAAATTAAAAAGAGGAGAAACAATAGAAGTTTTAAATTATGAAACAAAAACTTCCGAAACTTCTCCACCATCTAGATATAATTCAGGTTCTATGATACTTGCTATGGAAAATGCAGGAAAATTAATTGAAGAAGAAGAATTAAGAGAACAAATCAAGGGAGCAGGAATTGGAACAAGTGCCACAAGAGCAGAAATTATGAAAAAGCTAGAAAGAATAGGATATATAGCAATTAATACAAAAACGCAGATTATTACTCCAACAGTAAAAGGAGAAAAGATTTATGATGTAGTATACCAATCCATGCCAGATATGTTAAATCCAAAGCTAACAGCTAGTTGGGAAAAAGGATTAGATATGGTTTCAAAAAAAGAAATACAGTCAGATGAATTTATGGAGAAGTTAGAAAAATACATTTATTCTAAAATAGATAGACTAGTAGTAAAAAGATAAATTAAGGAGGAAGGAATATTGGAAACGACATTAAAAAGTGCTTATAAGGAAGTTGGTCAAATATTAAATTTATTAGGAAATGATTATAAGGCAAAAGTTCCTTCTAGTCTATTAGCTCTTTTTGAACAGAATATGGAAGAGAAAAATATCAGTGACTTATATGAAGAAATAAAACATAGAAAAGTTAGTAGAGATGCTTTAATTATTCTTAGCATTTTAAATGCAAAATATTGGGTAAATGAAGAAGAAAAGCAAGAATTAAAAGCAGTTTATGACAAAAATGAAGAAGAATATCAAAGAAAAATAAATAGCTATCAAAGAAAAGATTGGCTAAAAAAAGAGAGAAATGAAGAAAAAACAGTAGAAGAATTAAGTCTAGTAAAAGTACAAGAGAATTCTATTTGGGCAAAGATAAAGAATTTCTTAAAAAATCTAATACCAAAAAGAAAGTGAGATTGAAATATGAGTATCTTCTTTAATAGTCAACATAGTGTAGAAGATCTAGAACAATTTAGAGATGAGCAGGGATTTATAGATTTGACAAAAGCAGGAGTAGAATTTACAGAAGAAACCAGAGAAGAAACTGGTAACTTTGACAGAGTAAAGAATTGGGTTGACTTTCAAGGTACAAAAACGTTGATAAAAGGTGAAGCAATTCGAGACGAAGAAAAGAATTATGGAATTTATGCAGAGCTAATAGTAGAAGAAGTAGCTAAAGCAGTAGGGCAAAGAACTGCACATTACGATTTGATTAAGTTTGTAGGCGAAGACGGAGAATATCATTTAGGTGTTTTATCAGTATCTATGATGGAGTCTAGCAATGAGCAATTAGTAACTCTCCACGATATTATAGGAGATGAACCAGAAGAGAAAAGTGATTTTATAGATACAACGAGTTATGATTTCACTGTAGAAAAATTAGAAGAGGAATTGCGAAAGGATGAGTATAGCGAAGAGGATATAGCAGAAGTCATTACTGAATATAAAAAGAGGTTAATATTTTTACTTGCAGTACTAGAAACAGATCAACATACAGAAAATATAGCTTTCAAAATCAAAAAAGTTGAAGGAAGAAATGCCATTGAATTAAGTCCAAATTATGATAGCGAATCCTCCTTTTTACTAGATAGTGATATTTCTACCATAGAAAAATTATTAGAAGACTATGAAGGTTTAAGAGAAAGTGTGGATAGAGCTCATCCAAGAATAGGAACGTTAAAATCAATAGAGGATGGAGGTTTTGATTCATATTGGAAGGATACTTTAGAAGCACTATGCGAAGATGATGAGATTTATGATTATTATCAAGAAAATATAAAGGAAATTGTTAATATAGAGGAAATCATAAAAAGAGTAGAACAAAGGATAAAAGCACCATTACCAGGAGACGTGAAATTGTTAGTAAAGCATTCCTACCAAATTAGAAATGAACAAATAGAAAAGATAATGAATGGAGAAATGGCAGTAGAAACGCAAGTAGATGTTAGTGCGCTACTTAAAATGCTAGTAAGTCAAGGAGTTAGAACTGGAATTCGCACAGGAGAACAGATACAAGTAGGAAGAACCATGCAGAAGAATATGCTAGAAATAGGGAGAAATGGAATAGATAAGGCAAGAGAACCTAATGAAGACATTACTTTATAAGTAAAATGTGAATTTGCAAATAGAAGAAAAATATGCTATAATATAGATGAATGTGTAATAAACACATCAATTCAAAGAAAGGTAGGAAAAAATGAGGTACAGAATTTTTTATAAGGATGTTGAAATTGGGATCTTGGAGATAAGTGAAGATGGAAATCAGCACAAATATACTCCAAATCCCGATGGCATAGTCCTTGTAAAGGACTATGCACCGTTAACTAAAAAGATGCTTGAAGGCACCAATGAATGGGAAAATGCAATACCCTTTTTCAAGAATCGCATCGAAGATGCAAAAAGATTTTCCCGAGAGGAGTATATCACCAAGCACACGGATAGCTTCCGTATGATAAAGGAGGACTGACGAGCAAACCTTTCAAGACCACTGTGACGAATCACAGTGGTCTTTCTTTTTTATGTGTTCACATCTTATGGAAACAAAACATAATATATAGCAAATTAATTTATCTGTACATATCAAAGATGATACAGTAAAAAGAAAGGAAGAAGGAAAATGGCTAGTTACATAATAGAAGGAGGCAGAAGATTAGAAGGAGAAGTTAATGTATCTGGTTCTAAAAATGCCTCATTACCAATTATAGCTGCAACAATTCTAAATCCTAATATTACTAAGCTATATAATATACCAAACATTCATGATACGCAAATTACATTAGAGATTTTAAAATATTTAGGTTGCAAGCTTAAGAAAAATCATGGTAGAATAGAGATCAACAGTAAAAATATTGACAAAAGAGAAATTCCAGAGCATTTAATGAATCAGATGCGCTCAACAGTAGTATTGGCAGGAGCAATCTTAGGAAGATTCAAAGAAGCAAAGTTTTCTTATCCAGGAGGATGCGATATAGGTGCAAGACCAATTGATTTACATTTAAGGGCATTTAAAAAATTAGGAATAAATATTATGGAAGACTCTGGATTTATTACATGTAAGTGTGATAAAATAATAGGAGCAAATATCGACTTAGACTTTCCAAGTGTCGGAGCCACTGAAAACATTATATTAGCAGCGATTTATGCAGAAGGGGTCACACAAATTACAAATGCTGCTATGGAACCAGAAATAGTAGATTTGGCAAAATGCTTAAACAAGATGGGAGCAAAAATAGAAGGAGCAGGAACTAATATTATTACAATTACGGGAGTAGAAAAACTAAAAAGTATTAGTTACACTGTAATGGAAGATAGAATTGAAGCAGGAACTTTATTATGTGCTGGTGCTATTACAGGCGGTGCTATTACATTAAGGTATAGAACGCCAGAGCATATTACTCCAATTATTCATAAATTAGAAGAAGCAGGGTGTCAAATTCAGATAGAAAAGGGAAAAGTACATTTAAGAGCAAATAGAAAACTAAAAGCAGTAGATATCAAAACTCTACCATATCCAGGTTTCCCAACAGATATGCAATCTGTATTTGCAAGTACTTTAACAACTGTGAAGGGAACATCCATGATAATTGAGAACATTTTTGAAAATCGTTATCGTTATGTAGCAGAACTCAAGAAGATGGGGGCTAAAATTGCAATTGAAGGAAAAACAGCTGTAATAAAAGGTGTTAGAAGATTATCAGGAGCGAAAGTAAAAAGCACAGATTTAAGGGGGGGAGCTTGTTTAGTATTAGCAGGATTGGCTGCAAGAGGAACTACAATAGTTACAAACATAGAGTACATTTTAAGAGGATATGAAAACCTAGACGAGAAATTAAGGAGCTTAGGAGCTAAGATTTCAGTTAATAAAGAAGAATAAGTAAGTATAGATATAAATTAAAATAAGAAAGGAAGAGATCAATGAAAAATCGAGCAAAAGAAAAAAACAAAAAGATAGATACAAAAGATAAAAACATATTGAATTTAGACAATGAGATTATTATCGGCATTAAGTCTCTTCCAAAGGTTCAAAAAAGTACAAAACAGGAACAAGAAAGAAAGAAAAAAAATAATCTAAATAAAACTAAAAATTCAAAGAGAAAAATAGCAAATAATAGAAACAAACAAGGAGCTATACAGGAGAGTAAAAAAAGAAATACTAAAAAGAAAATACAAAATGATGATGTAGAATTAAGATTAGGGATAGAAGATGCAATTTATAAAGAGAAGAGAAAGAAAAATCAAGTTAAGAAAAAGCCAAAATTAACGTCAAAACAACAAGAAATAGCAAGAAGAAAAAGAAAAATTATATTCAGATTAATAAAATGGACAAGCTTGGTGGTATTGTTAATTGGGGGAGCGATTTATTTTCTATTATCACCATTTTTCAATATTCATAATATTGTCGTTACAGGAAACGAAAAAATTACGCAAGAGATGATTATTAGTTTATCGGGAATAGAATTAGAAAAAAATACTTTTAAAGTTTCAAAAAGTAAAGTAGAACAAGCTATCAAGACAAATGCCTATATAGATAGTGTGAAAATAAAGAGAAAATTACCAGAAACAATAGAAATTCAAATAACAGAGAGAAAGCCAACATATATGTTAACACTAGGCAATGCTTATGTTTACATGAATACACAAGGCTACTTGCTAGAGATATCTTTAGAGAAGCTAGAAGCACCAATTATTGCAGGGATATTAACACCAGAAGATCAAATACAAGAAGGAAATCGTTTATGTTCAGAAGATTTACAAAAGCTAAGTAGTGTAATTCAAATTATGGATTCTGCAAACAATAATGAGATAGGGAAACTAATTACTAAAATTAATATATCAGATAAACAAAATTACATATTAGAGTTAAAATCAGAAAAGAAAAATGTTCATTTAGGGGATACCTCAAATCTTAGTACAAAGATGCTTTATATTAAAAAGGTATTACAAAATGAAAAGAAAAAAGAAGGAGACATTTTTGTTAATACTGATTTGAGCACTAAGGGAGCTATTTTTAGAGAAAAAGTATAAGAAAGGAAGAATTATGAAGAAAAAACAAATTGCTATCACACTAGGGGTAATGTGTTTTATTTTAACAATGTCTATTGCAATTCAAATTAGAACGGTAACAAGTAGTAATTCAACAGCAAGTCAATCTCTTATTAATAATGGACTAAGAGATGAAGTACTAAGATGGAAAGAAAGATATGATAATGCCTATCAAGAACTACTAGAATCAGAAAAACAATTGACACAAATAAGGGAAAAAGCCACACAAAATAACACAACTGCTAATGCCAAGCAAGAACAAATTAAAGAAAATAATATGTTACTAGGAACTGTAGAAGTAAAAGGTGGAGGATTAGAAATTATGTTAGCAGATAACAATGCTGCAGCTACAAATTTAATTGATCCGAGTATGGTACTAGTACATTATGATGATTTACTTCAGGTAGTAAATGCTTTAAACAATGCAGGAGCAGAGGCTATTTCCATTAATGGACAAAGAGTGATTACCACTACAGCTATTACTTGTGAGGGAAATGTAATTAAAGTAAATGGGGAAAAGATTAGCTCACCATTTACGATTAAAGCAATTGGCTCACAAGGATTACTATTAGGCGCTATGACAATGGCAGGGGGATACTTAGACAATTTAGAAAGTTGGGGAGTTATTGTGAATGTAAAAACCGTAGATGACATTACAATAGAAAAATACAATGGAATTATTAGCTATAAGTATGTCAAAAACAAATAATTGTGAAGTAGGGAGATAGAAAGATTTGAAAAAAGAAAAGAAAAATCAAATTGTTATGACAATTATTATTGGATCTGTATGTATTGTATTTTTTGCAGTTATGTTTATGCAATTTAAAACGATAGAAGAAACAGATATTACAGCTATTGAAAATATGAGAGAAGCAGATTTAAGAACAGCCATTTCGGAATGGAAAGGAAAGTATGAAGATACACAAAAGCAGCTAGAATCTAATCGAAAATCTGTACAAGAATATCAACAAACAATTGACAAAAATGGAGAAGCGTCTGAATTAATTGATAAAGATCTAGCAGAATCAAATATGTTATTAGGAAAAACAGATGTAACAGGTGAGGGAGTTATTGTAACGTTGACTAATACTCAAGAATGTGTAATCGAATACTCTCATTTATTAGAATTAGTAAATGAATTAAGATATGCAGGAGCAGAGGCTATTTCTATTAATGATGCACGTGTTGTAACAACAACAGATATAACGCAAATTAATAGTAGAATGCAAGTCAGTGGACAAAGAGTTGCCTCGCCATATGTGATTAAAGCAATTGGAAATCAAACTTATTTATCTAGTACATTAAGCTTAAAGGATAGTGGATTTATTGACAGATATAAAGCTAGTGGAATGGATATCAAGTTAGAAAAAGGAAATAATGTTAAAATTTTAAAATATAATGGAGAAATGAAAGTTAAGTATATGAAGGAGGTTGAAAAATAATTATGATTTTTATTGCTATCGTTGTTGGATGTATTTTAGGAGCTATTATTGGAATTTATGCGCCAATGGTACCATATACCTATTCTGGGTATCTAGCTATTGCAATTATTGCTGCTCTAGATTCTGTATTTGGTGGAATTGCTTCTACTTTAAATAAGCAATTTGACTTAAAAATATTTGTATCAGGTTTTTTTGGGAATGCTATTTTATCTATGTTACTTACTTATTTAGGACAAAAATTAAATGTAGATATTTACTTAGCAGCAATCGTTGTATTTGTAGGAAGAATGTTTAATAATTTGGCAATTATTAGGAGATATTATTTGGAAAAATGGACCAACCGTAAGGAAAAATTAAAGACTGAGAAAACAGAACAATAAAAGCTAATTTTCAACATTTTTGATAATTGTAAGACATTACGGAAACCTTTGAAACGACTGGAAATGACAATGTTTCAACCATATTACAAAAATATTACAAAATTATTACGAAGCACTTGACTTTTTTTATAAAATGTAATATTCTTTACACTGAATTAGGGAATAAACATCTTTATAAAAAAGTATAACGAATGACAAACAATTTAAGGGAAGCAAGGATGGAGGAACAAATTTTGGCAATTGGAGATATAATTGTAGGAATTGACATTGGAACCTCAAAAGTTAGTTTAGTAATAGGAGAGGTTAATAATTTTAATCAAATTGAAGTCATTTGTACAGCTAGCCATAGATGTAAAGGAATCCAAAAAGGAAAAATAATTAATGAAAATGAAATTGCTTCCTGCATTAATAAGTTAATTAAGGAAGCGGAAACAGATGCTAATTTAAAAATTAATTCAGCTTATGTTACTATTCCAGGAAAATATATTACCATCGTACAAAATAGTATTTCAAAAGAAGCAAAAGATAAGTATGCAGGAATTTCTGCTAAAGATGTAATAGCCACGATTATGCAAGCAAAAGATATAGACGTTCCAGAAGGAAAGCAAATTATAGACATTGTAGAAAATCAATTTATTTTAGAAAATGGAAAGAAAGTATCAGATCCAATAGGAAATTTAAGTGGAAGTTTTACTTTAAAGGCACAAGTCATCTTAGCAGATAAGGACTATATGCGACAAATTGCTTCTATTTTTAGAAAGGCAAATTTAGACATTGATGGATTAGTTCCTGTTACTCTAGCAGAAAGAAGTTTAGCTTTAGATACAAATGAATTAAATGATAATGTGATGTTATTAGATATTGGAGCAGGCAACACAGATATAGGAGTATTTGAGGGCTCTAATTTTATTTATACAAATACAATAGCACTAGGAGGAGACAATATTACTAAGGACATTGCATTGGTATTAAATATTTCAGAAGAAGAAGCGGACAAGCTAAAAAAACAATATGGACTGGCTCTTAAGTCTTTTATAGATAATGACAATGAGATTTTGCTTACAACATATAAAGAAGACGAAGGAAAAAAGGTCATCAGAAGTTCAGAATTAATAGCGGTTATGGAAGCTAGAATTGAAGAAATTTTTTCTTTAGTAAATAAAGATATCACAACACAAGGAATAAAACCTAGAATCAATAATGTTATATTAACAGGGCAAGGGGTTACAAATATTAATAAAAGTGATGTAGCAGGCAAAATTATTTTAAATATTCCAGTTAAGATTGCAACAGGAAGACTAATTAGTATTGTAAGACCAGAATACAGGACAGCATATAGTTTAGTAAGGTATGTAGCTTCAAGGCCATTTGCTAAAACTGTAGGAAGTAGTATAGATTCTGATTCAGAAGAAGGATTTTTTAAAACTCTTATAGAAAGAGTAAAGGAATTTTTCTATTCGTAAACAAGATATTAATTTTAATATGATATAGGGTAACAAATACCGTAAAAAAAGAAATGGGAGGAAAAGAACTTTATGATTATGGAAAATAATATGGATGAAAACACAATGCCAATGATAGATGGAACAGCCACCATCAAAGTAATCGGTGTAGGTGGAGCAGGAAATAATGCTGTAAATAGAATGGTAGAATCAGGAATTAAAAATGTAGAATTTATAGCAGTGAATACAGATAGACAAGCACTAGTACTTTCAAAAGCAGCATCAAAAATCCAAATTGGTGAAAAAATCACAAGAGGTTTAGGAGCAGGAGCCAACCCAGATATCGGTGCACAAGCAGCAGAAGAAAGCAAAACAGAAATTACAGAAGCACTACGTGGAGCAGATATGGTATTTGTTACAGCTGGAATGGGTGGAGGAACAGGAACTGGAGCAGCACCTATTGTAGCAGCAGCTGCAAAAGAAATGGGAATTTTGACAATTGGTGTAGTAACAAAACCATTCACATTTGAAGGAAAGAAAAGATTATCACAAGCAGAACGCGGAATCGAAAGCCTAAAAGGAAAAGTAGATACATTAGTAGTTATTCCGAATGATAAATTATTACAGATTATTGATCGCAAAACATCTATAGTAGAAGCTTTCAAAATGGCAGATGATGTTCTAAGACAAGGTGTACAAGGTATTTCAGACTTAATTGCAATCCCAGGATTAGTAAACTTAGACTTTGCAGATGTTAAGACGATTATGCTAAACACAGGAATGGCACATATGGGTATTGGTAGAGCATCAGGAGAAAATAGAGCAGAAGATGCAGCAAAACAAGCTGTACAAAATCCATTACTTGAAACTTCTATTGAAAGCGCAAGAGGAATTATTATTAACATCACAGGTGGTTCTAACTTAGGATTACATGAAGTTAATACTGCAGCCGAATTGATTCAACGTAGTGTTGATCCAGAAGCAAATATTATCTTTGGTGCAGTTATTGACGAAAGCTTAGATGAAGATTTAGTTATTACTGTTATTGCAACAGGATTTGACAAAGAAATAGGTCCATTATCTGGAACTATTCCAGTAGGAGATATTATTGATAAGGCCTGGGATAAGAAATTGAATTCTATTCCAACAACAACTGATAGTAACAATTCATCAGATAACTTAGATATCCCATCTTTTTTAAGAAAGAAACAAGGAATTAAATAAGAATTGAAATCATAAAAGCACAAACTTTGAAAGAAGTTTGTGCTTTTTTACGCATTTTATCACAATTTGTAAATAAAATTTTTTCTTCTCGTCCATAATGTGACAGACTTTTCATTTTTCAAAGAGTATACTTATAGCAGTTATAGAGTATAAGAAGGAAAATAAATGACAGTTTATTTAGATGTAGTTATGTTAGAAAACTTGTGCATGAATTATATCATTTTATTTGCTACAGGGTACTTAATGAAAATTAAGATGAAACAGTTAAGACTAATAGTTTCTAGTATACTAGGTGGCATTTATGCCGTAATTGCATATTTAGAGATTCTGCCCATATATTCTAGCTTTGGAATGAAAGTGGTTTTGTCAATTCTAATGGTATATATTGCTTTTAAACCAAAAGGAGTCAAAATACTTAGTAAGCAATTGATCATATTTTATTTAACTTCATTTGTTTTTGGAGGATGTGCTTTTGCGCTACTTTATTTTGTAAAACCACAAGACATTTTAATGCGAAATGGAGTATATGTAGGAACATATCCAATTAAAATAGCATTGTTAGGGGGAATAGTAGGTTTTATCATTACCTACATTGCTTTTAGAATAGTAAAAAACAAATTGCGTAGAAAAGATATTTTATATAATATTGAAATTACATTACAAGAAAAACGATTAAAGGTAAAAGCAATGTTAGATACAGGAAATCTATTAAAAGATCCTATTTCTAAAATGCCAGTTATAGTAGTCGAGAAAGAACAATTATATTCATTATTACCAATTCAATTATTGGATCATATAGAGGAATGGATAGGAGGTGATGAGAAGTTTTTGAATCAAATAGAAGAAAAAGAACTGATAGCAAGGTTTCGCATAATTCCTTTTTCTTCTGTTGGAAAGCAAAATGGGTTAATGCTAGGTTTCAAAGCAGATCAAGTAGAAATTGAAAAAGAAGAAGATATACAAGTAAGAAAAGATGTTATTATTGGTATTTTTAATCAAAAACTAAGCAAAGATAAAAGATATAGTGCTTTGATAGGGCTAGATTTACTAGAGGAAAGGGGAGAAAATAATGAACTTATTACAAATTCTAAAGGATAGTATCAGTACTTTATATGTTAGATATATTGGAAATGAAGAAATAGAAAATCTTCCTATTTATTATATAGGAGGTAGTCAAACTCTACCTCCTCCTTTGACAAGTGAAGAGGAAGCAGAAGTTTTAGAGAAATTGGCTAGTGGAGATGAAAGTGTTAGACAAATATTAGTAGAAAGGAATTTAAGACTAGTCGTATATATTGCTAAAAAATTTGAAAATACAGGGGTTGGAATTGAAGATTTGATTTCAATAGGAACTATAGGACTAATGAAAGCAATTAATACATTTAATACAGATAAAAAAATAAAATTGGCGACTTATGCCTCTAGGTGTATTGAAAATGAAATTCTAATGTTCTTAAGAAGAAGTAATCGAATTAAAGGAGAAATTTCTATTGATGAACCATTGAATCAAGATGGAGATGGGAATGAATTACTATTATCAGATATATTAGGAACTGATCCAGATGTTACTTCTAGAAGAATAGAAGACGAAGTAGATAAAAGCTTGCTTCGAGATTCTATTGAAAAGTTAAATAATCGAGAAAGAAATATTATGGAGCTTCGTTTTGGATTTATTAGTGGTACAGAAAAAACGCAAAAAGAAGTAGCTGATATGCTACGGCATTTCACAAAGTTACATATCACGTTTAGAAAAGAAAATTATTAATAAAATGAAAAAAGAGATTATGAGTAAGACAGGATAAATGTCGAAAATAGTAGATCGATAATCGAATACTTAAACTCCTTTTGGAAATAATGAAAATAACAAATTATTTTAAAAGGAGTTTTTCTTCAATGAACAAAGTAGAAATTTCTGGTGTCAATACAGCAAAACTACCTTTATTAACACCAGAGGAAAAAACAGCACTTATGACAAAGATTAAACAAGGAGACGAACAAGCAAGACAAGAGTTCATTAATGGAAACTTAAGATTAGTACTTAGTATTATTAGACGTTTTGGTGGTAGAGGAGAAAATGCAGATGACTTATTTCAAGTAGGATGTATAGGACTTATTAAAGCAATTGATAATTTTGATCTTTCACAAAATGTTCAATTTTCTACGTATGCAGTACCAATGATTATTGGGGAAATTAGGAGATACTTAAGAGATAATAATGTGATTCGTGTTAGTAGATCTATTAGAGACTTAGCGTATAAAGCATTAGGAATAAAAGAACGAATTTATAATGAAGAACAAAGAGAAGCTACAATAATGGAAATAGCAGAAGAATTAGGAGTAGCAAAAGAAGATGTTATTATTAGCTTAGATGCAATTCAAGAACCAGTTTCCTTACAGGAGCCAGCATATAGTGAGAGTACAGAGAATATTTATTTAATGGATCAAATAGGGGATAAGAAAAATACAGACGAACTATGGACACAGAATTTAACAATTGAAGAGACAATGAAGAGATTAAATGAAAAAGAAAAAATGATAATCAATAAAAGATTTTTTGAAGGCAGAACACAAGTAGAGGTTGCAGAAGAAATAGGAATTTCACAAGCACAAGTGTCCAGACTAGAAAGATTAGCTATAGGACATATTAGAAGAATTTATAAGTAGAGAGCATATTTTCAATATGCTCTTTTAAAATGAAGAAAGATGTGATATAACTAAAATGTAAACATAAAAATAGTGTTATTTCAAAAAAGAAGGAGAGAAAATGATACTTTCAACATTATGTTATATAGAAAAAGAAAATCAATATCTCATGTTACATAGAACCAAAAAGAAGAATGATATAAATAAAGATAAATGGTTAGGCATAGGTGGGAAATTTGAAGAAAATGAAAGTCCAGAAGAATGTATCACAAGAGAAGTAAAAGAAGAAACTGGGTTAAATTTGGAGTCTTGTCAATTAAGATGCATTATAACTTATGTATCAACTAACTGGGAAACAGAATATATGTATGTTTTTACTTCAAATAAATTTACTGGAGATATAATAGAATGCAATGAAGGTGAATTACAATGGATAAATAAAAATGAAGTCACAAAGTTAAACACATGGGAAGGAGATAAAATATTTATAGAAAAAATGCAAAAGGATAGTAATTTCTTTACAGTAAAATTTGAATATGATGGGGATACTTTGTTAAGATATGATTTGAAAGAATATTAAAGGGGGAAAAAATAAGTGAAGTAATAGAAAAAGTAAAACAAGAATTACTAATAAGATGTGAAAAGTCAAAAGCGAAGAATGGATATGATTTTTGGAATGAGCATATAAAATATGTAGTTCAAAATGCAGTAAAATTAGCAAATGAATATGGAGCAGAAGTCGAAATAGTAGAATTAGGTGCCCTACTACATGATATAGCAATGCCATCAGAATATGGAGAAAGAGAACAACATCATATTTTTGGAGCAGAAATTGCAGAGCAATTATTAACTAAATTAGAGTATCCAAAGGAAAAAATAGAACAAGTGAAGAATTGCGTGTTAAATCACAGAGGTAGCAAAGATAGACCACGTAATACAATAGAAGAACAATGTGTGGCAGATGCCGATGTAATCGCACATTTTGATTGTATACCTTCTCTATTCTCTTTAGTATATAAGGAAATGGATTTATCTATTGGTGATGGAAAAGAGTATGTAAGAAAAAAGTTAGAAAGAGATTACAATAAATTAAGTGAAAGGACCAAAGTAATATTAGAAGAAAGATATAAAAAAATAATGGAGGTACTATTTGGTTAATAGAAGGAAAAAGTTGCTAAAAAAGATAGCAACTTTTTATCTTTTCTTACATATATATAGAAAGGAGTCTGTAATGTGGAGGAAAAGAATGGGGCAAAAAGGAATGGATTTTAAACATAAAGAAGTTATTAATATAAAAGATGGAAAAAGGCTAGGTTACGTGCAAGATGTTTGCGCCGACTTAGAAAGTGGAACAATTACTTCTATTATAGTACCAGGAAGTAATCGATTTTTGAGTATGCTATCTTCTAATAATGATATTGTAATACAGTGGGAAAATATTAAATGTATTGGAGAAGATGTTATATTAGTAGATATTCAGTAATAATATAGAAGGGAAGAGCATAAAATAATAAAGTTCATACAGAAAAAGGATGGAATAAATTACCAAGAAAAAGATATTGATTTACATAAGAATATATGATACAATAAAAGAAGTTCAAGGAGGAAAATTACACAAGGCAAATTGAATGAAAAAAATCTTAAAAAAAGACGAAAAATGTATTGACATTATGAAAACAATATGGTAAGATAATTAAAGTACGAAATCACAAGAGAAAACACTAAAATTTATGAAAGATAAATTAGTAAAGATAAGTGCATGTTTTTATTTTACAGCAACTACTAGTTTATTATTTTTTGACCTCTAAGAAGGTTGAAAAAATAAATTTTAAAAAATATAAAAAAAGGTGTTGACTTATGTGAAAAAAAGTAGTACAATAAGAGCCGTTCTATATAATAGAACAAAGCACATTGAAAAGTAAACAATAAACCTTTGAGAAAAACCAATAAAGGAAAGATGGAAGCAAACCATCTATAAAAAAATGGTCAGTATAAATAATTAA
>JAAWKZ010000020.1 GCA_022797635.1 Clostridia bacterium
TTCTGCCTTTTCTGGACCACTTTTCCACGCTGCTTTTATCTCTTCTTTTAAACTTGGCTTAGTACTTTCCTGTTTTGCTTCTATACTTTTTAAGCAATTCCCACAATAATTACAAAATACCGAATCTTCATTTACTTCTTTCCCACAATTATTACAAAACATAATTTAACTCCTCTCACTATCTATAATAAAGAGTATATTATAAAATGTAGTAAAAATCAACAAGGAACTGTTATTTTCTTCCAAAATAAAAACACCTACTTTAAGTAAGTGTTTTTATTCTTGTTATTTTAATTTAATTTTTAGTTCTTTTGAACTTAAAATACTATCACTATAGATTAATGATAAACCTTTGTCGCCTTTAGTTGTTTCAAAAGCGATCGTTCCTGAAACTTTTCCACCTGCAACTAATTCTCCTGATGATAGTGCAGTATCATTGTCAATTGTTGTAAATGTCATACTTTCTTGTTGTCCCTGAGAATTTTGCAACTTAAAGTCATAAGGATTATAGCTTAATTTACCGCTTCCTTTATTTTCAATAGAAACTGTAATAATTACAAATTCCTTTCCTGACTTTGGTTTATTCCAATCATTTCCTTGTGATTTTTCTACTTTTGTAACTTTAATTACTGCATCTCCTAATGTTGCTGCATCTCCTTGATTGTATTCTAAAGTTTCTGCTTTATTATTATCAAGTGCATTACTTACTTCATCTACTACTTTTTCTAAACCTTTATGCATATTGTACGCCATAAATACAGCAATAACTGCTACGATTAAACCTGCAATTGCCATTCCTTTACTAGCTTTTTTAACTAATGCAACGATAGAAAATATGATTGCTAATGCACCTAAAACAAATGAAACATAACTAACTAATGGAATAAATGAAAAACATATAGCAATAATTCCTAATACTAGACCTGCTGTGGCAAAACCACTTTTCTTTTTTTCTTCCATAATATCCTCCTTTTATTTTTAATAATTAGAGTATATTATACATTATTGTAAAAAGCAATAGTAAAATCTTACTTTTTGTCGAATAATTCCTTAAACATCTTTTTTAAAGGAACAATTTTAGGCTTTTTGCTCATAGAATCTGCTTGAATTAGCTTGTTTGTTGCCGCTTCTTGCAAAATAACCTCTTGTTTAAAGTCTTCTTTTATTCTAATCATATTCGTTTGACAAAATAAAGAAATCTCTCGGTAAGTGCTGTTCCAAAACTCATTTGGTTTTAGCCCTAAATAATAGGCAAATGGTTCTAAGCTATAAATGATATGCTGCAATGTTTCTGATTGTTTTACACGACTAATAATATCATCTAAGCTTTGTATCCCTTGGATATTTCTTGTTCGGTCATTTTGGTAATTGCCTTCTCTGCTGATGTTTTGATAATTTCCTCCATATTGACTCCTGATAAAGGATTTGATATCTTTTGAGCTAAGTCCTTCTTGTTCATTTTGGTCTTGAAAAAACCCTCTTCATTAATTGCACCTGCCATTTCACTAAAGATGTCTTGGTACGTTTTTTCATTTTCTTGTTTATAATCATCCATAAAATCGTAAACTTCTTCACTTGATTTAAATGATTTCATTCCTGCTTCATCTTCTGCAAATGTATAAATAATTTTAGATAGAGCATCTAAATCATTTTCATTCATAGCTTTAAAGTATAAATCTTCAAAATTTCTTCCTTTTAATACATTAGATATATTTACTATTTTTCTAGTTGTAAATACTAAATTGATTGTTTTATTTTTTGTTGTTAATTGCATTTTTATTTCTCTCCTTTGCAAAAGAGAGAAGGCTTTTTTATAGCCTTCTTCTTTTTATTTTATTGTTCTACTACTGGGAAACCATCATTTTCTTCAACATCACTTGTTTTATAGATAGTTAATTTATCCTTTAAAAATTCTCCTGCTGTGATGGCATCCATTGTTAATACACTGTTTCCTTGTAAATATCTTACAAGTGGTTTTCCTTCTGTTTCTGCTGTGTTAGAAGGCATTTCGAAGAACCAGTATAGGTCTTTTCCTTTTAATTCTCTTAATTTTTTGTGTTGAGTATGTGTAAATAGAATTGGAATTTCAATTGTTCCAGCCTTTTTTAGTCCTGGCCTTGCAATTTCATAGTCTAAGTCTAAAACTGTTGCTGTAATTTGTTCTGGTGCTTCTTCTAATGCTGGAATTTCTTCCGCAAACGCTACTTGAGTTCTTTCTCCTGTTTTACTTTCTGCATAATATACTTTTGTTAATGTACTTACATCTGGTGTTTCTCCTGACATAATTCACTCCTCCTTTAATTTTTATGATTGTAATGAATTGGTTAATCCATTATATTGTACCTCATAGATTAATGAAATTTTATACGTTTGATTTGTCGCATCATATGTATCTGGTACAGTGTTGATCTTTTTCATATTTCTTTTAATTAAAATTTTATCTATTTCGTCTGTCATTTGTATAATTTTACTTTTAGATTCTCCCAAGCATTGTATTGTCATTTGAAATTTCTTTAATAAAATTTGTGAATGACTTATTTTCAAAACACTTTCTAATGGCGTTTCTAGAATAATGGCTGGAAGTTCTATTGCTTCATTAGAATTACTAAGCATGACTTTATATGCTAAGCTTTGTAAATCTTGTGACACTAAATCTATTAGTTGTTTCATTGTAAAATTATGAACTGTATTACTTTCCATAAGCAATCTCCTATTTGCAAATTTCTTTCTTTTTGTTCGTCTTCCCATTTTTCCTTCGCTGTTTCAATGGCTGCACGAACTTTTTTGTCATAAGCAGATTGATATTCTTTGTGTTCATTAATTAGTCTGTCAAAGTCTGATATCATTTTATCTTTTTGCTTGTTCATTTTTTTGCTTTTTGTCCCAGTAGTTGCCTTTTCTTCCCCTACTGTTACTTTTAAATTTTCTTTTTTCATATTTTCTCCTTGTCCCATATGTTCTATTACTAGCCCATTTGTTACTTTATTTTTTTCTGTTGTTCTTTATTGCCTGCATTCAGTAAAAAGGCATGTTTGATATTTTTTGATACTATGAGTATAGCATGGAAAATATAGAAAAAAAGGTCAACATTAGGTCAACTTTTTTTAAGTTCTTCATAAACTGTATAAATCAGTTTCCTTTTTCTTCTTTTAAATGTTTCTTCTGAAAAACCTAACTCATCTATAATTGTCCATTTACTTTTTTTCTGCTGGTATAGCTTTTCAAATACGTCTTTACAATCTTGATCTAACAATTCCAATGCTTGCCTTACTATTTTATATTGTTTGATACATTTTTGTAGCTCTTCATTTTCTTCTAATTGTATAACCTTACTTAATACAGTATCTGATACATTGTACGCTGCTCTTGGCATACCATTATTACTTGGCATTTGTATATCCATAATATCAGCTCTAATATTCATGATATTAATGCAATTATAGTTATAATTTTTTAAAAGCTGCTCTGCTTTTTTATACTCTTCATTTGGTAGTTTCATTTTTTACCTCCCTAAAAATTATATTATCAAATTGGACCAATTTTTCTTGTAGAGGATTATATTGTCTTTTGCCCTTAGATAGGTAAATCGGCGATTTTAGGTGCTCAAACGGCGAAAAAAGGCCAACTTATTTTTACCATTGGTTTCTTTATTTACTAAATGATTCGTGCTAGAATTTACATTTTTTAACTTTACTGTTGTGTTTACATAATTTTAGTGGTATAATAATATCGATTTTGAAAATTTTAGACATTTTGGAGGTTATGAATGGCAAATATCCTTGTAGCTAATCAGAATGTTCAGCAGAACATCAGGCTTTGTAATTACCTCACAAATGATAAATTAAAAGTAATTGGATTAACAGATGAAATATCTACTTTAGAAAAATATTATGAAATAAGACCAGATATTTTTATATTGAATACAAATTTGAATTATATAGAAATTATTGACAAATTATCTTCTGACAAATTTGAAAAAAGAATTTGCAATACTATTTTAGTACCTAACAATTCTGATACACCATTATGTACTAATACTGCAAAGGTTTATCATCTTTTCGATAAACCTCCTAAAATGCAAGAAATTTCTGATGTAGTTTTAGAAATGTCGCAATTTACTCTTGAAGAACAAATTGACATGTTGTTTTTTACTACTAAAATATCAGCATCTAATGGTGCAAACTATATAAAAAGCGCTTTACTAAAATGTCTTTATCAACCTGAACTATTAAAAGATTTAAATAGTATCTTTGCTTCTGTTGCTAAAGATTATCATACTAATAGTGAAGTAATAAGGTCTTCTTTTAGAACAGCATTAATTCCAGTTAATTTATATAAAGAGAAAAATCCCCCATTTGCTATTTTCCGTCTTTTTGAAAAAGATGAAAGAATTACTCCTAAAAAATTTTTAGAAGCTGCAACAACTTATTTAAGAATGACAAAAAATAAAAAGATAAGTTTTTAAAATCCAAAAAACTTATCTTTTATTTTTTTATTGCTGATATTTTTTCATTATATTTACAACATCATCTATTACAGGATCTGTTACTAATGCACTTAACTTATTGCCAATTTCTTGATACATTTTAATAACATCACCATCTGTAATGCTATTATCAGCAATGATGTTAAATGTTGGCATTTCGTCTTTTAATTGTTCTTTGGATAATTTTATAAGTTCAAGTCCATTCATACCTTCTTCATAGTACTTTGAAAATACTACCTGAGGTTTTAAATCTACAATTTGCTGATAAGTTTGTTCTCCATTTGTTGCTATTCCTACAACCTCTGCATATTCTAATTGATTAATTGTATCTGCTATATCATTTGTTATATTTTCATCATTATGTGAAATAACTACTCTTATCTTTTCCATTTCTTACCTCCTCTTACATAAAGCTTACTACATTTTGATATAATGCATTTCCTTTTTTAACATCTACACCATTTTCTGTTTTTATAATGTCTCCATTGGCTATTACTAGAGTATATTTTTCTTCCATATCCTTTTCTTGTCTAAAATCTGTTTCTTCTATATTTCCAAAATGCTTAAATACATTTTTAGTTTGTTCGAATTCAACATCTGTTATTTCAAATTCATTTTTATTCTTTTCTGCTGTTTCACGAAGTGGCATAAACTTAAAAAATTTCCATTTATTAATATGATAATTGTTTAAAAACTCTCCTAATTGCCCTATTTCATCAATGTTCTTCTTGCTTACTACTGTATTAATATTCACTTTTAAATTTTTGTCTTTTACATAGTCTAGTATGATTTTGACATCTTCAAAATGACTCTTCCCTCTTCCTAATTCTTCATTTGTATCATCATTAATGGTATCTAATGATAATGTTAAAGAATCTAAATAATCTATAATCTCTCTTGAATCTTGATTTTGCGCTAAAACTAATCCATTTGTTATCAATTTATTTTTAATACCATTTTCTCGTGCTATCTTCAACAATTCTTTTAAGTTTGGATATAACAATGCTTCTCCTCCTGTCCATGTAATGTTATCAACTCCATCTTTAATCAAATTCTCTAAAATAGTTTTATTTTCTTCATAAGTAAGATCGTGAATATTTAAAAATCTGTGGCAATATTTACAATTTTGATTGCACTTTGCTGTAATATTCCAGCATACTCTCTTTTTAGTCATTTCCATATCCTCTTTCTATTATTTAATGTATTAAGATTATATCGCTTTTTACACTATTTGGAAATTACTAAAAACTTAATTGCCCTTAAATTATACTTAAAACAAAAATAGCACTTTTACAAGTGCTATTTTTCATTTCATATATTTAATTGTCTTTTAAATACTGCCTAATAAACTGTTTTGCTGCTTTTGTTAATTGTTCTTGAGAGTAAACTAAATTGATTTGTGATTTTGGTAATTCTATTGGAAGTTGTACTTCATATATCTCTTTGCTCTCTATTTCTTTTTTTACAGCTTGCTTCATAACATATCCAACACCCAAGTCTTGTTTTACAGCATCTATTCTTACTTCTGTAATTTCACTTTCCATACTTGGCTTGATAGAAATATTATATTTAGAAAGCGTTTCAGCTAATTTTTTAGTTGTTACAGTATCACTAACATTTAAAATGTATTTTAAACTATTCAATTCCTCTAAGTTTTCTATCTTAATTGGAAATTTCGAGATAAATATATTGTCAACCTCCTGTAGTTCTTCTACAGTAAAGTTTTCTGCTTGATATATTGCCAACGTGTCTATAATAAAATCAATTTTATGATTTTTTATTAACTCTAGCATTCCTTCTGAGCTAGTTCCACTAATAAGGCTTACTTGCAAATCTGGATAATCTTTTCTTGCTTTTACAATATAATCCATTAAATAAAAACTTGCTAAATGAGATGGACAGCCAATTGTTAGTTTTGCAGTGGCTAAATCATTTTTTTGTACAATTAATTTTTCTCCTATTTCTAATGTCGCTAACGCACTTTTTACATGCTCTAATAATTCATATCCTGCATCAGTTAAGCTTACACCATCATTGTTTCTATCAAAAAGCTTTACCTCAAATAAATCTTCTAATTTACTAATATTTAAACTAACTGATGGAGGTGTTACATTCAATTCTACACTAGCTTTTGTAATGCTTCCCATTTTAGCAACCATATAAAATGTTTTATATAGATTCAAATTTATATCTAACATAAGTATACTCTCCCATAGAGTTATTATAACATTTTATGTATACTTTGTAAAGTTTTTCCAATATTTCTATTGTTTTTCTTCTTCCTTTTCTATCTTTTTATATAGCATTTCTGCCTTTCTAGTGTCAAATTTTGATCCAGTTTTCAAATGAAAATTTTGCAAATATTTTACTAAATGTTCTGTTGTAGTTTCTTTATTTCTAGCTTCTAACTCTAAAAATGTTCCTAATCCTTCTACTTCTTGTATATATGCTATATGGTTATCACTTTCATACATATAATTTTTATCAATCATTCTAAGATATCTAACATAGCCTAACATATCAAGCACTCTTTCAGCATCTTCTATATTCTCAATTCTTACGATAGCTTTTGTCGTACTTATTTCAAATCCACTTTCATCATAATTACGCTTTTTACATATTATTTTCTTATCATTTTCATTCACATATCGAATTATTAATGTGTCTGTTATTTTGCCATCTTTTGGCGCAAATTGATTTGTATTGCAATTGCTTAAATATATATCATCCAAAGTAAACTCTTCTACATAATGAAATCCATTATTTTCTAGAATCTTCTTAATGTTAGAAACT
Source organism: Clostridia bacterium (assembly GCA_022797635.1). Taxonomy (GTDB): domain Bacteria; phylum Bacillota; class Clostridia; order TANB77; family CAG-508; genus CAG-273. The sequence goes on from JAAWKZ010000020.1 coordinate 7,280, forward strand.
TCTTCAAACACTTCACAGGTTATTTCTCTATCTTCTTTGTATTTACCTTTCTCCACTTTTTCTCCTTTATTCTTCCTAATTTCATTTTAAATTTACTATAACAATTTTTCTTATAGTACAATATTTCTATTCTAATGTCAAACTATATCCACTCTTTTCAAACGTTTAGCTTTTCCTTTTTTGTTGTATTTTCTTGCATTTTGTGCTAAAATTGAGTTGTTTAAAAAATATATAGTTTGCCGAGCGGCTGATATGCTTAACTATATATTTCTTCAACAAATAAAAATAGGAGGCATTATGTTAGAATTAAAAGATATCTCTTTTGCAAGAGATAACAAACAAATTTTAAATCATATTAATTTAAAAATAGATAACAGCAAGTTAGTAGCTATTACTGGTCCTAATGGCTCTGGTAAATCAACACTTGCTAAAATTATCATGGGTATTTTAACACCAGATTCTGGTACCATTTTATTAGACGGACAAGACATTACTCATAAAAATATCACAGAAAGAGCAAAACTTGGTATTGGCTTTGCCTTTCAGCAACCAGTTAGATTTAAAGGTTTAACTGTGAAAGACTTAATTGAAATATCTGCTGGAAATAGCTTAAAACTTTCTGAGGCTTGCAATTATTTATCTGATGTTGGTTTATGTGCTAAAGATTATTTAAATCGTGAAATTAGTAACTCACTTTCTGGCGGAGAATTAAAACGTATTGAAATTGCAATGCTTGCAGCAAAAAAATCAAAACTTACTGTGTTTGATGAGCCAGAAGCAGGCATTGATTTATGGAGTTTTAATAGTTTAATTAGTGTATTTGAAAAAATGCATAGTGAAATTCAAAACTCTTCCATTGTTATCATTTCACATCAAGAAAAGATTTTGAACATCTCAGATGAAATTATTTTATTGGCTGATGGAGAAATTACAGCTTCTGGTCAAAAAGAAGATGTGTTACCCCTTCTCCTAAAACAAACTACAAGACCTTGTAAAGTAATGCTTGATAAAGGAGGTAACAAATAATGAGTGATGAAATTGAAAATAAATTAGATGCTATTGAAATAAACTTACTAAAATCAATTGCTGATATTGAGAAAACACCTATGGGTGCTTACAATATTCGTGAAAATGGAAAAGGAGTTGCTAGAAAAACAACAGCTAATATTGACATTGTAACCAAAGAAGACAAGCCTGGTATTGATATTATCATTAAACCCAATACTAAAAACGAAAGTGTCCATATTCCAGTTATTCTAACTCAAAGTGGTTTTAATGATGTGGTATATAACGACTTCTATATTGGCGAAAATGCAGATGTCGTCATTGTTGCAGGTTGTGGTATTCATAACACCTCTTGTGAAACTGCGGAGCATGATGGAATTCATACGTTTCACTTAGCAAAAGGTAGTAAAGTAAAATATATTGAAAAACATTATGGTGAAGGCAACGGTACAGGTGATAGAATTTTAAATCCTCAAACCATTGTATATTTAGAAGACAGTAGCAATTTAGAAATGGAAACAGTGCAAATTAAAGGTGTTACTTCAACAATTCGTGAAACAAAAGGAGAACTTGGACCTAATAGTAATTTAGTTATTACAGAACGTATTATGACTGCAGGCAGCCAAACTGCAAAAACTATTTTTAATGTAGATTTAAATGGTAAAAACTCTAGTGTTCACGTTGCTTCTCGTTCTATTGCTCGTGACCAATCTACCCAAGAGTTTATTTCAAATGTAAATGGTAATACAAAATGCTTTGGTCATGTGGAATGTGATGCCATTATTATGGATAAGGCTAAAGTCATTTCTACACCTCAAATTATTGCAAATGACATTGACGCTAGTTTAATTCATGAAGCAGCCATTGGAAAAATTGCTGGTGAACAAATTATTAAATTAATGTCACTTGGTTTAACAGAGGCTGAAGCTGAAGAACAAATTATTAATGGTTTTTTAAAATAACGTCAGCTTGTCAGTTTTGGAACGTTAATTAAACTGACATCTGTCCCCAAACTGACACTTATCCCTCCTTGACTGCATATTATATGCAAGTAAAGGAGGTTTTATTTTGAAGAAAAATCTATTTATTGGTTGTGGTACAGCTTTAGTTACTCCATTTACCCAAGATGGCATCAATTTTGAAGAATTAAAAAAGCTTTTAGAATTTCAAGTAGAGCAAGGTGCTGATAGTATTATTATTTGTGGTACTACTGGCGAATCTTCTACTATGTCTTTAGAAGAAAAGAAAAAAGTAATTGAATTTACAGTTGAAACCATACATAAAAGAATTCCTGTTATCGCAGGTACTGGTGGTAATAATACAAAAGAAGTAATTTTACTTTCACAATATGCTGAAAAAGTTGGTGTTGACGGCTTATTAGTAGTTACTCCTTATTATAATAAAACCACTCAATCTGGTTTAGTTGCACATTATACTGAAATTGCCAAAAATGTTACCTTGCCTATTATTCTATATAATGTACCTAGTCGAACAGGAGTAAATATTGAACCTAAAACTTGTTTTGCACTCTCTAAAATTTCAAATATTATTGGTATTAAAGAGGCAAGTGGAAATTTATCGCAAATAGCTGAAATTGCTAGTTTATGTGGAGATGATTTATGGATTTATTCTGGTAATGATGACCAAACCCTCCCTATTTTATCTTTAGGTGGCATTGGTGTTATTTCTGTACTTTCTAATCTTGTCCCTAAATTTATGCATAATATGGTATTTGATTATTTAAGTGGAAATTTCACCTTGGCAAAAGATTCTCAAATAAAAGCTATTCCACTTATTCGCTCCCTATTTTGTGAAGTAAATCCTATACCTGTAAAAGCTGCACTTAATAAAATGGGATATCAAGTCCGGCTTGCCAAGGCTCCCATTGATTCCTATATCAAGCTCTAATTTATATAAATTAGAAGAGGAAATGAAAAAATTTAAGCTTCTTCCATAAAACTTAAAATTTCCTTAAATTATTTCTATTTTCGAGATAATATGATATAATAAAATAAGAGTTTAAAATAAAAGGGAGTTTAAATTGATTTTATGATAAACTATACTTATGATGAGTTTATGAATATTATTCAAGATTTAACAGAGCATCCAACTGTGAAACAAATGAGATATTTTAATCAACATGCCAATACTTCATGTTATCAGCATTGTATGCAAGTTGCTTATTATACTTATTTAATGTGCAAGTTTTTTCATTTAGACTATGTTTCTGCTACCCGTGGTGCTATGCTACATGATTTGTTCTTATATGACTGGCATACTCACAAAAGACCTGACAAAAAATGGACACATCAACATGCTTTTTTGCATCCTAAAATTGCATTAAAAAATGCAAAAGAGACTTTTGATTTAAATGCAATTGAGCAAGATGTTATAATCAATCATATGTGGCCTGTTACTATTAAAATTCCTCATTTCAAAGAAACAGTTATTGTAACTTTTGCTGATAAATACAGTGCTTGCAAAGAAACATTTTGTTATTTTAGAAAATTATTACATACCAAAAAATTATATAAATATGCTTATGTATTTTTAAGTTTAATAATCTTTAGGATTGTTTAGTTATATTTTTAAAACTGTGTGAATTCTTGTGAATTTCATGCAGTTTTTTAAATTGCAGTCCATTTTTTACATATACCTTGCCACCCTAGCATACACTGTAGCAAAGAGGTGAAAAAATGTTAAAAACTTTTATCAATGGTATTAGTGGAAAAATGGGAAGTGAAGTTGCTAATCTAGTTTTAAAAAAACATGACTTTCAATTATTAGGTGGTTTAAATCGTTTTCCTTGTTCAGACAACTCCTATCCTATTTTTTCTGATATCAATTCTTTGTCTGAAATTCCTGATGTCATAATTGATTTTTCTGCACCAGAAGCTACTATTTCTATTCTACCTTACTGTATCTCTAATCATGTTCCTATTGTTATTGCTACCACTGGCTTTTCCAAAGAGCAACAAGATATAATTAAAAATACTTCCCTACAAATACCTATTTTTCAATCTAGTAATATGTCCTATGAAATTAGTTTACTTAGCCATATTATCTCTGAACTTTCTCAAAAATTGCCAGAAGCAGATATTGAAATCGTAGAAACACATCATAACCAGAAAAAAGATAGTCCAAGTGGAACTGCTCTTTTATTAGCAGATAGTATTAATCATGCAAACTCTGATGTCTACCTATATGAATTAAATCGTATGCAAAAGCAAGAAAAAAGGAATCCAAAAGAAATTGGATTCTCTAGTATTCGTGGTGGAAATATTGTTGGTGAACATTCTGTATTCTTTTTTAACTCTAATGAAACTTTAGAAATAAAACATACTGCCCATTCTAGAACTGTCTTTGCAGAAGGAGCAATCAAAGCCGCAAAATTCTTAGTTCTCCAAAAAAAGCGGTTTATATTCTATGAATGATTTATAAATTTAAAATATATTAACAATCTTCAACGCACTCTTGTCTTTAATATGCTCAAGAATGTAAATACAACTTTCTAAATTCTCTACACCTTGAGCATATTCCTGCATATGAATATCTGCTTTTAATCTTGTTAGTTCTGTTTGCACTTTCTCAAGTTCATTATGTTCTGTATAAAAAGCCATTAATTTATATTTATTTTCCCAAACTTCTTCTACTTTTTTCATTTGCTGTTCAGACTTTTCTTGGTCTACACTCTCTTTCTCCATTTCCTCACGTAATAGAGTTAGCTCACCACTTATTTGTCCAATTGCTTCAATTGTATTATTTTGCGTAATAATATTTCCTATTACAACTAAGGCTATTACAACAATACTAATGACTAATTCTTTATACATATTTTCCCCCTCTTATTTCGAGTCTTTTGCTTGGCAAAAAATTTGTCCTTTTCCATCATAAGTAACAATTAGCGCCTTTTCTGGACTAATATGAAATTTGCTTACTTCTTTTCTAAGCCAATTCTCGTCTTTCTCTATTTTTCTCAAATTTTCTTGCATAATTTTTCCATCTACTACTAGATCATAGGCAATTCCTTCATATTCTGGCATGATATTAAAATCTTCTGGAATAGTTGCCCTTTTATTCGGTTTTTGAATGACTGTTACTTGTCCACTTGTTTCTAAAATGGCATATTCCACATCACCTAAATTAAAAACATTATTATCTCTTAATCTCTCCTCTAATTCATTAATGGTAAATCTTTCTTTTTTTAGAGCTTTTTCATCAATTCTTCCACGATAAATTAAAATAGTTGGTCTTCCACACATTAATTCTCTTATCCTAACACTTTTCATATTAATTAAAGAAATTAACAAATGCATAACTAATAATCCTAAAATAGGAATAATACCATTTGTAATTGGAATTCCAGTATCAGACATTGGAATAGCTGCCAAGTCTGCTATCATAATAGAAATAGCAAGTTCGAATGGTTGCATTTGCCCTATTTCTCTTTTTCCCATTAATCGCATTACAATTAAGACAATTATGTATAAAGTAATACTTCTAATTAAAGTTATTAGCATTTTTTTCTCCTAAAATTATTTTATAAAATATATATTTATTATTGATTTTAGCCAAAAAAATAAAATCTATTCAATTCATTTTGAATAAATTTTTATTTTTTGTTCATAATACAATTAGAAACACAAGCAACATTGTTTTTACATTTTTTAAGGAGGTTTTAATTATGTCAGATAATAATGCAAACACACAAACTAGATCTAACTCTAAAGGAACTGTTTGGCAAATCATTGGTAGATTAGTAACAGCTGCCGTTGTTCTTGCTATTACTGCATTTTTTACACCAGGATTTCAAATTAATAATATATGGTCATTAGCAGCTGCTGCTATTGTTCTTACTGTTATTGATTATTTAATCACAAAATTTACTGGTTTACATGCAAGTTCCTTTGGTAAAGGATTTGTAGGTTTTGTACTTTCTGCAGTTGTACTATATGTAACCCAATATTTTGTAGCAGGTTATACTGTTTCTTGGATGGCCGCTATTATTGGTGCTTTAGTATACGGTGTTGTAGATTATTTTCTACCTGGCGAACAACAATAATGTCAATTTAGGGACGTTAGTTCAGCTGACATTTTGGTAAAAAGTAGTAAAGTGTCAGTTTAGGGACAGATGTCAGTTAAACTAACGTCCCTAAACTGACACTTTTTTATTTTCCTTGGTTCCAGCCTTCCTTGTTTGTTTGTCTTTGTCTTGCGATTCCCAAACTTTCTGCTGGTACATCTTCTGTAATAGTTGAGCCTGCTGCGATTAATGTATGGCTACCAATATTTACTGGTGCTACTAAGTTGACGTTTGAACCAATGAAGCAATTATCACCAATCTTTGTTTTATGTTTATTTTTTCCATCATAGTTACAAGTAATGGTTCCGCAACCAATATTACATTTTGTTCCAATTTCGCAATCTCCCATATAAGATAAATGTGGCACTTTAGAGCCTTCCCCAATAATGGCTTTTTTGATTTCTACAAAGCTTCCTACTTTGACTTTATTAGCAAGCTTACAGCCTTCTCTAATATAAGCATTTGGTCCAATATTACAATCTTCTCCAATCACAACTCCTGATTTAATTGTTGTATTTGGATGAATGACTGTATCTATTCCAATCTCTACATCTTCATAAATATAAGTTGAATTAATATCTTCTATGGTCACACCATTATTCATATGCATAGTGTTAATACGAATCCTTAAAATTCTAGTAAGCATCTCTAATTGTGCTTTTGTATTTAAACTTAGAATTTCGGTATTATCTTCTACTAATACTCCACCTACTTTAAAATCTTTCGTATTAAACATTTTAATAACATCTGTTAAATAATATAGACCTATACTACTTTGTTGCAATTTTCCAATGATTTCCAATAATTTAGAAATTTCAAAACAGTATAACCCTGCATTTACTTCTAGTATTTTCTTTTCTGCCTCTGTAGCTTCTTTTTCTTCAATAATCTCTTCAATTCTATTATCTCTTCTAATAATTCTACCATATCCAGTTGGCTCACTAATAATACCCGTTAAAATAGTAGCAGCTTCGTTCTCGTTTTCTGACTTTTCTACTACAGTTTGAATAGTTTTTGGTGTGATAAGTGGAATGTTTCCATTAGCAATTACTACTCTTCCTTGTTTTCCTTCTAAATAGTTAGTAGCTTGCATAATGGCATGCCCTGTTCCTAAACAGCTCTCTTGATATAAATAAGTTACTTCTTCTTTTAAAATATCTTCAATTTCTTGTTTATTTTCTCCAACAATAACTGCTACCTCTTCAATACCAGCTTTCTTCAAAGAGTCTACTACTCTCTTAATAACAGCCTTTCCATACAATTCTTGTGCTAATTTTGACTTTTTAGATTTCATTCTGTCGTCTACTCCTGCTGCCATTACTAAACCAATTACCTTTTCCATTCTTCTATTCTCCTTTTTAATTTTATTAACCTTTAGTAATTTAACAATAGTATTTATTGTACAGAGCTGTCGCCGTTTCGGGACTATCCACTCCTGTTCTATTCTTAACTGGCGCAAATTCTTCTTCTCTTTTTACCCTCAAAATTGTCATATCATCATAACGAGTAAATGCATCAAAAATGAAAGCTTCGAATTTATATACATTTGGTTCTTCTGGTTCAATATATTCTCCATTTTTATCAAGATAACCAGATTTTTTAAATGCAATATGATAAGGAAGTTTCACATTTGCTAAATCTTCTAAAACACTGCGATGAAATAAATTAAGCATAATATGTAATTCTCCATATACTAGTTCACCATTTTCATCTCTTTCCTCTGCCATTTCATCTGGAAGCTCTGTATATTCTATTACCTTTGGTTTTCCATTCATCTTGCAAAATACGCCTGCTCTTTCCTTTGGCTCTGCTTTTGCAACTGATTTACTAGCTATTTTATGATTTTGCTCTACTGTAAGTCCTACTAATAATGGATCTACAAAATTACACAAAACGTTATCCATACTATTAATAAATATCCATTCAATTTCTTGCTTTTTTAGGTCCTCTAAAACTCCTTTTACTTTTATTGCTTCGTAAATTCCACCATTTCCATTTGCCGCTTCTTTAATTTTCCTATCCCTTCCCAAAATCAATTTTCCTTGTGTATCTAATAGTGGTAATTCTCCTTGTGTAAAGAATTTTACTTTAGCCTTATCGTACCCAAAGTATTCTTTTTCTTCTAGAAATTGAATCGTATCTTTATGGTTTTCCCTACTTGTCATAATATACCAAGGGAGAGTTACATGATACTCTTTTTCTGCTCTTTTTAATGTATCCACCATAATTTCAAATAAATATTTTGGACCTTTCGCTGTTTCTAAACAATAAGTTCCTTTTGGTCCTGAATGACCAAGTCTTGTCCCCTGACCACCTGCCATTGTAATAATAGCATATTTTCCGTTTGCTAATAATATTCCTTCCTATTTCCTCTAATTCTTTTCTCCTTTGTTCTTCTATTTTCATTTTATCCACATAAGAAATATGAGAAATATTTTTTTCTTCCATGTGTGGTTCTTGTTTTGCTAATTCATACAATTGTTGTAATTGTTCAAAATCAATTGTTTTTACTTGCTGTTCTGTTTCTTTTTGTTCCTCTTCTGTTAGATATGGTAAATACTCTAATATTTGTTCTTGAGAGTATTTTTTTAAAGTTTCTATTGTTTCTTCTCTCATTTTTAAACTCCATTTCTCTTTACAGATTTATTACTATTGTATGCTAAGACTCTCTTAATGTTTAAATCTTCCTAAGTTATACCATAAATGAAATAAAAAAGCAAATTCCCTATAGCTTATTAGCTACAAGGAATTTGTTTGTTCTTTTGGTTAGCAACATTTATTATTGTTACGATTACATACTAATTGGATAATTCTAATGATGATGAGTATAGCAAGTATGACAGCTAAAACAATTAAAGTAGCAATTGCTGCAAATAGTATAACTCCTATTACTGGAATAGATGCAATAATTAATCCAAGAGTTAATGCAAATAAAACAGATAAAATATAGATAATAATATCAATACAACATCTATTTTTTCTTTGTTTGTAACCAGTATAATAGCAATTATTGTTACATTTATCTTCTTCGTACATGTTCCTACACCTCCTATTAGTGCTTGAACTAGCACTAATATATATTATGCAAAACTTGTACAAAACTTTCCATTTTTCGACAATATTCTTCTCTAAAAATTCTATTGTCCATTCTTTTTCTAATCTTTAAAGTCCATCATTTCATCAATATTCATTTTACCAGCCCTAGTAACTGCATCATATCCATACTTTTCTTTTAGCTTATCTAAAGTCTGATCTAATTTTTGTTGTTTCTCATTTCTAGGAGTATCAAATAAAGATAGCTGTTGTTTTTCCTTCGTTGTTAGTTTATCTACTTTAATTCCAATTAGCCTAATAGGTTCTCCTTGAAACATCTCTTTTAAAATCTTTTTTGCTGTTTCATAAATAATCTTAGTACTATCTGTGTCAGTCGACAAGCTCTTTTGGTGTGAATACATTTTAAAGTCTTTATTTTTGATTTGTACTCCCACTGTATGTGCTAATAACTGATGTTTTCTCAATCGATAGCAAGTTTGTTCTGTTAAAGCTAATAGGATTTCCTCTATCTTTTCTAAATCTTTCATGTCTTGTGGTAAAGTAGAGGAATTACCAATACTTTTTGGTTCTTCTGGCTCAGAAATGACCTCTGCATAATCAATTCCGGTTGGCATATTCCCAAATCATTTTTCCAAATTTTCCAAATTGACTTTCTAATAACTCTTTTGGAGTATGTGCCAATTCTCTAATTGTTCTAATTCCTAATAATTCCAATTTTGGCAGGCTTCTCTTTCCTACCATTAGTAGTTCCGAAACTGGTAACTCCCACATCTTTACAGAAATTTCATTCATATACAAGGTATGAACTTTGTCTGGCTTTTCAAAATCAGATGCCATTTTTGCTAATAGTTTATTAGGCGCTACTCCTATATTAACTGTAAATCCTAGTTCTTGTTTTACTCTTGTCTGAATTTCATACGCAATTTGTAAACCTGTTTTTTCTTTTGGAATAAAATCAGTAATATCTAAAAAGCATTCATCAATAGAAAAACGCTCAATTTTGTCAGTATATTCATGAAGTAAATCATATAATGCATTCGAGTATTCCTTATATATTCTAAAATTACTTTGGTAAATCTGCAAATTAGGACATTTTTGTTTCGCAAAATAGATAGGTTCTGCTGTTTGGATTCCATATTTCTTTGCAAGAATACTTTTGGCAAGAACAATCCCTTTTCGCTTTTCCTCATCTCCACCAATAATAGCAGGGATAGTCCTAATATCTATCTCTGCTCCATGTTTTAACATATCAACTGCTGTCCATGATAAGAAAGCATTATTCACATCCACATGCAAAATTTTGCGTTCCAAATTTTTTCACCCATAATCATTATAAAACATACGTTTCTTATTGTCAATTATTTAAGATACATATTTTTCTACTTCTACTCTTAACTTGCCCTTTGAAGTTTGTGAAATAACCTCCCCTATTTTAAACTTGCCTTTTCCTCGAATTGTTAGCAAATCTCCTACTTGTAGCATTGTTGCATTTTTGGTTTTAATTTCATAATTCACCAACACTCTTTCTTGTAAAATAATTTCATTTGCTCTTGTTCTAGAAGTATGTACTAATTCTGAAATAATTACATCTAGCCTTAATTGTGGCACTAGGATTGTTATTTCTTCTAGCTGAATTGGTACTACTTCTAACTCTGAAATCTCTTTTGATAAAATTTCTGATTTTTGAAATCTAGTTAATTGTGGTAAATTAGAAAGCAAATAAGTTAGCATCTCTTCTTGTACTAAAATGTCTGCTCCATCTTCTCTTACTAAAATATCTCCTATTTTTTCTCTTTTAATTCCTAATTTCATAATACCACTTAAATAATCTCTATGACTGTATTTTCCTTTCAAATCATTTGGAAGCTTTATCGTAATGGCTTTCATTTCTTTTTGTATCATTTTATCTTCTTGTAATGTAGATTTTAATAAAACAAATAACTTCTCTGGAAAAAGAAATAACATTTTTCGTTCTGCTTCTTCATACCCACCATAAAAAATTCCTTCTTGATATCTTACTTGCTGTAATATCTTTTGAGCCATTTTTTGCTGATATCCATCTAAGAAATCAGTCGTTTGAATTTGATTTTTCTGACTTGTATATTGGATTTTATCTAGTATTTTAGCAACTAAAATTTTATCTTCTTCTTTACTATATTGTTTTAATATTTCTTGTTTATTCATTTTAATTTCAAAACTCCGTTATTCTTATTTTTGGTTCTATTGTAACATAATTCATTGTTATGGGCAAATATATCAAAAGCTTAAATAAAAAACTTGTATACACTATACTTAGTATATACAAGTTTACTTTATGTCAATCTTTATCTTTTCATTCCTCTTCTAATTTCTTGCGTTTTAAGTCATTTCCCCTCATGGCGCCTCACTAAAGGCTTAAAAGCACCTTCTCGCACATTCAAAACGCATTGTTTTATAAGGTTCAGACCTAGATACTAAAGCCAGGCGCAACGCCACCAGTGCCGCTCGCACTGTAATTGCCGTTAGTGTTACCGCCGTTGCCGACACTGCAGAAGTTGTAGCTGAAGTTGCAATAAGGTGAACGAAGCCACCACCAGTACGTACTGCCTGAGGCATTGTACTTTTGACGTCTTGTGCTTGGACCGCTCCATGCATCTTTTACTCCTTGATAATATTTATACTGACTTCCCTCTGATGTGATTGCATAGCCGTATGCTCCACTTTGATATCCGCTATTTACCACCTCACTTTGTGCTAATAACCATAAATAATCATTACATGTTGCTACACTACTTGCACTATTATATGTTCCAATATACTTCTTCTTTACCTGTTTTATATATGCTTTATTACTTAGTTTTTCTTTTCCTTCTGCTCCATTTAAAAATGTTCTCATTGCTGTATTTGCCCAGCCATTTTCATTTGTATTAGTTGAATTCATTGGCATGTAGTCTTCTCCTGTCATAAAATCTAAGAACTCAAATGAAATACTTGCCTTTTCA
>JAAWKZ010000004.1 GCA_022797635.1 Clostridia bacterium
AAAAATGCAAATTACAGATGTACGTTTAAGAAAAGTAAATTCAGAAAACAGAATGAAAGCTGTTGCTTCTGTGACATTTGATAACGAATTTGTTGTTCATGACATTAAAGTTATTGAAAGTCAAAATGGATTGTTTATTGCTATGCCAAGCAGAAAAACTCCAAACGGAGAATTCAAGGATATAGCTCATCCAATCAATGCTGATACTAGGGAGAAGATTCAAAAAGCTATATTAGAAGCTTATGAAGCTCCTGAAACTGAAGAAACTACAGATACAGAATCAGCAGAATAATAAATATGTTATAAAAGAAAAGTCCCTCAGAATTTTTTTCTGAGGGACTTTTTAGAGTGTTAAAGATACTTCTTAATCAAGAAATGTTGCCAAACCGCTTGATAGTTGCTTTAATCAATTCGAAGTCCTGCTTTACGTCTGTTATCATCTGAACGGTAAACTGATTCTTTCCTGCGATTGCAGTATGAATCAGTGTGAAAGACCCCAGAGAACAGGCAAAGTTATACAGAACCAGATTCCGGCGGATTTTTTCAGGGCAGTCCTGTGAAGAAAAAGTGATATGCTTTTTCAACAAAGGGAGACGAAGCGTTAGCTGATGGATGTCAGAAAGGCTGGCAATCAAATTGCCGCCTAAGGTCTGAGTGGCTAACACGATATTTGCTTCATCAGCTTTGACGAAACTGAGTAACTGCTCTGACGGTGCGTCTTTTAAAGTGAAATTGAGTGGAAATTGATATTGCATTATCTTGTCACTCTCCTTTGTAATATTCTGGAATTTTCCAGTTATTTATATTATATCACAAATTTTGTGTTATGTAAAATAAAAAATAAGAGAAAAAATATTGAAATATATAAAAAGTGGTTGACTTTAAGCGAAAGTCGTTGTATAATAAAGCAGTATGTATTTGGCGATGAAGTAAGATGTGGCTACAAATTTAGAGTTATTCTAAGTTTGGAGGGAACTCTTATGGAGTATGTCGTGGCTTAGACCAAGGCGGTAAGTTACAAGATAAAAAGCACTTATCCCAAGATTTTCACATACAAGACTTGGGCTTTTATATTGGTAACAAATGAAACACCAGAGTGCGTTATAACTTCCGACCAAAATATGGACGAAAAAGTCCGGAAAGAATAGAAGGAGGGAATTTTAAAATGGCAACAAAGAAAGAGACTACAGTAACAAGCGAAAAAATTAGAATAAGACTAAAAGCTTATGATTCAGTTGTTTTAGAACAGTCTGCTGAAAAAATAGTAGATACTGCTAAAAAGACAGGAGCTAAAGTATCAGGTCCTATTCCATTACCAACAGAAAAGGAGATAGTTACAATTTTGCGTTCTCCACATAAACACAAAGATTCAAGAGAGCAATTTGAAATGAGAACACATAAAAGAGTAATTGACATTCTTTACCCAACACAAAAAACAGTTGACAACTTAATGAAAATTGATTTGCCAGCAGGTGTTGATATAGAGATTAAGTTATAAAAAACTATGCTGGTATAACGTTACAATTTAACGAAATATAAGATATCAGCCAATGGGAGGGAAAAATGAGTAAAACATTAATTGGTAAAAAAGTTGGAATGACTCAAATCTTTGATGAACAAGGAAAAGTAATTCCAGTAACAGCTATTGAAGCTGGTCCATGTACAGTAGTACAAGTAAAAACAATTGAAACTGATGGATACAATGCTATTCAATTGGGTTTCGGTGAGGTAAAAGAACATAAAGTAATTAAACCTGTAAAAGGTCATTATACAAAAGTGAATTTAACACCTAAAAAACATTTAAGAGAATTTAGAGTAGATAATGCAGCAGAAGTAAAAGTTGGAGATGAATTAAAAGCTGATACTTTTGCAGTAGGAGATAAATTAGATATTCAAGGAACTTCAAAAGGAAAAGGATTCCAAGGTGTTATCAAACGTCATGGTCAATCAAGAGGACCTATGGGACATGGTTCTATGTATCATAGAAGACCAGGTTCAATGGGATCAACAACTACACCAGGTAGAGTATTTAAAGGAAAAAAATTGCCAGGACATATGGGACATGTAACTGTTACTATTCAAAATTTAGAAGTAGTAAGAGTGGATTTAGATAAAAATGTAGTTTTAGTAAAAGGTAGTGTACCAGGAGTAAATGGAGCTATTTTAAAACTAAAAACAAGTGTAAAAAGTAAATAAGGAGGGAAAGACAAATGCCTAAAGTAGATGTATACGATATAGAAGGTAAAAAAGTAAAGACAATCGAACTTAAAGAAGAAGTATTTGGTATTGAGCCAAATGAAACAGTAGTACATCATGTTTTAGTAAATTACTTAGCAAATCAAAGACAAGGTACACAAAGCACTAAAACAAGAAGCGAAGTATCTGGTGGTGGAAGAAAACCATGGAGACAAAAAGGTACAGGTCGTGCAAGACAGGGTAGTATCCGTGCACCACACTGGGTAGGTGGAGGTATCGCATTAGGACCAAAACCACGTTCATATAATTACACAGTAAATAAGAAAGAAAGACAATTAGCAATTAAATCATTATTAAGCTCAAAAGTATTAGAGAAAGAATTAGTTGTTGTAGAAAAATTACCATTAAAAGAAATTAAAACAAAAGAAATGGCAAGAGTTCTAAACAACTTAAAAGTAGAAGGAAAAGCAGTTATTCTTTTAGCTGAAAAAGATGAAGTTGTTCAAAAATCAGCAAGAAACATTGAAGGAGTTAAAACACTTCAAGTTGGAACTATCAATGTATATGATTTATTAAAACATAAAAATCTTGTAGTAACAGAAGATACTGTTAAAAAATTAGAGGAGGTGTATGCATAATGAAAGCAGAAGACGTTATCATAGCACCAGTTGTTACTGAAAAAAGTAATGATGGATTACAAGAAGGAAAGTATACCTTTAAAGTAAATAAGAAGGCTACTAAAATCGATATTAGAAATGCGGTAGAAAAACTTTTTGAAGTAAAGGTTTTAGACGTTAACACAATGAGTGTTAAAGGAAAGAATAAAAGAATGGGTAAAACATCAGGAAAGACTCCTGATTGGAAAAAAGCAATTGTTACAATTGATACAGAGCCATCTGATATGAAATATTTATCAAAAGGCGGAAAAGAAGTTAAAGTTTCTAAAAAATATAAAGACAGTATTGAACACTTTATGGGGGCCTAAATTAAGTTAGCTGTTCGAACATAGTGAGTTACAGATAACTTATGCAATCGAATGAAAAGAGATTGTAAACCTTATAAAAATTATCGAGAAATAAACTCGGAAAAGAAATATAAAGGAGAGAATTAAAAAATGGGAACAAAAAGATTTAAACCATATACACCTTCAAGAAGAAACATGACAGTTTCTACATTTGAAGAAATTACAAAAAAAGAACCAGAAAAATCTCTACTAGCAACAAAGAAGAAAAATGCAGGTAGAAACTCATACGGAAGAATAACAGTTAGACACCAAGGCGGTGGAAACAGACAAAAATATAGAATTATTGATTTCAAGAGAAATAAAGTAGATATGTCAGCAACTGTTATTGGTATCGAATATGATCCAAACAGAAGTGCAAACATCGCTTTAATTCAATATGAAGATGGAGAAAAGGCATACATTTTAGCACCAGTAGGATTAAAAGATGGTGATAAAGTAGTATCAGGAGAAAAAGCTGATATTAAGCCAGGAAACTGCATGAAAATTGAAAGTATTCCAGTAGGTACTATGATCCACAATATCGAATTAAATCCAGGTCAAGGTGGAAAAATGGTTAGAGCAGCTGGGCAAGAAGCTCAATTAATGGCTAAAGAAGGAAAATATGCACATGTAAGATTACCTTCTGGTGAAATGAGATTGGTTATGGCTGTTTGTAAAGCTACTATTGGTACTGTTGGAAATGCAGACCATGAAAATATTAAAATTGGTAAAGCAGGAAGAACAAGACATATGGGAATTAGACCAACTGTTAGAGGTTCAGTTATGAACCCAGTAGATCACCCTCATGGTGGTGGTGAAGGTAAAGCACCAGTTGGACACGCAGGACCAATGACTCCTTGGGGCAAACCAGCTTTAGGATATAAGACAAGAAAGAACCATAAACAAAGCGATAAATTAATTACAAAGAGAAGAAAGTAAGAAGGAGGAAAGATTAATGTCAAGATCAAGTAAAAAACCACCATTTGTTGCACCAGAATTGTTAAAAAGAATTGATGCAATGAATGAGAATGGAAACAAAGAAGTAATCAAAACATGGTCAAGAGCATCTACAATCTATCCACAAATGGTTGGACACACAATCGCTGTTCATGATGGTAGAAAACATGTACCAGTTTATATAACAGAAGAAATGATAGGACATAAATTAGGTGAATTTGCACCAACAAGAACATTTAAAGGACATTCAGGAGACAAGACAACAACCGCAAAATAAGAAGGAGGAAGGAAAGATGGAGGAAGTTATCATTCCAACAGCAGAAGCAACTCTAAGATATGCTAGAATTTCAAGCAGAAAAGTAAAAATTGTAGCAGATTTAATTAGAGGAAAAGATATTGATGAAGCTTTAGCAATTAGCAAATATGCTCCAAAAGCATCAAGTGAAATTATAGAAAAATTATTAAAATCAGCAATTGCCAATGCTGAAAACAATCATCATATGGCACACGAAAAACTATATGTTGCTGAGATTTATGCAAATCAAGGTCCAACTCTAAAAAGAATTAGACCAGCTGCAAAAGGTAGTGCAGTAAGAATTAGAAAAAGAACTAGCCATATTACAATCGTGTTAAAAGAGAGAGATTAAGAAAGGAGGACTTAACAAAATGGGACAAAAAGTAGATCCTAACGGATTAAGAGTAGGTGTCATTAAAGATTGGAGTTCTAAATGGTATGCAGATAAGAAAAATTTTGCAGATTACCTAGTAGAAGATCATAAAATCCGTGAATATGTTAAGAAAAAATTATATGTTGCAGGAATTTCAAAAATTGAAATTGAAAGAACTGCTAAGTTCGTAAGAGTAAATGTATATACCGCAAAACCAGGTTTAGTAATTGGTAAGGGTGGAAACCTTGTAGAAGTATTAAAAGCTGAACTTGAAAAAATGATTGGTAAAACAGTAAACTTAAATATTACTGAAGTAAAGAACATTGATGTAGATGCACAGTTAGTTGCTGAAAACATTGCAGGACAATTAGAAAGAAGAATTTCTTTTAGAAGAGCTATGAAACAATGTATGCAAAAAACTATGAAGGCAGGAGCTTTAGGAATTAAAACAGCTGTATCTGGAAGATTAGGTGGAGCAGATATGGCAAGAACTGAGTTCTATAAAGAAGGTACTATTCCACTTCAAACTTTAAGAGCAGATATCGAATATGGATTTGCAGAAGCAGATACCACATATGGAAAAATCGGTGTTAAAGTTTGGATTTATAAAGGAGAAGTTCTTCCAACTAAGAAGAAAGTAGTGGAAGGAGGAGACAAATAATGCCATTAATGCCAAAAAGAACAAAATATAGAAAACTACAAAAAGGTAGAGTAAGAGGAAAAGCAGCAAGGGGAAATAAAGTATCTGATGGAGAATTCGGATTACAAGCTTGCGAAATTGGTTTAATTACATCAAACCAAATTGAAGCAGCCCGTGTAGCTATGACTCGTTACATTAAAAGAGGTGGAAAGGTTTGGATTAAAATCTTCCCAGACAAACCAATGACTGCAAAACCTATTGGTACTCGTATGGGTAAAGGTAAAGGTGCAGTAGAATATTGGGTAGCAGCTGTTAAACCAGGAAGAGTAATGTTTGAAATTGCAGGTGTTCCAGAAGAAACTGCAAGAGAAGCATTAAGATTAGCTGGAAACAAGTTATCTATTAAATGTAAGTTTGTCAAAAGAGAAACTGCAAGCGAGGTAGGTGATAGTGATGAAGATAAATAAAATTAAAGAAATGTCTTCACCAGATCTAGAAAAAGAATTAGGAGAACTAAAAAATGAATTGTTTAAACTAAGATTTAGTTTAGCAACAAATGGATTAGATAACCCTATGAAAATTAAAGAAGTGAAGAAAGATATAGCAAGAATTAAAACAGTTCTTAGAGAAAGAGAGATTAAGTCAGGTGTTAACGAAGCGTAGCTGAGTGTTACAGATGACTTATACATCAGCCGATGCAAACTGAAAACAAATAAGAAAGGAGATTAATCTAAGATGGAAGAAAGAAATCTTCGTAAAACTATGATTGGTACAGTTGTTTCTGACAAAATGGATAAAACAGTAGTAGTTGCTGTTAAAACCAGTGAAATGAACAAAATGTATGGAAAAATTGAAAAGAAAACATACAAATTAAAAGCTCATGACGAAACTAACTCATGCCAAACAGGTGATAAAGTAAAAGTAATGGAAACAAGACCACTTTCTAAAGATAAAAGATGGAGAGTAGTTGAAGTTTTAGAAAAGGCAGTAATTAAATAGGAAGGAGAAAAATCATGGTACAACAACAAAGTATCTTAAAAGTTGCTGATAACACTGGTGCAAGAGAAATTATGTGCATTAGATGTTTAGGTGGTTCATATAGAAAATATGCTGGTGTAGGCGATATTATTGTTGCTTCTGTAAAAACAGCTATACCAGGTGGTGTTGTAAAAAAAGGTGATGTTGTAAAAGCTGTTGTTGTAAGAACTAAAAAGCCAATTAGAAGAGCAGATGGTTCTTATGTAAGGTTTGACGAAAATGCAGCAGTAATTATTAAAGAAGATAAAACACCAAAAGGAACTCGTATCTTCGGGCCTGTAGCTAGAGAATTAAGAGATGGAGAATATATGAAAATATTGTCATTAGCTCCAGAGGTTCTATAAAAGATATGAAATTAAATAATCAAATCCTAAAATAAAGAGGTGAAAAATAAATGAAAATCAAAAAAGGTGACAATGTTAAAGTTTTATCTGGAAATGATAAAGGAAAAACAGGAGAAGTTTTAGAAGTAATTCCTAAGACACAAAAAGTAGTTGTCAAAGGTGTTAACATTCGTAAAAAACACGTTAAACCTAGAAAACAAGGCGAAGAGGGAGGAATTATCCCAGTAGAATGCAGTATACATAGCAGCAAAGTAAACGTAGTATGCCCAAAATGTAATAAAGCAACTAGAGTAGGATATCTAGTTGAAGGAGATAGCAAAGTACGTGTTTGCAAGAAATGTGGAGCAAAATTAAAATAGAAAGGAGGTCTGTAAAGACTTATGGAAATATTAAGAGAACAATATCAAAAAGAAATTATACCAGCAATGATGAAAAAATTTAATTATAAGTCAGTAATGGAAGTTCCTAAATTAGAAAAAATCGTAATTAACATTGGTTTAGGAGATATAAAAGATAATCCAAAATCATTAGAAAATGCAGTAAATGATTTAACAATAATTACTGGTCAAAAGCCAATTATTACAAAGGCTAAAAAGGCCATCGCAGCTTTCAAACTTAGAGAAGGCGTTAATGTAGGTTGCAAAGTTACATTAAGAAGTGGAAAAATGTATGATTTTGCTTATAAACTATTTAGTACAGCATTACCAAGAGTAAGAGATTTTAGAGGTGTTTCAGCTAATTCTTTTGATGGAAGAGGAAACTACTCAATGGGTATTAAAGAACAATTAATTTTCCCAGAAATTGAATATGATAAAATTGATAAAATTAGAGGTATGGATATTATTTTCGTTACTACTGCAAAAAATGATGAAGAAGCTAAAGAGTTACTTTCATTATTAGGAATGCCATTCCAAGGGTAGTCGAAAAGAAAGGAGAAATTCATGGCTAAAAAGTCTTTAAAGGTAAAACAACAAAGAGAACAAAAATACAAAACAAGAGAATATAACCGTTGCAAAATTTGTGGAAGACCACATGCATATATTAGAAAATTCGGAATTTGCCGTGTTTGTTTTAGAGAATTAGCTCATAAAGGAGAAATTCCAGGAGTGAAAAAGGCAAGTTGGTAAAAAGGAGGGAAAAATAAATGAACACAACTGACCCAATCGCAGATATGTTAACAAGAATTAGAAATGCTAACAGTCAAAAACATAAAACAGTTGATGTACCTAGTTCAAATATGAAAAAAGCAATCGCTGATATCTTATTTAAAGAGGGATATGTCGCTGCTTATGAAGAAATTAATGAAAATAGTCAAGGTGTGATTCGTATCACATTAAAATATGATGAAACAGGTGCAAGAGTAATTGATGGTTTAAAGAGAATTAGTAAACCAGGTTTAAGAGTTTATGCATCTAAAGAAGAATTACCACAAGTTCTAAATGGCTTAGGAATTGCTTTGATTTCTACTTCAAAAGGAATTAAAACAGATAGAGAAGCAAGAAAAGAAGGACTTGGAGGAGAAGTATTAGCTTATATTTGGTAAGGAAGGAGGAATTTAAAAAATGTCAAGAATAGGAAATAAACCTATTACAGTACCAGAAGGTGTTGAAGTTACTTTAAACGATCACCATATTACTGTAAAAGGACCAAAAGGAACATTAGAAAGAGATTTACACAAAAATATGACTATAACTATGGAAGAAAACACTATTCATGTTACTAGACCTAATGATGAAGCTGAAAACAGAAGCTTACATGGATTAACAAGAACTTTAATCAGTAATATGATTGAAGGAGTTGTTCATGAATTCAAAAGAGAACTAGAAATTAATGGTGTTGGTTATAGAGCTCAAAAACAAGGAAATAAATTAGTAATGAATTTAGGTTATTCTCACAATGTTGAGATTGAACCACCAGAAGGAATTACTTTTGATTTAGCTGACGCAAACCATATTACTGTTAGAGGAATCGATAAAGAAGTAGTTGGCCAAACAGCAGCTGTTATCAGAACAAAAAGACCTCCAGAGGTATATAGAGGTAAAGGTATTAAATATGCTGAAGAACATATTAGAAGAAAAGAAGGTAAAGCTGGTAAGAAATAATTCGAAGGCTTATAATTAATCAAATTGTTAACGCTGTTACGTTAGCAGAAAGGAGAAAGTAATGATTAAGAAAATTAATAGAAAGCTTGAAAGAGAAAGAAGACATATTAGAGTACGTAATAAGATTTCAGGAACTGCTGAACGTCCTAGATTATGTGTATATAGAAGCAATAGCAATCTTTATGTGCAAGTTGTTGATGATGTAGCTGGAAATACTTTAGCTCAAGCATCTACTTTAGATAAAGAAGTAAAAACAAAACACGCTAATAAAGAAGCAGCTAAAGAAGTTGGAGCTTTAATTGCTAAAAGAGCTCAAGAGAAGAAAATTAAAGAGGTTGTTTTTGATAGAGGCGGATACATCTATCATGGTGTAGTAAAAGAGTTAGCTGAAGCCGCAAGAGAAGGCGGATTAACATTCTAAAAAGGAGGGAAAATAAAGTGCAATCAGAAAATACATCAGAATTAAAAGAAAAAGTAGTTGCAATCAACAGAGTAGCAAAAGTTGTAAAAGGTGGTAGAAACTTTAGATTTAGTGCTGTTGTTGTTGTTGGTGACGAAAATGGACACGTTGGTGTAGGAAATGGTAAAGCAGCTGAAGTTCCAGATGCTATTAAAAAAGCAATTGAGGAAGCTAAAAAGAATTTAGTTGAAGTTCCAATCGTAGGAACAACAATTCCTCATGAATATGTTGGAAAATTCGGAAGTGCTAGTGTTGTATTAAAACCAGCAGCTGAAGGTTCTGGAGTTATTGCAGGTGGTAGTGTAAGGCCTGTACTTGAACTTGCTGGATATAAAGATATTAGAACAAAGGTTATTGGAACAAATAATCCAAGAAACGTAGTATATGCTACATTAGAAGGATTAAAGAGCATGAAAACAGCTGAACAAATTGCTCATAAAAGAGGAAAAGCTGTGGCTGATATTCTTTAATCGAAAAATCAAATTAAAATAGGAGGTGTAATCGCAAAATGAATTTAGACGAATTAAAACCAGCACAAAAAACACAAACAAGAACTAGAGTTGGTCGTGGCGTTGGTTCAGGTCTTGGAAAAACTTCAGGAAGAGGACATAAAGGACAAAAAGCAAGAAGTGGTGGAGGAGTTAGAAGAGGCTTTGAAGGAGGTCAAACACCATTATATAGAAGATTACCAAAAAGAGGATTTACTAATATTTTTGCAAACAATTACACAGAAGTAACACTTACTATGCTTAACAAATCAAGCAAAGAAGATGTTACAGCTGAAAGCTTAATTGAAGATGGTATCATTCGTAAAGCAAATGACGGTATTGTCATTATTGCAACAGGTACTTTAGAGAAGAAAGTAAATGTCAAAGCCGTAAGATTTACTAAAGCTGCAAAAGAAAAAATTGAAGCTTTAGGAGGAAAGGCTGAGGTGATCTAATGTTTAAAACGATTATTAACGCATTAAAAACACCAGATGTAAGAAAGAGAATTTTATATACTCTATTATTAATCGTATTATTTAGACTTGGTTGCTTTATTACAATTCCAGGTGTTGATACATTTAAATTAAGTGAAGCTATGTCAGGAGCTAATGGAATGGCAGGATTAATTAACTTAATCTCAGGAGGAGCTTTCTCAAGATTCTCTATCTTTGCAATGTCTATTACTCCATACATTACTGCCTCTATTGTTATTCAATTATTGGGTATGGTTATTCCTAGCCTAGAAAGATTAATGAAAGAGGGTGGAGAAGAAGGAAGAAATAAGATTAATAAGTATACTAAATTATTAACAGTAGTACTTGCTTTAATTGAAGGTATTGGTTTATACCTATCTTATAGATCTTCTGGAATTTTTGTAGGAGAAGGATTTGCAACAGGAGCATTAGTAGTTATTTCTTTAATGGCGGGAACGGCGCTTCTAATGTGGCTTGGTGACCAAATCACAGAGAAGGGAATTGGAAATGGTATTTCTACAATTATCTTTGTAGGTATTATTTCAGGGCTTCCAAGTGCAGTGACAACTATTTGGAACTTAATTATGGGAACAGGAACATTTAGTACAACAGGATTATTAATGGCACTAGGAGTTATTATTGGAGCAATTATTTTAGTTGCAGGAGTAATCTTTGTACAACAAGCTGAAAGAAGAATTCCTGTACAATATGCTAAAAAAGTAGTAGGAAGAAGAATGGTAGGAGCACAAAATACACATATTCCATTGAAATTAGCAATGGCTGGTGTTATGCCAATTATTTTTGCTTCATCATTTATGACATTCCCAGCTATGATTATTCAAATGTTTGTACCAGATATTGCAAGCCAAACTGGCTTCTGGTCAGTCATTTATAAATTCTCAATTGCTACTTCATCAGCAGGAGTACCAGTTGGATATACAATTGCAAACGCTATTGTATACTTATTACTAATTGTTGGGTTTACATTCTTTTATACATATGCAACATTCAATCCAGCAGAAGTGGCTAATAACATTAAGAAAAATGGTGGATTTATTCCAGGTATTAGAGCTGGAAAACCAACATCAGACTATTTAGGTTCTGTAATTTCGAAATTATTATGGTTTGGTGGACTTTTCTTAGCAATTATTGCTATTTTACCAATGTTAACTAGATTTATTCCAAATGTAGACTTAACATTTGGTGGAACCTCTATCTTAATTGTAGTAGGTGTTGCATTAGAAATGGTACAACAATTAGAATCATTATTGGTTATGAGACACTACAAGGGATTTTTAGATTAATAATTATAAAAGGCATTTTAGGGCGGACAGATATGTTCCGTCCAAAATGCGTGAAGGGAGAAAATCTATGTATATTGTAATGTTAGGTGCCCCAGGTAGTGGAAAAGGATCAGCTGCTAAAATATTAGCTAAAAAAACTGCTCTTCCACATATATCTACTGGAGATATGTTTCGTGAACAGATTAAAAAGGAAACAGAACTTGGAAAGTTAGCAAATAGTTATATTTCAAAGGGTCAATTGGTTCCTGATGAAGTTACAATTAATATTGTAAAAGATAGATTAAATTGGGAAGACGCCACAAATGGTGTTATACTTGATGGATTTCCAAGAACCATAGAACAAGCAAAAGCATTAGATGAATTCTTAAAAGGACAGGGGAAAAGTGTTACCCTTGTACCAGAAATTATTATACCAGATCAAGTAATTATTGAAAGAATTTTGAATAGAGCAACATGTTCTAATAAAGAATGTGGTGCAATTTATAATACGAAATTTAAACCACCTAAGATAGAGGGAATTTGTGACATATGTGGAGCACCGCTATCTATTAGAAATGATGATAATGAGGAAACTATTAAAAGTCGTTTAGAAGTATATCGTCAAAATTCAAAAGACCTTGTAGAATATTATAAAGAAAATGGTGTATGGACTTCAATTACACCAGATGATCCGACTGCAGGCAATGCATCAGATCAAGTAGTAGAAACAATTTTGAAGTTAACAAAATAAATAGTGTCAGAAAAAGGAACGTCCTCGACTTGACAAAAAAGGAAGTAAGAAAATTGGTAACGATTAAATCGCAAAAAGAAATAGAAAAAATGAGAGAAGCCTGTAAACTAACAGGATTCGTATATCAAGAAATCGAAAAATATATTAGACCAGGAATTACAACTATGGATCTAGATCATTTTGCAGAAAAGATTATTAGAGAACATGGTGGTATTCCTGCACAAAAAGGATACCCTAGTGGAGAAAAAGATGTACCTGCATTCCCTGGAACTTTATGTGTTTCTATTAATGATGAGATTATTCATGGAATACCATCTAATAGGAGAGTAATATGTGATGGAGATGTTGTTAGCATTGATTTAGTGGTTTATAAAAATGGATTTCATGGAGATGCTGCAAGAACTTTTGTTGTTGGTAATAGTACGCCACAGAAGAAGAAATTGGTGGATATTACAAGACAAGCTTTTTTTGAGGGAATTCAGTATGCAGTAAAGGGAAATCGTATTGGCGATATTTCTCATGCAATAGGTGAATTTGTTGAAAAAAATGGGTTTAATGTAGTAAGAGAATTTCAAGGACATGGAATAGGAGAAGAAATGCATGAAGATCCAGGCATTCCAAATTATGGAAAAGCAGGAAGAGGAATAAGGCTAGAGCCTGGCATGACTCTAGCAATAGAACCAATGGTAATGATAGGAAGGCCAGATATTTGCGTATTAGATGATGGGTGGACAATTGTGACAGAAGATGAATCTTTGGCAGCACATTATGAAAATACAATTTTAATTACAGAAAAAGAGCCAGAAATATTGACATTATCATAAAAATGCGATATACTATACAAGATATTGTGCCTAGGTGCAATTAATTTGGTTAATAAAGAATAAATTGACCATGAAAAATGGAGGAAAATATGTCAAAAGAGGATGTTATAGAAGTGGAAGGAACAGTAGTGGAAGCACTACCTAATACTAACTTTAAAGTTGAATTAGAAAATGGACATCAAATCTTAGCTCATATTTCTGGAAAATTAAGAATGAATTACATCAAGATTCTTCCAGGCGATAAAGTAAAAGT
This sequence comes from Clostridia bacterium, assembly GCA_022797635.1. GTDB lineage: Bacteria > Bacillota > Clostridia > TANB77 > CAG-508 > CAG-273. The sequence continues at coordinate 13,481 of JAAWKZ010000004.1, forward strand.
TGAATTATCACCATATGATTTGACCAAAGGTCGTATCACATGGAGAGCAAAATAATAGTAAGAGGTGAAAGAAAATGAAAGTAAGACCATCAGTAAAACCTATGTGTGAAAAATGCAAGGTAATTAAAAGAAAAGGTACCATTCGCGTTATTTGCGAAAACCCAAAACATAAACAAAGACAGGGATAGTTTAAAACTTATGAATATAGCACAAATCTTAAAGACGCGGCTGTAATATAGATTTGTGTTTATATATATGTCCAGAAAAATATTATTGATTGGTTTCTGCCAATGCATTTCACCAATAATAGGACAACAAAAAAGAAACAAAATATTTGGAGGTGTAAATAAAAATGGCTCGTTTAGCAGGAGTTGATTTACCTAGAGAAAAAAGAGTAGAAATAGGACTAACCTATATTTATGGAATAGGCCTAACAAGTTCACAAAAAATTCTTGAAAAAGCAAAAGTAGATCCTAACATTAGAGTAAAAGACTTAACAGATGATCAAGTACAAGATATTAGAAATGCAATGGAAGGTTATACAGTAGAAGGTGACTTACGTAGAGAAGTTGCTTTAAACATTAAAAGATTAACTGAAATTGGATGCTATAGAGGTATGAGACATAGAAGAGGTCTTCCTGTAAGAGGACAAAGAACAAAGACAAATGCTCGTACAAGAAAAGGACCAAGAAAATTAGTTAGCAAAAGTAAGAAATAAAATATAAGCCTGATAAAATAAGGAGGGAATAAATCAAAATGGCAACAAAAAGTGTAACGAAAAAACCAGTAACTAGAAGAAGAGATAGAAAAAACATTGAAAAAGGTATGGCTCATATTCATTCTAGTTTTAATAATACAATAGTTACAATTACAGATGTTCAAGGAAATGCAATTTCTTGGGCAAGTGCTGGTGAACTTGGATTTAAAGGTTCTAGAAAAAGCACACCATTTGCAGCTGGAGAAGCAGCAGAAACTGCAGCAAAAGCAGCAATGGAACATGGATTAAAATCAGTTGAAGTATTTGTAAAAGGACCAGGTTCTGGTCGTGAAGCAGCAATTAGGTCATTACAATCAGCAGGATTGGAAATTAGCTCAATTAAGGATGTTACTCCAATTCCTCACAATGGTTGTAGACCACCAAAAAGAAGAAGAGTATAAGGATGGTGAAAAAATAAAATGGCAAGATATAAAGATGAACAATGTCGTATTTGTCGTAGAGAAGGACAAAAATTGTTCTTAAAAGGTTCAAGATGCTACACAGATAAATGCAGTATTTCTAGAAGAAATTATGCACCAGGTCAAAATGGCCAAAAGAAAAAGAAACTTTCTGAGTATGGTACTCAGTTAAGAGAAAAGCAAAAAACAAAAGCTTTTTATGGTGTGGGTGAAAAACAATTTAGAAAATACTTTGATATGGCATCTGCAAACAGAGGTAAAACAGGTGAAGTATTACTTCAAATTTTAGAAACTAGATTAGATAATGTAGTATATCGTTTAGGATATGGCGCATCACGTGCACAAGCAAGAATGTTAGTAACACATGGCACATTTGAAGTGAATGGTCATAAAGTAGACATCGCATCATATTTAGTAAAAGCAGGAGATGTAATTTCTGTAAGAGAAATTAGAAAAGATAATGGGGTTATTAAGCTAAACGTTGAAGAAAACGGAGCAAGACCAGTTCCAGAATGGCTAGAGAAAGATGTAAAAAACTTAAGTGGTAAAGTTGTAAAATTACCAGCAAGAGAAGATGTCGATTTACCAGTCGAAGAACATTTAATAGTAGAGCTTTACTCTAAATAATAATTTAATTGTAAAAATAGAAATGTTTTTCTATTATCTATTGGGAGGTAAAAAATGATAGAATTCGAAAAGCCAAATATTAAATGCTTAGAGATGGATAATGATAAAAATTATGCAAAATTTGTATGCGAACCATTAGAAAGAGGATATGGTATTACAATAGGTAACTCTTTAAGAAGAATTTTACTATCCTCACTTCCAGGATGTGCAATTACAAGTGTTAAGATTGATGGAGTATTACATGAGTTCTCTACTATTCAAAATGTAGTAGAAGATGTTCCAGAAATTATTATCAATTTGAAAACTGTTAGTTTGAAAATGGATAAAAATGAGGAAAAAGTATTAAGAATTGATTTTAAAGGACCAGGAGAAGTAAAAGCTGGTGACATTATGACAGATGGTACAGTTGAGATACTAAATCCAGATTTACATATTGCTACAGTATCAGAAGGTGGTCATTTAGTAATGGAAATGACTGCAGATATGGGTAGAGGATATAACAATGCAGAAAAGAACAAAAAACCAGACCAAGCAATTAGTGTGTTACCAATTGACTCTATCTACACACCAGTAAAGAAAGTAAATTATGCAGTAGAGAATACTAGAGTTGGACAAATGGTAGATTATGATAAATTAACTATTGAAGTTTGGACAAATGGATGCTTAAAGCCTGATGAAGCATTAAGCTTAGCTGCAAAAGTTATGACAGGTCACTTAGAATTATTTATTGACTTATCAGAAGCAACTAAAAATACTCAAGTCATGGTAGAAAAAGAAGAATCTAAGAAAGAGAAAGTTCTAGAAATGTCTATTGAAGATTTAGAATTATCTGTTAGATCATTTAACTGCTTAAAGAGGGCAGCAATTTCTACTGTAGAAGACTTAACGAATAAAACAGAAAGTGATATGATGAAAGTAAGAAATCTTGGAAAGAAATCTTTAGATGAGGTAACTAATAAATTACATTCATTAGGATTAGACTTTGCCAAGGAAGAAGAATAAGCAAGAAGGAGGGAATAGAAAGTGGCAACAAATAGAAAACTAGGTAAAACAACTGATATTAGATTAGCAATGCTTAGAACATTAGTAACTGATTTAATATTACATGGTAAAATAGAGACAACTGAAGCTAGAGCGAAAGAAGTAAAAGCTATGGCAGATAGCATTATTGCTTTAGCCGTAAAAGAGAAAGATAACTTTGAAGAAGTAGAAGTAAAAGTTTCTAAAGCAAAATTAGATGCTAAGGGAAACAAAGAAACAGAACTTGTAAAAAGCAAAAATGGTAAAGAATATTTAAAAGTAGTAAAAGAAACAACAACTGAAAAAAGGCAAAAAGATATGCCATCTAGATTAAATGCTAGAAGAAAAATGATGAAAACAGTTAATAAAGTAAGAGATGCAAAAGGAAACAATATTGACTTAACTGCAAAATTATTTAATGAAATTGCTCCTAAATATGAAGGTAGAGTTGGAGGATACACAAGAATTCTAAAAACTGGACCAAGAAGAGGAGACAATGCAGAAGTAGTTATTCTAGAATTAGTATAGAATTTGCTCTAGAAAGGATGAAACAAGTATGGAAATAGCAAAATATATTGTATTAGTTATTTATATAATTGTATGTGTTGCTTTAATTATTTTAGCAACAATGCAAAATAGCGAAAAAGCAGGGGCTTCAGGAACAATTACAGGTTCTTCAACCAATAATTTCTATGAGCAAAATAAAGGAAGAACAAAACAAGGCAAGCTAAAAAGATGGACAATTATGTTAGGAATTGCATTTGTTGTATTAGCACTTGTTTTAGGTATTCTATATCTAGTGTAAAACAAAATTATGTATTAATAAGGCACATCAATACAATTCGTACTGATGTGCTTTTATTTCAATATTTATTTAACAGGTAAGGAAATATATATGAAAATAATAGTTGTAGCAGCATTAATAAAAAAAGATGGAAAAGTTTTAATTGCAAAAAGAGCTACTGGGGATCAAAATGTATTAGGAAAATGGGAATTTCCAGGTGGCAAAGTGGAACAAGGGGAAAGTGAAAAAGATGCAATTGAAAGGGAAATATGGGAAGAATTTGATATTAGGGTGAAAGCACAAAGATATTTAGTAAATAATGTATGTGAATATCCTACTAAAATAGTAGACTTGAGATTATATAGTTGTGAGTATCTTTCAGGAGAATACCATTTACATGCACATTCAGAATATAAATGGGTTACTATAGAAGAATTATCCAATTATGATTTTGCATTGGCAGATATTCCATTAGTTAAATATGTAAAGGAGAATAGGAATTGACAACTTTAAAAGAAATAGATGATATAATAAATATAGGGGAAATGTTTTCTCGTAAAAAATTGATGGAGATGTTTAAAATAAGTGGACAATCAGGGATTATGAAGACAAAGACCTTAAATTGTTTAGTTTTGGTTACATCTGAAAGTAATGGCGTTTATTCAGATAGTGGCATTGAAAATGGTACTATCCTATATACAGGAGAAGGATTAGTCGGTGATCAACAATTAAATAAAAATAATAAATCAATTTATGCATCAAGAGAAACTAAGCTGCCAATGTACTTATTCTCAAAAGATAAAGATAGAAATTATATTTTTGAGGGAAAAGTAGAATTATGTGATGATCCACATCAAGTAATAGAAAAGGATAAAAAAGGCAATGATAGATTGGTATGGAAATTTCCTTTAAGAATAATATATCCTGAGAATAGAGATTTTCATGAGGATGATAGGTTACAACAAGTGGCAAATCAGGTTGCTAGGATAGAAGAAGAAATAGAGGAAAGAATACACCAGGATGTTATTGAGGTGAAAGATGGACCATTAAAATTAAGAAAATATAGAAGAACAGGAGTTAGACAGCAAAGAACAAGTAAACCAGATTATATTGCAGAAGAAATAATAAAAAGTAAACAGGGTATAATAAATGAAGAAGCTATTTTTAAACAAGAACGAAAAAGGCTAGTAGAAGAAGGGGCTATAGAGCAGGTTGAAAAAATGGATGAATTCTTTGAGAATAAAAAAGAAAATGAAGGGTTTGATATACTCTCTTTTAAAAAAATGGAGAATGGAGAGTATAAAGAAATGTATATTGAAGTGAAATCAACAAAGGAAAATGAAGGAACTCCAATAGATATTACTTCAAATGAAGTAGAATTTGCAAAAGAGCATATAGAGGACTATTACTTATATAGAATTGTAAATAGTAAAACAGATCAAAGATATTTGAAGATTGTAACAGGTGAGGAATTATTTAGTAATTATAACTTTATTCCAACTAGTTTTAAAATTTATTCAAAATAAAGTAGAAGGAGAACTATGAAAAAAGATTTTACAGGAATTTTTAGAGGAAATGAAAAAGGTTTTGGTTTTGTCAAAATAGAAGATCAAGAAGATGAAGTCTATATTTCTAGAGGTAATACCAAAGATGCCATTGATGGTGATGAGGTACTTATTAAAATAATAGAGGCAAGTCGAGAAGATAAGCACCAAGAAGGAAAGGTATTAAAAGTGTTAAAACATAATAAAGATACCTTTGTTGGTGTATTTCAAAAAAGTAAAAATTTTGGATTTGTGGTTCCAGATGATAGAAAAGTAAATAGTGATATCTTCATTTCAAAAAAGAATTGTGGAAAGGCGAAAAATAACCAAAAAGTAGTAGCTCAGATTACGAAGTTTCCACAAGGGAATAAAAGTGCAGAAGGGAAGATTATAGAAATACTAGGATATCAAGATCAAGCTGGTGTAGACATGCTATCATTAGTAAAAGAATACGATTTACCTTATGAATTTCCAGATCCTGTGATAGAAGAAGCAACTAGTATCAAACAAGAAGTGGCAAAAAAAGATATTCCTTATCGTCTAGATTTAAGAGAAAAAGAGATTTTTACGATTGATGGAGAAGATGCTAAAGACTTAGATGATGCAGTAGCGGTAGAAAAATTAAAAAATGGAAACTATTTATTAAATGTATCTATTGCAGATGTTAGCTATTATGTAAAGGAAAACTCTTTATTAGATAGAGAAGCAATTGTTAGGGGAACTAGTATCTATATGCTAGATAGAGTAATCCCAATGCTTCCAAAAGAACTATCAAATGGTATTTGTAGTTTAAATCAAGGAGAAGATAGATTTGCACTTACAGTTCTTATGGAAATTGACCAAAATGGAAAAGTAATCTCATCAGATATTCAAAAAAGTATTATTAACGTAACTAGAAGAATGAGTTACAAAGAAGTACAAGCTATTTTAGATGAAGTAAAACAAGAGAACCCATATTTTTCACATTTCAAAAGAATGGCAGAACTTGCAAATATTTTAAAACAAAGAAGAAAATTAGCAGGAAGCTTGGAATTAGATATTCCAGAAAGTAAAATTGTTTTAGATAAACATGGTATAGCAGTAGATGTTAAAAAATATGAAATATATTTTACAAATGAATTAATTGAACAATTTATGCTAACTGCAAATGAAACAGTAGCAGAAAAGTTTTACTGGTTAGAAGCGCCATTTATTTATCGTGTACATGAAGTACCTGATATGGAGAAAATAGAGGAATTAAATAAGTTTTTATGGAATTTAGGGTATAAAATAAAGGGAAGTAAAGACAATATTCATCCTAAAGCTTTTGCAGAAGTATTAGAGGAAATACAAGGTAAGCCAGAAGAAAGAGTAGTATCTAATTTGGTTTTAAGAACTCTAAAAATTGCAAGATATGAAAATGAAAACAAGGGGCATTTTGGAATTGCTAGTAAATATTATTGTCACTTTACTTCGCCAATTAGAAGATATCCTGACCTATTTATTCATAGGATTATTTCAAAATACTTAGAAAATAATTATCAATTGTCAGATGAACAATTAGAAAAGTATCAAGAGCAATCGCTACGATATGCAGAAAGTTCATCAGATAGAGAAAAAATTGCACAAAAAGTAGAAAGAGATGCCGAAGATATTAAAAAGGCTGAGTTTATGCAAGATAAAATTGGTGAAGAATATGATGGTATTATTTCAAGTATTACTTCTTTTGGTGTTTTTGTGGAATTAGAAAATACAGTAGAAGGACTAATTCGTTTTGATGATTTAGGAGATGAGTATTTTATTTATGATGAGAGTAAAAAGACTTTACAAGGTGAGAAAAGCAAGAAGATGTATAAAATAGGGGATAGTATTCGTATTAGAGTTATTTTTGCAGATAAGTTAACAAGAAGAATAGATTTTGCAAGTGTTTGCTAAAATGGCAAAAATAAAAGAGTGAATGTCATCCATAGGCACTCTTTTATTTTTGAGTTTTTAATCACTTAAATAAACTACAATAGGAAACACAAGCCCAATAAGGGAAAGTATTATTAATACTATCCCTGCGGACTTATTTTTATTTACTTTTATCTCATAAAAAGCATAAGCAATACTTTCTATACACATAGTAATAGCAAATAGAGCAACTAGTAAAAAAGTAGCCATAAGATAAACTCCTTTATCATAAAAATATTAGGTTCCTGTTAATAGAAAACCAGATTTAATAGTAACTTTTGCATCTGTTTCAAAAAAAGTATCTTGATAATGATTTAGCCAATCATATTCATCAAATTCCTCTGATGTTTTAAAATTATGGATGGCATGTCTTCCAAAACCTGCAATATCAGAATGAAATTCTTTTGCTGTTTTATAACAATAATTAGACAACAAAGTTTTTAAATAATGCTCAGCAGATTGTTCTACCTTCTTTAGCCTTTGTTCAGAAGATTCAGGGTAAGTTTCTTTTGACAAGCTATCAACTGAAGCTAATTTGGCATTTACTGTTAAATGCGATTTGACAAAAGGAGTACCATTTAAGATAGATACTTGTATTTTAGCAGTATGATTAGAGGTTAAAAATAAATCAATTTTTTTACTCTCATCATCTGGATCAGGAATAGAGATATTACAACTCTTTAATTGGTTTGTTAATAGCAAATGAGCTAAAGTTTCTTCAGCAGTTAGAGTTCCTACTAATTTATCTTCTTTAAAGGCTGCCAGTCCTATATTCTCAATTCCATTTTTAGCACTTACCATTTCACTTTCTGAGCTATCAGAACCACTAGAACTTTCTTCAGTACCATTACTTACTACATTTCCTAGAATAGCACAAGGCTCACATGTAGTACAAACAATTTTGGTAAAGAAATCTCCTAATTCACCATTTACAGTATAACCTGTGTATTCACCAGAACGAGGAAGAATCTCATAGAATTTTGCAACTAGGTTTTCTAAACTAGGAGAAACACTTTCAATATATTTCTGTGCAGAGCAAGTACTGATAATAACATGGTTGTCAGGTCTAATTTGTACTTTATTCATTAAACTAAAAATTTCTTTTGCAATTCCTCTTTTAGCTACTTCTTCTGAAATGACAATGACTTTACAGTGTGACAAATTAATTTCTTTACTAACATAAGCATTCATAAAGCTAATAGCAGAATCAATAGAATTAGCTTCTACAGTGTCAATTACAGCTGGAGAAGATTTACCAGAACCACTTTCACCACTAGGACTAGGCATAGTAAACTGAAAAGTAACTTTTAAATCTTCTTTATCTCCAACATCAATTCCTAAAGCAACAGCATAAGCCAAATCATCTACACTTTGTACGATATGAGAACCTGTAAAGGCAAGTGAAAAGATGATGACAATAATAATGATGATTAGATATTTATAAATTTTTAACAAATCTTTCAACCTCCTTTATCAGCAGTAGCATTTTCATCTAGAATGATAAGACCTTTTTTCTTTTGATGAATACAATATTTGATATTTGCCAAAATGAGAATGCTAAGCCCAACACCAATTACTAAAATTAGAATGATATATTTATACACTTCATTTTCTAACATGGACAATTGCTGCAAGTTTTGTGGCAATAGCCCAAATCCAAAAGCAAGAGAAGTAAATACACCAATTATCCATTTGTTGTATTGCAAATTAGCAACTTTTTGAAAAATGCTAGTTGCAAAATAGGAAGCAATACTTAAATAAGAAATCATGGAAATAATCCAAATAAACACAAAGATAGCATCTAATCTTTGGAAAAACCTTCCGAATTCGATAAAACGAGAAGCTAGGTAAAGTGGTAAAACTTCTTCTGTGGATGCAACAATTGGGAATAATAGTAAAATAGTGGCTATACTTAAGAGCAAAAAGATTGCAGAGATTCCAACAGAAGCAAGTGCAATTTTTTTGTAATCTTTAAAGTCTTTCAGATAAGAGGGGACAAAGTATAAATAACTAATTCCTCCAAAAGCAAATAGATTGCTTAAACCACTAAAAAAGGTAGTTGCCATGCCATTGCCAATTAAGGGGAATGCTCTTTGTACTGTAAAATTTCCAATATTTGTAATAAAAATGAAGAAAATACTAAATAAAACAGCAGGCATAAAGAATAGATTGGCACGAGCGAGAGGGTGGAAGCCTAGTTTGTTAACAATGACAATAGCAATTAAAAGTAATAGCATAATAACTCTGACAGGTGTTCTTGGGAAAAAGATAATTTTAAGAGTTTCAGAGAAACTTCTCAAAACAACACTAACAGTAAAAAGCAAATAACATACAAATAAAATGCCGATTAATCTTTTAAGCCACTTTCCACCCAGAAAGTTGCTAATGTCAAAAATATCTAAACCGTGGAAAGCTTTTTAATAAATTACTAATTAAATAAGCAATTCCGAACTGCAACAAGGGAAATAAAAAGCACATTTAAAATAGCACCAGAAGAAGTAGATTGAATGATACTCTTTGGCAAGTTTAAGATAATATGATTTACCATAATCGTTATGATAAGGGCAATTGCTTCTATATTTCCTATTTTTTTATCTGACATATTTATCTTCCTTTCTATTTATATCTCCATTTCATACTAATTGGTTCTTGTCTAGTGTGACGTTTGGTATCTAAAAAGTCTGAGCGTTTTTCCCTTTGCCAAGTAGGGTTTAGGAAAAATGCATTTTTGCCAGCACCTGTTACAGGTGAGTAAGGAGCAGTATATGGAATACCAAAAGATTTGATACTACATAAAACACAAGTATAGACAAATAGTCCAAGTCCTATTCCGAAAAAGCCTGCAACATATCCGAGCAAAATGAAAATAAAGCGCATTAATCTCAAATGGAAACCAAATGAGAAATCAGGAATGGAGAAAGAGGCAATAGCAGTAATAGCAATGATGATGATAAGGATAGGGCTAACGATACTAGCACTTACTGCTGCTTGTCCAATTACTAAAGCACCAACAATTCCAATGGTAGCACTAAGGGGAGAAGGAACACGAAGTCCAGCTTCTCTAATTAGCTCAAATGAGATTTCCATAACTAGCACTTCAAAGATAATAGGAAATGGAACATTTTCTCTGGAAGCTAGAATGGAAAAGAGCAGTTCTGTTGGTAGTAATTCTTGATGAAAGTCTGTTAAAGCGATGTATAGTCCTGGAAGTAGAAGAGTAATACCAATTGCAAGTAAACGTAAAAATTTTAAAAAGTTGGCAAATTGGAATTTTAGATTGGTATCTTCAGGTGATGCAATAAAGTCAATTAGAGTGACAGGCATTACTAGTGCATAAGGATTACCGTTAACTAAAACAATAACTCTACCACCATATAGATATTTGGTTGCTTTATCAGGACGTTCTGTTAATAAGACTTGTGGAGCACTACTTTTTTGGTTTTCTTCAATTAATTGTACTAATTCACCAGAAGAAAGAAGAGAGTCGATTTCTAAGTTGTTCATACGATATTTTACTTCTGCTACTAAATCAGAGTTGGCAATATTTTTCATATAACAAACTGTACATTTTGTTTTACTTAATTTTCCAATTGAAAGGTTTTCAATAATTAAATTTTCATTATTAACTGTTCTACGAAGTAGTGATGTATTGGTTCTTAGATTTTCTACAAAAGCTTCTTGAGGACCTTGGATAATAATTTCATTGTTAGAGGTACTGATTTCTCTTTGCTTATATCCTTTGACGTCAATGTTAAAAGCAATTGGGAGTGTGTCTACAAACAAAAGACAATTTCCCATATTCACACCATCAAAAACATCTGAAAAAGCAGATACTTTTTCTACGTTATTTTGAGGAAGTAAGCTATCCATAATGTAGCTTTCTAAATTAAATATTTTCACTCTTTTAACAGTAATGTTACTAGCAACTCCCTCAGAGACAACTTGATTTTCGTCACCATCAAAGATATTGGCTCTGTTACGTAGCATGAGGGCTTGAAGTACATTATCGTTAATTAATTGAGAATTTACCATACCATCAATAAAAAGAAGTAGAGCTTTGTATTGCCTATTTCTAGCTACTAAAGTAAATTCACGTAGGATAATGTCACTGTTAATTAAAGTATTGTATTTGACTTTGATATATTCTAAAGTAACGTCTAAGCTTGAAAAAATATTTTTGACTTCAGAGATTTTTTCATTTTCTTGCATTTGCTGGGTGGTTAAAGTGGTAGGAGAAGCGGAATTATTATTTTCATCTTCACTAGGATCAGAGAGATGAAAATGATATTCTTTACTATTAGGACCCTCAAAATATGTTTTCAAACTGTTGGTTAGTTTTTCTTGCCATTTTGGTTTTTGATTTGCATTTTCTTCCATGTATAGTTCCTTTCTGTATAATTTTATAATTAGTAAATGATGAACAGTAATTTTACTAAATTTAGTGTTTTCCAAAAGTGGAAAAAGTATTCAAAAAAATAAAGAATATGAAAAGTTGTAAAGTCGATTTGTATTGAAAAAATAGAACCTATAAATTAAAATTGATTTTATTTTAACAAGGTATTGAATATGAAATTTTAGTATGTTAAAATATATCTAAATTTGTAGAAAGGAGGGAAGAGTTATGACGATGGAAGAAAAGATTGATATGCTTGTGGAGAAAACAAGTAAAATTGATATGCTTATAGAGAAAACGGACAAACTAGAAAGAAATTTAAATCTTGTACAAAAAGATATCAAAGAATTAAGACAAGACCATGAAAACATGAATAGAATTCTAATTCTTATCGAAGAAGATACTTCTAATAAGATACCAGCACTTTTTGATGGTTATTCTTTTCATCAACAACATATTGAAGAAGACGAAAAAAGATTAGATGTTTTGGAAAATGAAGTTGATGAGCATTCAATTAGAATCAGTGCCTTAGAGCAGGTTAATTAAATCATATTGAATTTAGAATCAAAGGTTTAAATCTTAAATTAATAAGAGAAAATGGAGCTTAAAGCAAGAATATAGCTTGAAAGATATATCCTTGCTCTAATAAAGAAATTATAGAATAATACAAATCAATCCGCCGCTACCTTCATTGACAATACGTTCTAAAGTTTCTTGAAGTTTTGCTTGTGCTTCTTCTGGCATTCTAGATAGTTTGTTTTGTAATCCTTCATTAACTAGTTCATGTAGATTTTTTCCAAAGATGTTAGATTCCCAAATTTTCTTAGGGTCTGATTCAAATTCAGAAAGTAAATAATTGACTAAGTCTTCAGATTGTTTTTCACTTCCTACAATAGGAGAAACCTCAGTTTCAATATCTGCCCTTATCATATGGATACTAGGGGCCTTAGCCTTTAATTTTACCCCAAATCTAGAACCTTGTTTTACCATTTCTGGTTCTTCTAATAAAAGTTCATCAATAGAAGGTGTTACAATACCATAACCAGTTGCTTTGACTTCTTCTAAAGCATAAGCAATTTTATCATATTGTTTTTTAGTTTGAGCAAATTCTGTAATGGTACTAAATAGAGCACCTTCGTCATTAATTTCTACACCAGATATTTCAGTTAATACTTTATAGAATAGTTCATCCATTAATTGAATAGAAATATTGACACTACCTTCACCAAGACGGATTTCGTCTAAAGTTGTTTTTGTAATAACTTGTGTATTTTGTAATCGAGAAATACCACCATCTACTTGTTTCAAAATATGAATATCTGTAAATGCAGTTTGAATTTCAGAATACAATTCTTTTTTTAGCCAATGATCATCACAAAGACCATCTACCCATCTTGGAAAATTTAGATTAATAGTTTCAATTGGAAATTCATATAAGATTTTACTAAAGATATAGTCAATATCTTCTAAATCCAAATGAGCGCAATCTGTTGGAATAACAGAAACTTGATATTTGTCTTCCAATTTTTTAGCTAAAGCTTTGGTATAGTCAGAAAACGGATCATCGCTATTTAAAACAATGACGAATGGCTTATTCAATTCTTGTAATTCTTTTACAACTCGTTCTTCAGCAGTAATGTAATCCTCACGAGGAATATCTGTTACACTACCATCAGTAGTTACTAAAATACCAATAGTAGAATGTTCAGCAATTACCTTACGAGTACCCATTTCAGCTGCTTCTTCAAACGGTATTTCTTCTTCAAACCAAGGTGTTTTTACCATACGAGGCATGTCGTCTTCTAAATATCCGATTGCATTGTTAACTAAATAACCAACACAATCTACTAGTCTCGTTTTAAATTTTAGATTTTCACCAATTGTAATTTCAACAGCTTCATTTGGAATAAACTTAGGCTCAGTAGTCATAATAGTTCTTCCACCAGCACTTTGTGGTAGTTCGTCACGAGCTCTTTCTTTTTTGTATTCATTGTCAATGTTTGGAATAACAAGTAAATCCATAAAGTTTTTAATAAAAGTAGATTTACCAGTACGAACAGGACCAACTACACCAACGTAAATGTCGCCATCAGTACGCAAAGCTATATCTTGATATAATTTTAAATTCTCTTCCATGAATTATTTAACCCCCTCTAAGAAATGTTTGTACAAAAAATCTTTAATTAATGTATATTAGACAGACTAAAAAGTATGACAAAAATGAAAAAATAATTTTAATGAAAAAACAATATACAAATTAAAAAAAGTAGTATATAATGTAAAAAATTATAGTGAGGGAGGAAAGAAAAAATGGGAATAGCAGCGTTAGTTTTAGGGATTATTGCGTTTGTGCTAGCAGTTACATTTGTATTAGCACCACTTGGAGTGGTATTAGCAGTGATTGGACTAATTTTAGGAATCGTAGATATTGTTAAGAAAGGAAAAACGGGAGAGAAAAAAGCAATTGGTATGGCAGGGATGATTTTAAGTGCAGTCATGTTTGTTACTTTAATGGTAGAATCATTTTTTATATTAATAGCAGGAATTGCAATATATGACACAGTAAGCGATTATGATGCAAATAGAATTAACTCATCAATCGAGAGTTCAACAATAGAAAGTTTCAATTCAAAATTTTCAGGTTATGAAGGAAGTCAAACAGGTTCAAGAGTTAAAATAGTATTAAATAATATTAGCATTAATAATAGCTATAATGACCACGAGATAGATGTATACTATAATGGGCTAATGGAGGAACCTGATGAATTGAAAGAAAAGATAAGTTCAGCACAAAAGTATACAATTACATTTTATAAAGATATAGATGGCTATATTAATAGAATATATATTATGCCAAGTTATAGTAGCCTAGGAGAGAATACGTAGTTATAATAAAGAGGGAGAAAATATAATGGCAACAATCATTAATGGAAAAGAATTAGCAGCAAAAGTAAGGCTAGAGTTAAAAGAAGAAGTAGTAGAATTAAAAAAGCAAGGAATCTATCCAAAATTGGCAGTTATTATGGTAGGAAATGATGGTGCATCAGCAGTATATGTACGTAACAAAAGTAAAGCATGTGATGAGATTGGAATTGCTTTTGAAGAATTTTTATTAAAGGAAGAAACGACAAGAGAAGAACTATTAAACCTAATTGAAGAATTAAATCATAGAGATGATGTTCATGGTATTTTATTACAAAGCCCAATTCCAAAACATCTAGATATTAGAGAAGCTTTTAATGCCATTAGTTACAGAAAAGATGTTGACGGCTTTCATCCAATTAATGTAGGAAAATTAGCTATTAGAGAGGAATGTTTTGTTTCTTGTACACCAGCAGGTGTTATGAAAATGTTGGAAGAATATCATATTGAAACACAAGGAAAAAATGCAGTTGTGATTGGAAGAAGCAATATTGTAGGAAGACCACTTGCACAACTTTTAATAAATAGCAATGCGACTGTTACAGTTTGTCATTCAAAAACACAAAATATAGCAGAAATAACAAGGAAGGCAGACATTTTAGTAGCAGCTATTCGGAAAACCGAAATTTGTGACAGAAGATATGGTAAAAGGAGGCGCAGTTGTTATTGATGTAGGTATTAACAGAAATGAAGAAGGCAAATTAGTAGGAGATGTAGATTTTGAAAAGGTAGAAAAGAAGACATCTTATATCACACCAGTACCAGGGGGAGTAGGACCTATGACAATTGCAATGCTAATGAACAATGTTGTTCTAGCAGCTAAGGGAATCTAAGAAATACGGGGGCTTGAAATATTTTATAGGAGGAAAACTTATGAAAATTATTTATCAAGCCGAAAAAAATTATCCAGAAAAATTAAAACATATTTATGCGCCACCTGCAAGGTTATATTTACTAGGTGATGAAAATATATTAAATAAGCCATCCATAGCTATCATTGGTTGTAGACAAGCAAGCGATTATGGTAAAAAGGTGGCTTTTCGTTTTGCCTATGAATTAGCAAAACAAGGAATTGTAGTAATCAGTGGATTAGCCAGAGGAATAGATACTTGTGGGCACTTGGGAGCGGTAAAAGCAAATGGGCAAACGATTGCTGTTTTAGGGAGTGGATTTGCACATATCTATCCAGCAGAGAATAAAGGGCTATGTAGAGAGATTATTCAAAAAGGTGGAGCGATTATAACAGAATATTTACCAGAGAGCAAACCAGAAAAAATGCACTTTCCAGCTAGAAATCGATTAATTAGTGGATTATCTAATGGAGTTCTAGTGGTAGAAGCAAAAGAAAAGAGTGGAACTCTTATAACAGTAGATTATGCACTAGACCAAGGAAAAGAAGTTTTCATGGTTCCAGGGAATATAACAAACCCCAATTCTGATGGAACCAATAGTTTAATTCAACAAGGTGCTAAATTAGTTACAAAAGTAGAAGATATTTTGGCAGAATTACTTTAAAAATTAAAAAAAATATGTTATAATAGGTGACGAATGATAAATTCGGGGAAATAACGGAAGAAGGAAAGGAGATAAAAGGCAATGGCTGACGAAACAACCAAAAAAACATCAACAGCTAAAAGTAGTGAAAAGAAGATAGCAACAGGAAGTACAAAAAGGATAGTACAAAGTAGAAGCTCCTCTACAGCGGGAAAAAAGAATACTACTAAAAAAGAAAGCACGACAAAAGCTACTACTAAAGTAGAGAAGAGTGCTCCAAAAACAACTAGAAAGAAAACTACTGTGGAGAATCAAGAAAAAAGTAAGAAAACTACTTCCGCTAAAAAAGAAAGTGCACCTAAAAATGAAAAGACAACAAAGAAAACTACTTCTTCTGCTAAAAGTGAAACTACTAAAAAGAAGACTACAAAAAAAGTAGAAAAACAAGAAAATATAGAGTTAGAAGAAAAAAAGACGAAATCTACAACGACTAAAAAAGGCAAACATTCTTTAGAACCAGAAGAAATATCTCAAGTAGAAAAGGCATTAGAAGAGGCAATAGAAACTGCAAAGCAGGAAATTATAAAAAAGGCTAGAGAAGAAAATAAAATAGAAATTCCTACAATTGAAGAATTATTGAGAAAAGCTGGAATTACAGAAACAGATAGTTTGACTAATAAAAAAGATACACCTAAAAGAGAAGAACTTCTATCTTTGGAAGATGATGAAGAGCTAGAGGTAGAAGAGGAAGAAAATTTTGAAGAGATAGAGGAATTTGAGGATAAAGAGGAACTAGATGAAGACGACGATATAGATGAAGAAGAGGATTATGAGGAAGAGCTAGAAGCTGAATATTATGATGAAGACGGAGAATTAGAGGACGAATATTACGACGAAGATGATGAGGAGGAAGAGCTAGAAGACGAAGAAGAATACTATGAGGATGATGAGGAATTAGAAGAAGATGATTATGAAGAGCCTTCTAGAACACGTCTTTCACAAAGAAGAGAAAGAGATATTGCAGAAGTTGTCAGAAAAGAAATGCAAAAGAATAAAAAAGTAGCTGATGTAGAACTTGGAAAGATTCATTCAAGAGTTTTTCAAAATATTTGCTTAGCAATAGTAGTTATGCTATATTTAAATTTTGTTGTTTTAGGATTTGTTAATATTGAAAATTCAGTTTTTGTTACAGACTTGAAAGTGTTTAGTATTGCTCTTTTAGTGATTGCAGTTGGAATTTTTGAATATGCCTATAAAAAAGATAGTGGAAGACATACGCTTCATGGAATAGAGATTTTATTACTTGCTTTTACAACAATGGGCTTAATATATGTTAATTTAATGTGGCAAGGGAAATTTGTATATCTTGTAGCTTTAATTACTTTTATTTTTGCTATCTATTATGTAGCAAAATCTATTATTGTTTATAAAAAGATGAAAAAGCAATATTTTATTGATGAGATGAAAAAAGTAATAAAGAGAAGATAGGAAGGAAATACATATGAATAGTATGACAGGCTTTGGAAGGGCAAAATTAGAAAAAGAAGGAAGAGAATATTTAGTAGAAATTCGTTCAGTCAATCATAAATATACCGATATTACAGTAAAGGTACCTCGTAACCTTCTATGTTTAGAGGATAAAATTAGAAAAACTATTTTACAAAAAGTAGCAAGGGGGAAAATTGATATTTTTATCAACTATGCAAATTATGGTATAGAGGGAAAAAATGTTGTTATTAACAAAGAACTTGCTAAGATATATATTCAAGAACTGACACAACTAGCGGAAGAAAATGACATTCCAAGTGGGCTTAGAGCAAGTGAAGTTTCTAAACTTCCAGATGTTATGAACATACAATTAGAAGAAGATAGTACAGAAATAATTTGGCTAGAACTTTTAGAATGTTTAGAGAATAGTATAGATAATTTTGTTGAAATGAGAGCATTAGAAGGAAATAGAATGAAACAGGATTTATCAGTACGTTTACAGAAAATTGCGAAAAATGTCGATGAGATTTCAGATTTTTCTACTGGACTTCTAGAAGAATATGTAGTAAAATTACAAGAAAGAATAAAAGAAGTTTTAAAAACAGATGTAGTAGATGAGGCAAGATTAGCACAAGAAACAGTTATTTATGCTGATAAATCTTCTATTGAAGAAGAAATAACAAGATTAAAAAGTCATATTGAGCAATTTGAAAAGTTGCTAGAGTCAGAAGAACCTTGTGGAAAGAAATTAGACTTCTTAGTTCAAGAAATGAATAGAGAGACCAATACAATAGGATCTAAATCAGGGAAATTGGAAATAACCAATTTAGTGATAGAATTAAAAACACAAATTGAAGATATTAGAGAGCAAATACAAAATATTGAATAAATAGAGGGGAAGAGTAAAATTATGTTAGTAAAACCAACGGTATTAGAATTATTAAATAAAGTAGATAATCGTTTTGAGTTAGTAACAATGACTGCTAAAAGAGCAAGACAATTAGCAACAGGCAGTATACCATTAACTAAAAAAGAGGAACCATCTCCAGTATCACTTGCTGCAGATGAAATTAATGAAGGTAAAGTAGTAGCGGTAGAGGAATAATTAGAAATAAAGAGGAAGGGAAGTATGAAAAAGAAACATATTATATCTTTATGTGGAGAACTAGCAAGTGGAAAAGGAACAGTGTCTAGACTTTTAGCAGAAAAGTTGGAATTTGGTATCTATTGTAATGGGGATTATGCAAGAAGTTTAGCAAAAGAACTAGGAATGGATATTACAGCTTTTAATGTATATGTAAAGGAACATCCAGAAATTGATAGGCAAATTGAACAAAATGCTAGAGAATATGCAAAAGAACATGAAAATTTTGTAATAGATGCCAGACTTGGTTGGTATGCAGTACCAGAATCTTTTAAAGTATATTTAAAAGTAGATATTAATGAAGCGGCTAGAAGAGCATTTTATGATGTAAAACGTAAATCTTCAGAAAATTTGCAGTCTATAGAAGAACAAAAGATAGATATGCAAAAACGCTATCAATTAGAAAATGAAAGATACTACAACTTATATGGTGTCAGAAAAGAAGATGAATCTAATTATGATATTGTTATTGACACAACCAATATGACAGCAGGGCAGGTAACAGATATTATTATTCAAGAATACCAAAAATGGTTACAAAGTTAACAAGCAAGGGAAACCTTGCTTTTCTTATGCAATTTTGATAAAATGTGGAGAGTTAGGAGTATTCTCATGATAGCAGAAGTTATTTTAAATAGTAATAGTAAGCAACTAAATAGAGTGTTTGACTATCAAATACCAGAGGAGATAGCTTCCAAGGTAAAAATTGGGAGCCGAATTATGGTGCCTTTTGGAAATCGAAAAGAACCAGAAGAAGGTTTTGTAGTCAATTTCAAAGAAACATCTAGCTATCAGGTAAAAGCTATCAAACAAGTAGATGAAACAGAATATATAAGTCAAGAAAATATAGAATTAGCAAAATGGATGGCAAGAAGATATTTTTGCAATATATCAGATTGTATTAAGTTAATGTTGCCACCAGGAACTACTACTAGAGTTTTAGAAAATCGAGTAAAAGAAAAGAGTGCATCTTTTGTTTATTTAGAAAAAGATGGAGAAGAAATAGAGTTGGCAATTGAGAATAAACAATTAAAATCAGATAAACAAATTAGAGCATTACGTTTTTTATTAGAAAATGAAGAAGTGTTAGTGACTGATTTAGAGATATTTGCAGATGTAAGTAGAAGTGTTATTAACACTCTGAAAAAAAACGGATACATAGAGATAATTGAAAGGCCAATAGAAAGAAATCCTTTTATTCATAAAGTGATAGAAAAAGATCAAGACTTAGTATTAACACCAGAACAAAATCAAGCTTATCAGACAATTTGTGATAGTATGGAAGACTATCTTTATTCAGAATTCTTGCTGTTTGGTGTAACAGGTTCACGGAAAGACAGAAGTATATTTGCAATTGATTGAAAAAGCATTAAAGGAAGAAAAATCAAGCATTATGCTGGTACCAGAAATTTCATTAACACCACAAACTGTAAATAGATTCATTTCTCGTTTTGGAGAAGATAGAATAGCGATTTTACATAGTAAATTATCAGTAGGAGAAAGATATGATCAATGGAATAAAATTAAGCAAGGAAAGGCAAAAATAGTAATAGGAGCACGTTCAGCGATTTTTGCACCAATATCTAATTTGGGGATTATTATTATTGATGAAGAACATGATAGTTCTTATAAATCAGAAACAAATCCAAGATATCATGCAAAGGAAGTTGCAAGATATTTAGCAAAAAAGAACAATATACCATTAGTGTTAGGAAGTGCTACTCCAGACTTAGAGTCTTATTATCGTACGCAAATAGAAGAAATTACTTTACTAGAACTAACTAAAAGGGCTAATAAAGCAAGTTTACCAGAAATAGAAATTGTAGATTTAAGACAGGAATTACAAGAAGGAAATAAATCTATGATTAGTGGAAGATTGCATCAAGCTATTAAACAAAATTTAGAAAATAAAAAACAAACTATTCTATTTCTAAACCGTAGAGGATTTTCTACTTTTGTGATGTGTAGAGAGTGTGGAAATACAATTAAATGCAAGAATTGTAATATTACCATGACATATCATGCTAATAATCAAAAGCTAAAGTGTCATTATTGTGGATATGAAGTTCCAATAGTAATAGAATGTCCAGAGTGTCATAGTGAAAATATTCGTTATTTTGGGGCAGGTACTCAAAAATTAGAAGAGCAAATCCATTTACTTTTTCCAGAAGCAAAAGCTATTAGAATGGATGTAGATACTGTTACAAAAAAGAATTCACATGAAATGATTTTGAATCGATTTCAAGAAGAAAATATGGATATTTTAATTGGGACGCAAATGGTAGTAAAAGGACACCATTTTCCCAATGTTACTTTAGTAGGTGTTATTGCAGCAGATGGTAGTTTAAACATAGATGATTTTAGAGCAAATGAAAGAACTTTTCAATTGTTGACCCAAGTAGCAGGAAGAGCAGGAAGAGAACAAACAAAGGGAAAAGTTATTATTCAAACATATAACCCAGATAACTTTAGTATAGAATGTAGTAAAAAACAAGATTATCATTTGTTTTATGATACAGAGATAATGATGAGAAAACAATTGAAATATCCACCTTTTTGCGATATAATAGTAATTGGAATAAGCAGTGAAAAAGAATTAGATGGAAAAAATATTACACGAAATCTACATAACTATTTAAAAAATAGAGTAGTACAAGAAAATTTGGGAATCATATTATATAAAGGAATGCCATCACCAATTGATAAAATGAAAAATAAATATCGTTTTAGAATTATTATTAAATGTAAATTTAATGACAATATGATAGAGGTAATGAAAGATGTTTTGGCGCAATATCAAAATATGAGAGAAAGTAAAAAGGAAGGTAATAGAGTAATTATAGATTTAAATCCAAATAGTTGGGCATAAAAAGTAAAAATCGGGAGGCAAGATATATGGCAATTAGAATGATTAGGGAAAATGGAGATGAAATTTTAAGAAAAAAAGCAAGAGAAGTAGAATCTGTTGATGATAAAATCAGACAAATATTAGATGATATGGTAGAAACTATGCATAAGTTTAATGGAGTAGGTTTAGCAGGACCACAAATTGGAATTTTAAAAAGATTAGTAGTAATTGATCTTTATGATGATAATGGACCTATTAAATTAGTTAATCCAAAAATTGTAGGGCAAAAAGGAGAACAAGAGGTAGAAGAGGGATGTTTAAGTTTTCCTAATCAATATGCAAAACTTGTTCGTCCAGCTCAAGTAACAATGGAAGCATTAAATGAAAATGGAGAAAAGATTACAATAGAAGCAGAAGGTTTATTGGCACAAGCAATTTCACATGAGTTAGACCATTTAGATGGGATTTTGTTTGTAGATAAAATGATACCAGGAACTATGGAATATACAGAGCCTGAGAAAGAGTAGGAATATTATAAAACAGGGAAAATTTGATAAAATCTAAAAAATATGGTATAATGAAGAAGTCATACAGAAAAGTATGGTAAAATTTAAAACAAAGTTGGAGGAAGCAGAAATGAGAACAGAACGGATGAAGAGCTACTGGAAAGAACACAAAATGGTTTGCTTATTGTTAATGGCAGCAATAGTTGTGCTGAGTATACTAATAGGATCTCGTATAAGGCACATAGTTGCAGTTTATCAAGCTGCAAGTAGTGGAAGCATATAACACAGAACATGGAAAAACAGATGAGTTTGAAAAATACTGTGTATATGATTTGGAGGATGGTGACTATTGGATAACAAGTCAACGAATCCATCGGCGGGAATTTGCATTTATGGCTGGAAAGTATTTTATGTGTCTAGGAGATATGATTTTAGGAGTCGAAACAGAAGAACAAAAATTTGTTTTCGAATATATGAATGCAGATCAAGAGATGATGTATGACTTTATCATGCTTGAAAGTCAAATGGCTAAGGAGGACCTGGACATTATAGAAGAAAGGCGTACTTTTGGGGAGATTACATTCGTTATTATAACTGTAAAACCGAAAAACAATTTTGTACCAGAGGGTGTCGTAATGACACCCTCTACATTTTTGTTTGAGGAGAATTAAAAAATCGTGGTAAGAAATAAATTGTTAAAATAGATGTTGACATATTATAGTATGAATTGATAAAATATAACAAAATGTTATAATATAAAAGTTAGTATAAAAAAGTAAACAAAGTCAATACTAAAGAAAAAGGAGGCAAAGAATTGAAATGAAAAATAAACTTATAAAAAGACAAAAAGGTATAACATTAGTAGCACTAGTAGTAACCATTGTGGTATTGCTAATCCTAGCAGGAATCACGATCATGTACACAATGGGAGAAAATAGCATATTTAAAAAGGCCCAGGATGCAAAGGATAAAACAGCAGATGCAGTAAAAAATGAACAAGAATATATGAACGAAGTAGATAATATGGTAGACAAATATATCAATGGAACAGGAAATGGAGGAGGAACAGATACGCCAACAGAAGAGCCAATTGAAAATATCAAATCAGATTGGGAAATGATAGAAAAAATAGCAGGAGAAATAGCAAAAGAAGATAGTATAACAAGTGACACAGAAAAAGTAACAGTAATAGTAGATAACAAAAAATATACCATTAGTGCAGGAGATTTGTTTGAAGTAGAATATAAAGGAGAAGTTAGAATAGTAAGGGCGCTAGGCTTTAAGCACGACGACTTAGTTAATACAGCAGCCTATGGAGGAAATCATAACAAGGCAAGTATTTCATTTGAGTTCTTAGATTTTATGACAGGAGAAAATTATATGCCAGTGAATTCAACTAATACAAATGAAAATGGCTGGGCAAATACACAAATGAGAAAAGACTTAAACGGATATACAACAAATGCGGCTGTACAAGGTGGAGAAATCGGAGGCTTAGGAGCAAACTTAAATAATAAAGCATATATCAAACAAGTAAAGAAGAAATATATTGGAACATATGATGATGCAAGCAGTATAGCAACGTCTAATGATTACTTATGGTTATTAGCAGCAAGTGAAATAGTAAATAATGGATATAATGGAAGCGGAACATACGGATATGCAATCACATCAGAAGGAAGCCAGTATAAATACTACCAAGGAGTAACAGACGCATGGAATGTAAATAGCATAAAACGTACAAAGAAGACAAGTTCCTCAGGCAATGCATATGGTTGGTGGCTTCGTTCACCTGGTTACGGCTACAGCTATAGCTTTTGCAATATAGACGGAAATGGAAATAACTATAATAGCCACGCAAGTTATAGTAGTGGTGTTGCACCTGGTTTTTGCATCTAGAATAATACGTTTCAGGGGAATATAAAAATTTTTGTGGAATTTGAAAAGGGAGAAAAATTAAGAGAATAGTAAAGGTCAAAGATAAATAAGCTAATATTAAAATGAAGGAAACTGAAAAAATGTCTTTTCAGTTTCTTTTGAATATCTTGCAACTTATCAAAATGTTTGTTAAAATACCAATAAACAAATTAAAGAAGAAGGAGACTTTAAATAATGCTTAATATTGTATTTATGGGAACGCCAGATTTTGCAGAAGAATCTTTAAAAAGTTTAATAGACGCACAATATAATATTTTAGCGGTTGTTACTAACCCAGATAGACCACAAGGCAGAGGAATGAAGCTAGTTGCTTCTCCAGTGAAACAATATGCACTTTTAAAAGAAATTCCAGTTTATCAGCCAGAAAAAGTAAGAAACAATATAGAATTTATAGCTGAGATGAGAAAATTAAATCCAGATATTATCTGTGTAGTAGCATATGGAAAAATTTTGCCACAAGAATTATTAGATATTCCAAAGCTTGGTTGTGTTAATGTACATGGCTCACTGTTACCAAAATATAGAGGGGCTGCGCCGATTCAATGGGCAGTTTTAAATGGAGAGAAGTCAACAGGTGTTACTACCATGTATATGGATGCAGGCATGGATACTGGAGATGTGATTTTAAAAGAAGAAATTGCAATTGGAGAAGAAGAAACAACAGGAGAACTTTGGAATAGATTAAGTAAAATAGGTGGAGAGATATTAGTAAAAACTCTAAAGTTAATAGAAGAGGGAAAAGCACCAAGAGAAAAGCAAGGAGAAGACTTTAGTATGGCACCAATGCTAAAAAAAGAGATGGCGCAAATAGATTGGGAAAATCAAACGGCTGAACAAATTCATAATTTAGTAAGAGGATTAAATCCAATTATGGGAAGCTATACTTTTCTAGGAGATAAGAAGCTGAAGTTTTGGAAGGTAAAAAATCTTACTAATTCAGAATTTTTACAAATATATGAAGAAATGAAAGAGTATGAATATAAGTTAAAAGAAATTATACCAGGCACTATTTTACTAGCAGATGCAAAACAAGGCTTATATATTAAAACAAAAGAGGGTGTTATTCAGGTGCTAGAAATACAAGGGGAAAATGCAAAAAGAATGGAAGTATTTGACTTTTTGAGAGGAACTCAAATTTTAGCTGGAACAGTATTAGAAAGTATTTGTTAATTAGAAATCTTGTAATATTATATTTTCTGTTTATAATATTACAAGATTTTTTATGAAAAAACAGTTGTAAAAATTCAGCAGAATTGATATACTTATACCATATTAAAAATCTTTTTATAAGAAAAAGGAGGAACTTTTATGGAAGAAGAAAATAAAGAAGTGGTTGTACAAGAAGATAATGGGGAAGTATCTTTAGAAAATAATACAAATATTAAAATTGCAGATGATGTAATTGCAGTAATTGCAGGAGTTGCAGTAGCGGAAGTACCTGGAGTAGCAGAAATGTCAGGAGGCTTTGCAGGAGGCATTTCAGAAGTACTTAGTGGTAAGAAGAACTTGTCAAAAGGAATTAAAGTAGAATCAGGAGAAAAAGAAACTAGAATAGATGTTAATATTATTGTAGAATATGGCATTAGAATTCCAGATGTGGCTTTTGAGATTCAAAACAAAGTAAAAGTTGCAGTAGAAAAAATGACTGGATTAAAAGTTGTAGAAGTAAATGTTCATATTCAAGGTGTTAGCACACAAAATATGGAAAACAATAACACAAATAATAACTAGAAGAAAAAAGGCACGAGGACTTTCTTGTGCCTCTGATTTCTATATTAGGAATAAATGGAGGAACCAATATGAAACTATTAGACAAAATAGGACTAGCATTATTTTCTACTTTAGTATTAATATTAGCAATTGTTACTTGTTTAATGATTTTTGGATGGCTAGATACAGATTTAGTACATAATTTTGTGGATGCAGGAGTTCATGGACAAGTTTCATCTAGTGTTTTACTTGTTGTTTGCATGATATTAATATTATTAGCAATTAAATGTATCTTTTTTGATTCACATTCGAAACAAGAAATAGACTATAAAAATGGAATTTTATTAGAAAATTCAGATGGAAAGCTTTTAATTACAAAAGATACGTTAGAGAATTTAGTGAATGGTGTGGCAAAAGGTTTTGAAGGTGCTGAGAATATTACTACTAGAGTAGAATTAGATAAAGAAAATCATGTAATAGTATTTGTAAATTTAAGTGTAAAAGAAAATGCAATTATTAAAGAATTGTCAACAAATTTACAAACAAAAATCAAAACAACTATTAAAAAAACATCAGATTTAGAGGTAAAAGAAGTAAATATAAAAGTAAAAGATATTGAACCAGTAAAAACAATAATTCAAGAATAAAGGAGGCAATAAAATGGATGGTTTTACAATATTTTGGAACAAATATGGAGGAGCCATTGTTGGTTTAATTATTGGAATTTTTTTAGCTATTTTAATTGTGTTTACAAATTTTTATAAAATAATTCTTGCAATAGCACTTGTTATTGTATGTATTTGGGCAGGAAGCTATGTGCAACGCAATAAAGAAGCAGTAAAAGAAAAAACCAAGAATTTTATAGATAAATTATAAAATAGAGCCATAGAGAAAAAGTAAAGGAGTTCATACATAAAAATGACGAGGTCAGAAGGAAGAAATTTAGCATTCGAATTGCTATATAGTCTAGAAATCCAAAAAGTGGAAAAAGAAGAACAAGAAGAGCAAATTCAATTGTTTTTGCAAGAAAATACAATTGAAGAAAAAAATGTAGTAGAATATATCAAACAGACAATTAATGGAATTACTCTTGAAAAAGCAGAAATTGAAAAAATGATTTCTCAAAATTTAAAAGAAAAATGGGATATCAATAGAATTTCTAAAGTAAATTTAGCATTACTAAAGCTTGGAATTTATGAAATGGTATATAGCAAATTACCATATAAAGTAGTAGTAAACGAAGTAGTAGAATTGGCAAAAAAGTATGGAGAAGACAGTTCGCCATCTTTTGTTAATGGAATTTTGGCTAATATTATTAAACAGAAAGGCTTATAAAAGAGGATATGATATACAATCCAATTAGTGTTACAGAATTAAATAAGTACATAAAAGGAAAGTTTGAAGAAGACGAGTATTTTGCAAATGTATTAGTAGAAGGTGAGATTTCCAATTATAAGCATCACTATACAGGACATTTATATTTTACTTTAAAAGATGAGAATTCTTTAATTAAGTGTATTATGTTTAAAACTTATACAGGTCACTTAGAATTTGAACCAAAAGATGGAATGAAAGTAATGATTTTAGGTAGCATTTCTGTTTTTGAGAGAGATGGTACTTATCAGTTATACGCAAAAGCAATGAAGCCTTTAGGCATGGTTGGAGATTTAAGGGAAGCATATGAGGAATTAAAACAAAAACTAGAAAAAGAAGGTTTTTTTGATGAAGAACATAAAAAAAAGATACCAACTTATCCAAAAGTGATTGGAGTTTTAACTTCTAATACAGGTGCTGTTATTCGTGATATTATTAATGTTTCTACAAGAAGAAATCCTAATGTAGTAATTAGATTATTTCCTGTGCCTGTTCAAGGGGAAGGAGCTGCTAAAAAGATTGCTAAAGGTATCGAATTTATGAATGAACAAAAACTAGCAGATGTATTAATTCTTGCTAGAGGCGGCGGTTCATTAGAGGATTTATGGCCATTTAATGAAGAAGTTGTTGCGAGAGCAATTTATGAATCAGAATTGCCAATTATTTCAGCAGTAGGACATGAAACTGATTTTACCATTTCTGACTTTGTAGCAGATTTAAGAGCTCCAACGCCTTCAGCTGCAGCTGAACTTGCAGTTCCAGACATAGAAGAATTGAAATTAAAGATAATAGGGTATGAAAGTCGTTTGAAACAGGCACTGATTCAAAAAGTGCAATTAATGAGACTACAGTATGAAAAATGTATGCAAAGTAGAGTATTCACTCAACCATTGCAGAAGATTAATGAACAATATATGGTGCTAGATATGAAATTAAAAGTAATGGAGCACGGCATTTTACAAAAACTACAAATAGAAAAGAGTAATTTTCAAAAAATAGTTTTGCAATTAGATACATTAAGTCCTTTGAAAATTTTAGCAAGAGGTTATGGAATTGTATATAAAGAAGAAAAAAGAGTAAAAAATGTTACACAGTTAACTGTAAATGATAAAGTAACTATTCGTTTACAAGATGGAGAGGCAAAAGCAAAAATTATAGAAGAATAGAAAACTAAAAGAAGGGAAAAGAAAGGAGAAATATCAATTCACAAAGATTGGTATTGACCAGAAAAATGAGCAAATCAACCAAAAATATTTTGATACTAGTTTTAATAGGATTATTAGTAATAGGAATAGCAGTGGCAGTATATGGTCACTTTAAAACAGAACCAATAGAAGCAAATGTCAGTAAAGAGAATATTCTAGACAATGCAAATAAAGGACTAGAAAATTTTATAAATGATATTTTTGATGAAAATGATATAGCAAATAACGAACAGAGTACTGAAAACAAAGAGGAAGATAAAACTACTAGTACACAAAATCCTGGTACTCAAAATGATGTGAAGGATAATGATATAATAGAAAATCAGATAACCCCAGGAGAAAAGAAAGCATTAGAATTTGTAAAAACAGAATGGAAAAAAGAGTGGGGAAATTTAGAAGGTGTATCATTTAATAATGAAAGTATTCAAAGTGATGGAAAATATATTGTTTCTGTTAATGATAGCAAAACAACAAGAGTACTTCGTCGTTATGTAGTAGATACGATTACAGGAGTTGTAGAAGAAAAGTAAAGTAGGAGGAAAAACTATATGGGAAGTAAAGGCTTGCCTTTTGAGGAAGCTATAAAGCAGTTAGAGAATGTCGCAGCAGAACTAGAAAAAGGTGATTTAAACTTAGATGAGTCAGTTGCAAAATTTGAAGAGGGAATGAAACTATCTAAACAATGTAGTAAGTTATTAGAAGATGCAGAAAAAAGAATTACTATTCTATTAAAAGATGGAGATAGTGTTAAAGAAGAAAATTTTATACAAGAAGAGGAATAGAGACAAATGCAGGGGATTATGGAGTTTATTAGAGAATATAAATATATTATTGTGCCAGTGGGAGTATGGTTTTGTATACAATTATTTAAGCTATTATACGATATAGTTAAGGAAAAAAGATTTAACTTTAAAAGGATTTTACAAGCAGGAGGAATGCCCAGTTCGCATTCAGCAGTAGTAATAGCATTAACTACTATGATAGGTAAATATGAGGGGTTAACATCTCCGATATTTGGTGTATCCCTTATTTTTTCTTTTGTTGTTATGTATGATGCGGCTGGTGTAAGAAGAGCAGCGGGAAAACAAGCAAAATTATTGAATAAAATAGTTGAAACTCCTGGCTTAAGTGGAGTAGAAGTTTCAGAAAGATTAGTTGAAGTCTTAGGACATACACCAATACAAGTTATTGTAGGAGCACTTATTGGATTAGTTGTGGGATTAATTATTTAATTTGTCAGGTTGGGGACGTTCCTTTTTCTGACACTTTTGTCAGGTTAGGGACATACCTTGAAGATTATATAAAGAATAAGGAGGAACCTGAAATGGAAGATGTAGAGATTGCAAGAAGTACGAAGCTAGAAAGAATTTCAAAAATAGCACAAGATTTAGAAATTCAGGAAGAAGAACTAGAACAATATGGAAGATACAAAGCGAAGATTTCTCCAGAGGTATATCAAAGATTAAAGAATAAAGAAAATGGAAAATTAATTTTAGTAACAGCAATAAATCCTACTCCTTTAGGAGAAGGAAAGACTACTATGGCAATTGGAATAGCTGACGGATTAAGAAAAATAGGAAAAAAGGCAGTTCTTGCATTAAGAGAGCCTTCACTAGGACCTGTATTTGGAATTAAAGGTGGAGCAACTGGTGGCGGATATAGTCAAATTGCACCAATGGAAGATATTAATTTACATTTTACAGGCGATATTCATGCAATTACTTCAGCAAATAATTTACTTTCTGCTATGATAGATAATCATATCTATTTTGGAAATGAATTAGGTTTTGATAGAGTGGTGTGGAAAAGATGTGTAGACCTAAATGATAGGCAATTAAGAAAAGTAGATACAGGCTTATCAGAAGAGAAGAATATTGTACCAAGAATGGATGGATTTGATATTTCTGTTGCTTCTGAAATTATGGCAATTTTTTGCTTAGCCACAGATATAGAAGATTTAAAAAGAAGAATTGGAAATATTATTGTTGGATATACCAAAGAAAATAAGCCGATTACTGCAAGAGAGTTAAATGCAGAAGGTAGTATGACTGTTTTATTAAAAGATGCAATCAATCCAAATTTAGTACAAACTTTAGAAAAAACACCTGCAATTGTTCATGGGGGACCATTTGCAAATATTGCTCATGGATGTAATAGTGTGATTGCTACAAAACTAGCTTTAAAATTAGGAGAGTATGTTATTACAGAAGCTGGATTTGGAGCAGACTTAGGAGCAGAAAAATTCTTGGATATTAAATGTAGAAAAGCAGATTTAAAGCCTGATGCAGTTGTATGTGTAGCAACTATGAAGGCTTTGAAATATCATGGTGGAATGCCAAAAGAAGAATTAAACCAAGAAAGTTTAGAGTACTTAGAAAAAGGGTTTGAAAACTTAGAAAGACATGTAGACAATTTGAAAAATCGTTATGGTTTAAATGTAGTAGTGGCAATTAATAAATATACACAAGATACCAAAAAAGAAGTAGAATTTTTACAAAATAAATTACAGGAAAAAGGAATAAAACTAAGTTTAGTAGAAAGCTGGGAAAAAGGTGGCGATGGTGCTACTGATTTAGCAGAGCAAATTGTTAACTTAGTTGAAGAAAAAGAAGATTTCAAATTTGCTTATGAATTGCAAGAAAGTATAGAAAATAAAATAAAGGCTGTGGCACAAAAAGTGTATGGAGCACAAGATGTGGAATATACAGAAGAAGCCAAAAAACATATTCAGGAAATTGAAAAGTTAGGATATGGTAATTTGCCAGTATGTATTGCAAAAACACAATATTCTTTCTCTGATGACCCAAAAAATTTAGAATGTAAAGAACCATTTCATATTCATGTACAAGATGTTGTATTAAGAGCAGGTGCAGAATTTGTAGTGGTATTAACAGGAAAAATTATGACAATGCCAGGTCTTCCAAAAGTACCAGCTGCTGAAAAAATTGATTTAGATGAAAAAGGAAATATTATAGGAATATTTTAAATTTGAATAAATACACCAATTCTGGTTAAAATACACATAACAGATTTTAACAGAAAGTGGTGTATTTTTTATGTTCAAAAAAGTAGTGAAAAATAAAAGAAGAATGTGGGCAATGGCAATTATAACTTTAGCATTTAGTTTATTCTTTTCTTACCATATATTTGTCAGAAATAGTCAAACAGAGGCATTATCTAAATATGGCTCTAGAGGTGATGAAGTAAGACAAATCCAGACGAAACTAAAAAGATGGGGATACTATAAAGGCAATGTAGATGGCATTTATGGAAGTCAAACACAAGCAGCTGTTAGGTGGTTTCAATCTAAAAATGGATTGACAGTTGACGGAATTGCAGGAAAAAATACTTTAAAAGCAATGGGAATTATGAATTCAAGTAATAGTTCTAGTTCTGGTGCAACAACATCCAACGATCTGAATTTATTAGCAAGACTTGTTTATGGAGAAGCAAGAGGAGAGCCATATTCTGGCCAAGTTGCTGTTGCAGCAGTTGTATTAAATCGTGTTAGAAGTAGTTCATTTCCAAATTCTGTATCAGGAGTCATTTATCAAAGAGGAGCTTTTGATGTAGTATCAGATGGACAAATTAATTTGACACCAAATGACACAGCAAGAAAAGCGGCCCAAGATGCTTTAAATGGATGGGACCCAAGCTACGGAGCTGTTTACTATTTTAATCCAAGTACAGCAACTAATAAATGGATTTGGTCAAGACCAATGACAGTAACAATTGGAAGACATAGATTTTGTAAATAGGAATGAAAGGTAAAAGAAATTGACATTTTATGACATGTGCCGATATAATATAACAAAATGTTATGAAATGAAGATAGAGATACGAAAGAAAAAGGAGGAAATGAATCATAATGAAAGAAATATTTATAAAAAAGCAAGTTGGTATTACATTAGTAGCATTAGTAGTAACTATGGTTGTATTGCTGATTTTGGCAGGAATTACAATTATGTATACTATGGGAGAAAATAGTATTTTGAACAAGGCTCAAGATGCAAAGAACAAAACAGAGGAAGCAATAGACAATGAGCAAGAATATATGAGTCAAGTAGATAATATGATGAATGAATATACTAATGGAACAGGAAATGGTGGAACTAATACTCCAGCAGAATCAGAAAATCCATGGGCAAAAGTAGATAGAATTGCTAAAGCAATAGCAAATGATGAAAATATAACGAATAATTCAACACAAGCAACAGGAATAACTGAAAAAGGAGAAGTTTATGACATAAAGGTAGGAGATATCTTAGAGGTAGAATATGAAGGAGAGAACAAAAGAGTAAGAGTTATAGGCTTAAAGCATGATGATTTAGTGAATAGCGGAGTGTATGGGGGGAATCATACAAAGGCAAGTATTACATTCGATTTTATAGAGTTCATGACAGGCTCAACATGGCAACAAATGAATACAAGTAACACAAATAGTGGTGGCTGGGCCAATACAACAATGAGAACATTTTTAAATGGAGCAGCTGGAAAAGAAAAGTTGAGTAATGAAGCATATATTAAACAAGTAAAGAAAAAATATATTAGAATATATAATAATGCAAGTAGTGTAGCAGTATGTAATGATTATTTATGGCTGTTAGCATCAAGTGAAATAGTAAATAGTGGATATAAAAATGGAGCATATGGATATACAATAACAAGTGAAGGGCTACAGTATCAATACTATAAAACTATGAATCCAACATGGGATGCGGCAAATATAGGACTTGTAAGGAAGCCAACTGAGCTGGGTACTGCATTAGGGTGGTGGCTTCGTTCACCTCGTTACAATCTTAATGTTAGTTTCTGCACTGTTCATGCCGAGGGATATGTCAATTTTAGCGACAATGCAAGTACTAGCCGTGGAATTGTTCCTGGATTTTGCATTTGAGTCTGGAATTGAAAGAATATAGGCAATATAGTATTAAAGAACTGTATTGCTTTTTAAATTTTTATTCAGTAAAAAATACATTTCCAAAAAAATCTAAAATCTACTGAAAAATCAATTGACAAATTTCCTATCTTAATAGATAATAATAAAAGAAAAATTGTCTAAAATGGAGGCACTATGATTTTATATCCAAAACTATATTTAAATAGTGTAACAGAGTTAACTATAGAAATACTAGCAAAACATCATTTAAAAGGGCTCATTTTAGATGTGGATAATACGCTAATTGATATTAATAGGAATATGCCAGAAAGTATACCAGAATGGATAGGAAACTTAAAAAAACAAGGAATTTCTTTATGTATTGTATCCAATACCAATCATAAAGATAAAGTAGAAGAAGTAGCAAAAAAGCTAGAAATTCCATATATCTATTTTGCTAAAAAGCCATTTAAAAACGGTTTTAAAAGAGCTAAAGAAATCTTACAATTAGAAAATGAACAAATAGGAGTAGTAGGAGATCAAATTATGACAGACATCATAGGAGCCAATAGAAGTAAGATGTTTCCTATTTTAGTAAAACCAATTGATGAAAAAGATATCTGGATTACAAAAGTAAAAAGACCAATCGAAAATAAAATAATTGAGAGATACAAAAGGAGCAAAAATGTACATAAATGATATTCATATTCTAATTTATGTTGCTGTACGGAGTAGCAGGATTACTAATCGGTCAATTGATAGACTGGTGCAATAAACGTTTACCAGAATACCAAAAAGTATTATGTAAAGAATTTTTTACGGAATATATGAGGCATTTTAAGCCAAACTATTTATTAATGGTAATTACAGCTGTAATGTACCTAGGCTTATTATATACTTTTAACATAAGTATAGATTTCTTTAAATATGCAGCTTTAGTACCAATACTATTATCTGCATTTTGTATAGATTATAAATTGCAAATCATTCCGAATCGTTTGAATCTAACTATTTTAGAAATTGGATTATTGTTTACATTTCTAAATGTTATCATAAATGTGAGTTTAGGAATAAATACGATTATTGAAAGTGTAATCGGTGCATTAGTTGGTGGAGGAATTTTCCTACTCATTACTGTTATTGGTGGTTGGATTGCTGGAAAAGAAGCAATGGGATTTGGAGATGTAAAGTTAATGGGAGCCTTAGGATTAGTTTTAGGCTGGAAAGCAATTCTCATGGTTTCTGTGCTATCCTTTCTAATAGCAGCCATTATCAGCTTACCAATTTTGATTATTAAACGAAAAAATGATTATATACCTTTTGGACCATTTATTGTAATAGCAACTTTCATAGTTATTTTTACACCTTATGATTTGCTATTAACGATTTTATTAAAGATATTTACTTTGGGAATGTACCAAGGTTAAATTTTAGGTGGTGATTTTTATGAACCCAAAAATTAAGTGGTTAAGAGAAAAAATGCGTGGATTAGATATGCAAGGAATGATTGTTTCCAACCCTATTAATATTAGGTATTTAACAGGAATTAATGCCGAAGGGGTGTTATTAATTACGCGTAAAGAAAATCACTACATTACAGATAGTAGATATATAGAAGATGTTCATAGTATAGTTACAATAGATGATGAAATTATTGTTTCTAATTTTACGGATATTAGCCCGTATGACTATGAAAATTTCTTCTCATTTTGCGAAAATGTTGGGTTTGAAGAAAATTATATTACTTATGCACAGTATAAAAACTATATGCAAAAATATAAAGTGAATAATTTTGAAGAAACAGAAAATATGATAGAAAAGCAAAGAATGGTAAAAGATGAAGAAGAGATTGCAAAAATGCAGAAAGCTTGCGAATTAACAGATGCGTGTTTTGAACATTTACAGAAATTTATAAAAATAGGTATGACAGAAAAAGAAGTTGCATATGAAATAGAAAATTATTTTTTAAGAAATGGAGCAGATGGACTTGCTTTTGAAACCATTGTAGCATCAGGTAGAAATTCATCTAAACCACATGCAATTACAACTGAGAAATTAATAGAAAAAGGTGACCCAATTACGATTGATTTTGGATGCAGATATCAAGGCTATTGTTCTGATATGACAAGAACGATATTTGCAGGATATGTGCCAGATAGAATGAAACCAATTTATGATTTGGTTCTAAAAGACCAATTGCAAACTTTAGAAGATATGAAAGAAGGAGCGGTTATTCGAAATTTATCTCGTAATGTAGAAAATGATTTTAAATTATATGGGCATAATTTGATACATAGTTTAGGTCATGGAGTTGGACTAGATATTCATGAAATTCCATACATTAGTGGAAAAAATGATAATGTTTTAAAAGAAAATATGGTAGTAACAGATGAACCAGGTATTTATTTACCAGGAGAATTTGGAATTAGAATAGAAGATACAGTATTAATTACAAAAACTGGTTGTATAAATTTAACAAAATCGGATAAGAATTATATTATAGTAGATAATTAACAAATAAGAATGTTGATTTTTAGGTAGAAATAGTGTATAATAGTAAAGATTTTAAGAATAATAACAAATTTGAAAGGGGAAAATATTATGGCAGAAGTATATATGGCAGGAGATTTTAGAAACGGAACAACATTTGAAATGGAAGGAAATGTATTCAAAGTAGTAGAATTCCAACATGTAAAACCAGGAAAAGGCTCAGCATTTGTAAGAACAAAGATTAGAAATGTAATTACAGGAGCAGTTTTAGAAAAAACTTTCAATCCATCTGATAAATATCCAGCAGCAGAAATTGAAAAGAAAGAAATGCAATATTTATATGAAGATGGTGGAATTTATTACTTTATGGATAATGAAACATATGAACAATTACCATTAAATAAAGACCAACTTGGTGATAGCTTAAAATTCCTAAAAGAGAATATGAATGTAAAAATTCTTTCTTATAAGGGAAATGTATTTTCGGTAGAACCACCAATGTTTGTTGAATTAGAAGTTACATATACAGAACCAGGATTTGCTGGTAACACAACAACTACTTCAGGAAAACCTGCTACATTAGAAAATGGTTATGAAATTTCAGTTCCAATGTTTGTAAATATTGGAGATGTGATTCGTATTGATACTAGAACTGGGGAGTATATGGAAAGAGTTTAATTTGGAAGGGAAGATGACAAGATGTCAGAATTGAGCAATCGTTATCAACAAATTATGAAAGATTTACAAGCTAATATCAAAGATGAAAAAGATAAAGAGTTTGTAATTGAAAAATTCCAAGAACTTTCAATGATGTTTATGGATGTTATTGATCGTTTAACGTACTTAACAGATTTAAGAATTAAAGAAGTAGAAGAACAGCAAAAACAAATTGATGATAGAATGTCTAAAATTCAAAAAGTAGTAGATGGTATTGAAAGTGATATTTATGAAGATGAGGAATCTTATGAATTTGATATCATGTGTCCATACTGTAATCATGAGTTTACAACTAATATTAGTAGTGATGTTAATACAGAAGTTGAGTGTCCAGAATGTCATAATATGATAGAATTAGACTGGAATGGTGATGAAGAGGAATGTACTCATAATTGTTCTGGTTGTGGACATGATTGTAGTGCAGAATTGGCAGAAGAGTTAGCGATAGAGCCAGAAATGCCAATAGTAGAAAAAGAAGAATTAGATGAAGAAAATAACAATGAAGAAGATATGTAACAATATCTTCTTTTTTAATCTTCAAATAGACTCATAGGGTTGATATATTTTTCATCAATACGTACGCCTAGATGTAAATGTGGACCAGTGGTAGCTCCATTTGTGGGGTTACCATTTTCGTCATAGTATTGATTGCCGAGGTACTCCATATACATTTTTAGGTCCAACAGAGCCAATTATATCTCCTTTTTTTACAATATCACCTTTTTGTACGATATAGATAGGAGAAATGTGACAATAAGTAATTTTCATGTTGTTAACTGAAAGGGTAATAGTATAGCCACCACCACCTAGAAATCCTGTGAAGGTAATTTTGCCATTACAAATAGCAATAAATTTAGTTCCTTCAGGTGCGCCAATGTCTACTCCTGTATGGTAAGAGGTAGCGCCAGCAGTAGGAAGATCACGGTAACCAAAAGGAGAGGTGATGTGGGTATAACCGAGGAGTAGGCCATATATATTCTTGAGATAAATCAAGAGAATAATAGGTATCATCAAAAGAAGAACTGTCAAGAGTGGTAGGGCCAAAGAAACAAGAAATAAAGAAAATAAGAAAGATAAGAACAAAGAAGAAATAATAAAAGGGCTTGAAAAAACTACTAGACATATAACAATACCTCCGTTTTTTAGCCCCCGATAATATATTTCTAATTTTCTTTTTTCTGAGATAAGTCTTTGAAAGCAAAGAACTTACTAATAAAGAAATTTAAGATAATAACAATAATGGTAATTAAAATTTTGTTAATTAAATAAGCAATATTATCACTAAACATTCCATAGAATGAGTGAATAACATCATTTAATAGGAATACACCTACAATTTCTATTATCATGGTAAATGCTC
This sequence comes from Clostridia bacterium, assembly GCA_022797635.1. Taxonomy (GTDB): domain Bacteria; phylum Bacillota; class Clostridia; order TANB77; family CAG-508; genus CAG-273. The sequence continues at coordinate 51,032 of JAAWKZ010000004.1, forward strand.
TACCTAAAATGAATTTGCCAAATTCAACCCATTTGTCTTTAGTGGTATGTACTTCAGAATGAAATACCCATTTACGGTTGGTAAAATAAGCAAATAGGATAGAACAGATAATTCCAATAGTACTTGCAATATTTCCTTCTATATGACAAAATGCTTTCAATAAATAGGAAATGATGATATTGACAAGAGTAGTTAATACTCCAAAAATAAGATAAGAGATGACCTCTTTATTACATACTTTTTTGATAAGAGTTTTTAATTTTTCCATATTTTTCTCCACATAAAATTTAATATAAAAAAATCACTAGTTTAAAACTAGTGATAATGGCAGGGGTAGAAGGATTCGAACCCTCACAGGCGGTTTTGGAGACCGATGTGCTACCATTAACACTATACCCCTAAATATTTAAGTAAAACTACATATATTATATTAGCATAGTTTTATAAAATGTGCAATGCTTTTTTCATAAATTTTACTTGTTATTTTTTTATAAATAAGCTATAATTAAATATACAGTCTATATATGGGGATGTATTTTGGCTTCGACAGTATCCCAGAAGTATCAATAGCGAGTAGTGGATTCTCACTTGGCCACTTAAATTATGTGAGAAATTAAAATTAAACGCTGATAATAGAGAATTAGCATACGCTGCTTAGTTGCGGCGACGTCTTACTTTAAGTGCCCACGCTTTTAGATAAGGCGACGATTAGTGGGAAACGAACCTGTTTTTAGTTATGGAAACAGCGGGTAACTTTAAATAGCTACTTTCTATATAAGCTTGTTTGTTAGGTTATATAGAAGGGAATTTTGAGAACAAACTGCACTCGGAGAAGCTGATATGGAAAGAATACTGGACAGGGGTTCGACTCCCCTCATCTCCACCAGATTAAATCAACTTGTAGAACAATATACAAATAAAAAATTCGAGATTAATATATTTCTCGAATTTTTCTTGCATTTTCAAGTGTTATTCTATTATTCATAACAGCACAATTGATTAAACAATATAAATTATCCTTATAAGAATTATTTTCATGTTCTATAATTTCATCTAATATATAATTAGGAATAGCAAAATCAAAGTGAGATTGTATCTTGCTTGCTTTTTCCTTCCAAATTTTAGCTTCTATAGGCATTTCTATACGAATAGATAAATCTATATTAAACAATAAAGTATCTTCTAATTCCTCTAAACGCGAAGAAAATATTTTTTTTAACTCTTTTGTCATATGTATACATCCTTTAATAAAATATAGTATAATATATTTTATTAAAAGATATATGCAATGTCAATATAAATATTTCAAAACAAATAAATATATTCGGATTTTATTTACATTTTAGAAATAAGGATAACTTTTGTAGCGCCTCACAACCAGCCTCTATTTGCTTATTAGAAAACTCTGATAAAATTTTTTTCGTATTGTTAGTAATATCATTATCTTTACCAAATAAGATATAATCAGCTGATAAACAGGTTATATCACAAAGAATTTTTAGTTTTTCTATGGATAAATAACTTTTGCCATGTTCAACAACGCCTAAATATTGACCAGAAATTCCAAGTAATTTAGCAAACTTTTCTTTTGTCATTCCCATATCTTCTCTAATTTGCCTAATTCTTTTTCCTACTTCTTCTTTCATAAGTGAATCCACTCCTTGTAAATCTTTATATATAAGTTATTTTAGACGATTATATAAATGTAGAAATGAATATAAATAATATTAAAATGTGGAAAAATATTACAAATTATGATATTATATCACCATAAATTTTTAACGGAGGAAGAAAAATGTCGGACGCGCCAATAAAAGTATTATTAGTAGAAGATGATATAGATGAATGCAATAAATACAAAACTATTAGCGATAAAAGAAGTGATATAAATTTAGTAGCAATTACAAACTCATCCACTAAAGCGATTGAATATTTAAAATACTATAAACCAGATGCTGTAATTCTAGATTTAGAATTGAACAAAGGTGAAGGTAGTGGATTTGAATTTATTGAAAATATAGTGAAACAAAGTGTAACGAAAACACCTAATATTGTTGTGACTACTAATGTATGTTCTGACTCTGTATATGATTTTTGTCATAAGAATAAAATAGATTTTATCTTTTATAAGAAGCAAGTAAATTATTCACAAGAAAAGATTTTGAATACTTTGCTTTTATTAAATGGCTATGAAAATGAGAAAAATGTGAAATATGAAGTAGATGAAGAAATAGAGGAAGACAAGATTAGGAATAAAATTAATAAAGAACTAGAACTAATTGGAATCAGTTCGCATTTGCAAGGAAAGAAATATTTATGTGATGCTATTTATTTTGTTATTAAAAATGATAAAGAAGACAGCAAAGTATCAATTATTCAATATCTAGTGGGCAAATACAAAAAGTCAAATAGTACGATTAGTAGAGCTATGCAGAATGCAATATTACATGCTTGGAGAATATCATCATTAGAAGATTTGACAACTTATTATACTGCAAGAATCAATTATGAAACTGGTGTACCAACTCCTACAGAATTAATTTATTATTATGCAGATAAAATAAAAAAGGAAGTATAAAACTAATTACTCCTAGCGTTATATTTTAGAAAAACAAGAAAAATGTCATTTAATGTCATGAAAAATAATGAAATGCAACAGAAAAGCACCTCTAAATATCATGTATACAATCATGTATACATGGTATTTTTTTATTGTAAATATAAGCACACAGAGGAGGTGATAGTATGAGTTTCTTAGATTGGATAAGATATTGGTTTGGCGGAGGCAAATAAAAAAATATGCAATAATCAAAAATAATACATTTAAAACAAAGTGTTATATTGATTGTTGCATTTTTTTTATATATAATTGTACTTGAAGGGAAGATATTATGGAGTTACAAACAGGTATGATTATATATTTCATTAGATTGTTAGTTATTAACATATATGTATATTTGGGATTTGTGAAAATATTAGATATAAAAAAGAGAAAAAAGAGAAATATTGCATTGATATTAATATCCGATCTGATAGTGACTGTGGTTAGTGTTTATATAAATTATAATGTGAATATCTTTTTATCAATATTGCTTTTAATTATATTATACAGTACTTTATTAGGGGTAATATCAAAAATAAAATTAGGATATGCATTAATTATTGGAATAACTTCCTATGCAATATGTATAATTTGTTATGGAATAAGTGCAATAATATCGTATATTCCTTATAAAATTGTATATGATTTTTTTCATGTGGAAAACATTTACATAAACTTATTGATGCTACTTATAATACAATTTATATTGATATATGGTTTCTTCAAAATTAAGAGATTTAAAAATGGATTTAATTTTTTGAAAACTAAATTGAATAATGAACTTGCTAACATTGTTATAATAAATATTAGTACAATTATCATTTTATTATACTGTTTAATTGGAACTTATTATGACGAAATGACTACTAGTTTGTTAATTTCATTTATCATTATAACAATTATAATGATTATAACTATCCAACGCACTCTTACTATGTACTATAAACAAAAACTACTGAAAGAAACAATGAAAGATTACGAAAGAGAGCTAGTAGAAAAGAATAAAGAAATAGAAAGACTGAAAAGTGAGAAATTTAATATAAGCAAAATTACACATGAATTTTATAACAGACAAAAAGCCTTGGAGATGTCTGTAAAAGATAATCTAAGTAATATGGAAACAGCAGAAGAGTTAGGTGCTATTGGTAGAATACAAGATTTAACAAAAGAATATTCACAAAAACTAGAAGCAATGAAAAGTTTGCCAACATTGCCTTTGACAGAAATTTCTGAAATAGATGATATGTTCAAATATATGCAAACAGAATGTAATAAAAATAAGATTGAATTTAAGTTAAAGATAATGGGAGATATGTTTTATTTAGTAAATCATATTATTCCTAAAAACAAACTTGCAACAATGATAGGTGACCACATTAGAGATGCTATTATTGCTATTAATTCTAGTAAAACAACTGATAGAGAAATATTTGCGATATTAGGAATGAAAGATAAAAAATATGAATTATGTATTTATGATACAGGAATAGAATTTGAAATAGACACTTTACTGAAACTCGGACTAGAGCAAGTTACTACTCACAAAGATACTGGTGGTAGTGGAATAGGATTTTTAACTACATTTGAAACATTGAATGAAACGAAGGCGAGTTTAATTATTAAAGAATTATCTGGTTCAGAAGGAAATCATTATACAAAATCTGTTATTATTAGATTTGACAATAAACATCAATATAAGATATATTCATATAGAACAAAAGAAATGAAAGAAAAGAATCAAGATAGAAAAATAATAATAGAAGATATAACAAGTTATTAAGATAATCTTAAAATGCAAAGTACAACTCTAATAAAGTTGTATTTTTTTTGAATTTGTGATATAACAGAAACAGAAAATGATGTATTGATGTTTGAAGGCATCAAGGAAGGAAGAAAAAAATGAAAAAATTTGGAAATATTTTATGGGGATTAGTATTTATCGTACTAGGACTTGTACTAGGATTAAATGCTATGGGAATAACTGATATTGATATCTTCTTTAGAGGATGGTGGACTTTATTTATTATTATTCCTTGCTTTATAGGGATTTTTAGAGAAAGAGAAAAAATAGGAAATTTAATTGGATGTTTAATAGGTGTAGCATTATTATGTTGTTGTCAAGGAATTTTAGACTTTGATTTAATGTGGAAACTATTAGTGCCAACTGTTTTAGTAGTTGTTGGACTATGTTTTATTTTTAGAGAAGCAATCGGTGGAAAAATCAATCAAGAAATCAAAAACTTAAATGCAATTAAAAAAGGACAAACAGAATACTGTGCTACTTTTTCAGGGCAAAATTTAAATTTTGATAGACAAGAATTTAAAGGTGCAGATTTAACAGCTGTTTTTGGTGGAGTAAAATGTGACTTAAGAAATGCTATTATTAGTTCAGACCAAGTGATTAATGCTAGTAGCACTTTTGGGGGAATTGATATTTTCGTGCCTGCCAATGTACAAGTGAAAATTAAGTCAACTCCAATCTTTGGTGGAGTAAATGATAGAGCAAGTCATACAACAAACTCGGAAGCACCAACTTTATATATTAATGCTACTTGCATATTTGGAGGTGTTGAAATAAGATGACAACGATACAAAGAATTATTAAATATTGTGCGGTTGCCTTTGCTATTTTCATTATAATTAGCATTGTATCATCTATTCTTTTTGGACTAAATACCTTTAGTGAAATTTTAGGATTTACAAGAACAGAAAGAGAGCGAGAGCCTTCCAATAATATAATTCATAATGAAGTGGGAAGAGATGAAAAGGTAGAAAAGGAATTTGACAATACGCAAATTGCAAAATTAAAAATAGATATTGAGTATGCAACATTAACTATTCAACAAGGTGATAAATTCAAAGTGGCTAGTAATACAAGTAACATAGAAGCAAAACAGTCTGAAGATGAAATAGTAATTAGAGAAAAGAATGTAAATTTATTTAGACAAAATAGCCCAAGAAGAATTATTATTACTGTTCCAAGAAACACTGTATTAGATACAATTAAAATTGCAGCAGGAGCAGGTGAAATTAAAATTGAAAAACTAGAATGTAAAAAGTTAGATTTAGATATTGGAGCGGGAAAGACCACGATTCAAGATTTAAATGTTACACAAAAAGCAAAAATCGAAGGTGGAGCAGGAAAAGTAGAAATTCTATCAGGAGAAATTGCAAACCTAGATTTAGATATGGGAGTAGGCATGTTTAAAATGGTGTCAAGCTTATTAGGAGACACTAAGATCAATGCAGGAGTTGGAAAATTAGAAGTTACTCTAAAAAATGGAATTGATAAATATACGATAAAAGCAAATAAAGGAATTGGATCTATTACAATAGAAGGAAAAGAAGTATCAGATGGTGCTACTTATGGTAAAGGAGAAAATAACATTAAAGTAGAAGGCGGAATTGGAAGCATTACTATAAAATAAAGGACGTACAGCATACTTGAACTAAAAAGTATGTTGTTTTTTTTTATAGTTTATGATATAAAATATAAAGATAAAGGGGTAAAAATGATTAATCTATTATTAAGTGGAAATGAAAAAGTATTTGATGGAGCATTAACACAATTAATTTCTATCAAGAATAGAACAAAAGAGCCTGTTCATTGTTACATTTTTACAATGGACGCCACTAGAATAAAGCCAGAATATACAGCGATTCGAGATGAACAAATTGATTTCTTAAATCAAGTAATAAAAGCAAAAGATGAAAGAAATGAAGTAATAAAAGTTGATGTAACAGATTTATATGAGCAAGAGTTCAAAGGGTGTCCTAATGAAGGAGCTTATTGTACTCCATATACTTTGTTGAGGCTTTTAGCAGATAAAATAGCAAAGGTTCCAGACAAGTTACTTTATTTAGATATTGATATGATGGTAGCTGATGATTTATCTAAGTTATATAATATTGATGTTTCAGAATATGAGTATGCAGCGGTAAGAGAAAAATACCGGCTGTTGGTTTGTTAGACCAGATTACATTAATGCAGGTATGCTACTCATGAATATGAAAAAAATAAAGGAAACTGGACTTTTAGAAAAAGCAAGAGAAAAAATCAAAACCAAGAAAATGCTATTTGCAGACCAAGATGCAGTATTTAGGTCTACCACTAAAAAGAAATTACTTCCACGCATTTATAACGAACAATCTAAATTCAATAAAGAAGATACAGTCATTTGCCATTTTTGCAAGAGATTAATGTATAGACCATATCCACATACAGAAAATATTAAGCAATGGCATATTGACAAAGTACATAGTGTATATAAGTGCCATGTATTTGATAGCGATTTAGAAGAGTATTTAAAGCTAAAAGAGAAATTTGAACAAAAAGAACTCATAACAAAATAGGGAGAAAATAAGATGGAGAATAATTTAGAAGTAATACCGATTTTTTATGCGGTAGATGATGGATATGTGCCGTTCTTAGCAGTATCTATTCACTCACTAATAGAAAACAGTTCGAAAGAATATTATTATGCAATTAAGGTGCTATATACCAATATTTGTGAAGAAAATAAAAAGAAAATTCTAAAATATGAAAGAGAGAATGTCAAGATAGAGTTTATAGATTTGAACTATTATATCGAAGAGATTAAGGACAAATTATTTACACGTGACTATTATACAAAGACAACCTATTTTAGACTATTTATTCCAAACATTTATCCACAATACAATAAAGTTATCTACTTAGATAGCGATACAGTGTTATTAGGAGATGTATCAGAGTTATATCTCCAAGATATGGGTAGTAATTTAGTGGCAGTTGTACCAGATGATATTATTCAAAATGAAGAGATTTTCCAAGAATATGTAGAAAAGGTAGTTGGAGTAGCAGACTACAGAAAGTACTTTAATGCAGGTGTTTTGGTCATGAACTTAGATGAAATGCGTAAATCTAAGTTTCAAGAAAAATTCTTGTATTTATTAGAAACAGTAAAATTTGCAGTTGTGCAAGACCAAGATTATTTGAATAGATTATGTAAGGGTAGAACTAAAATAATAGATAATGGTTGGAATAGAATGCCTGTACCAAATAACAAAACAAAAGTAGAAAAGTTAAGTCTAATTCATTATAATCTAAATTATAAACCATGGCATTATGATGGTATTGTGTATGAAGAGTATTTTTGGCAATATGCTGAAAAAACCGAATATTATGAGAATATTAAAAATATCAAGGACAATTATTCAGAAGAAGAACGTTTTAGAGATAGAGAACAATATGAAAATTTGAAAGCTTTAGCCAAGAAAGAATCTGACTGTGTAGGTGATGATAGAATTCCCAAAAGGAAATTAGACGAAATTAATGAAAGTACAAAAAGATGGACGTTAAAGACTTTATTAAAACGAGATAATAGTACATTAGAAGCAATATTAGAAGATAGAGAAGAAGGGCTAAATGAAAAACATCAAGAAAGATTAAATGTCTTAAAAAGAATTGAAGATATGGAAAGACAGGGGATTTTTGATATTGACGCGGAAGAAGATCCACCCACCATTACTTTAACAGCAGATAATGTAGATTATTTAAACAAAAAAAGTAGTAATAAAATCAAAACGAAATTTGCTAATAAAATAGGAGAACACTTTTTAGATAGCTTACTAAAAAACAAAAAATTAATTATTAAAGATGTGCAAGGAATAGAAAACTTACAAAATATTGAAACTGGAGCAATTCTTACGTGTAATCACTTTAATCCTTATGATAGTTTTGCGATTGAAGAAGTATGTAGACGTGCAGGTCAGTTAAAGAAAAGAAAATTATATAAAATTATTCGTGAAGGAAATTACACCAACTTTTCAGGATTATATGGTTTCTTTTTCAGACATTGTGATACCTTGCCATTAAGCTCTAGCAATGAAACTATGATGGAATTTATAAAAGCTGTAGATACCATTTTACAAAGAAAAGACTTTATTTTGATTTATCCAGAGCAAAGTATGTGGTGGAATTATCGTAAACCAAAGCCATTAAAAAACGGAGCATTTAAGCTAGCTAGCAAAAATAATGTGCCAATTATTCCAATTTTTATTACAATGGAAGATAGTGATATTATGGGAGAAGATGATTTCCCAGTACAACAATATATTATTCATATTGAAAAGCCAATTTATCCAAATAGCGAGTTATCAGATAAAGAAAATATGGTGAAAATGAAAGAACAAAATGCAGCAATTTGGAAAAGAGTGTATGAGGAATTTTATAAGGTTCCATTAGAATATACTACAGAGAAAAAAGAGATAGGGCTATGAAAGAAAGACAAGTAATTTATTATCAAGATGAACTAAATGATGAATTTTCAAGAGCAAAAATAACACCTAGAGTAATCGATGAAAACTATTGTTACTTACATCGAAATCCATTGTGGAATTTTTGCTCTTTTGTGGTGCAAAACATTTTAAGTATGCCAATTAAAGTGGGATATAATAAACTAAAATTGCATATGAAATATATAGGAAAAGAAAAACTAAAGCCATACAAGAAACAAGGATATTTTATATATGGAAATCATACACAAGATTTTGCAGATACTTTTATTCCAAGTGTAGCAATGTATCCAAAAAGAAACTTTTTCATTGTCAATCCAGAAAACATTTCTATGAAAGGACTAAAGCATTTAGTAGAAATGTTAGGAGCAATACCTGTTCCAGGGAATAGAGAGGCGATGAAACACTTTTTAGAGGTGGTAAATAAGAGAATTAAGCAAGGATATGCTATCACAATCTATCCAGAAGCACATATTTGGCCATATTATACAAAAATCAGACCATTTAAAGCTGTTTCTTTTGAGTATCCTGTGAAACTAAAAACGCCAGTATTTTGCTTTACCAATACTTATCAAAAATATGGAAAAAAGCAAGAAAAGGTACAAATTGTCAGCTATATTGATGGACCATTTTTCCCAGATGAAACTTTAACAGCAAAAGAAGCAAAGCAAAAACTAAGAGATGAAGTATATAACTGTATGGTGGAGAGAAGCAAGAATAGTAATGTGGAAGTGATTAAGTATATGTGTCGCACTTAGGGACGTTAGTAAGTGCGACAGAAAGGAAGAGAAAATGTTAACATTAAAAGACATTAAAAAAGATTATAAAGCAGGTGAAAATATAGTTCACGCCTTAAAAGGAATTAATGTAGAGTTTAGAAAAAGTGAATTTGTTTCTATACTAGGGCAAAGTGGTGGAGGAAAAACGACTTTGCTTAACATTATTGGTGGATTAGATAGATATACGAGTGGAGATTTAATTATTAATGGCAAGTCTACCAAAGAATTTAAAGATAGGGATTGGGATGCTTATCGTAATTATTCTGTTGGATTTGTATTTCAAAACTATAACTTAATACCACATCAAACTGTTCTTTCTAATGTGGAATTAGCACTTACTCTATCAGGTGTTAGCAAAAAAGAGAGAAAAGAAAGAGCGATTAAAGCATTAGAAGAGGTTGGGTTAAAAGAGCAAGTATACAAAAAGCCAAATCAATTGTCAGGTGGACAGATGCAAAGAGTGGCAATAGCTAGAGCAATTGTAAATAACCCAGAAATTATTTTGGCAGATGAGCCAACAGGTGCTTTGGACACAGAAACAAGTAAACAGGTTATGGAGATTTTGAAGAAAATTGCAAAAGATAAGTTAGTCATCATGGTAACCCATAATCCAGATTTGGCAGAAGAATATTCTACTAGAATCATTAGAATTACAGATGGAACAATGTTAGATGATACTAATCCCTATATTCAAGAAAAGCAGGAAATTAACGATAGTAAAGAAACCAGACGTACTTCTATGAAGTTCTTTACTGCTTTGAACTTAAGTTTGAATAACTTATTAACTAAAAAGGGAAGAACCTTGCTTACTTCTTTTGCAGGAAGTATTGGAATTATTGGTATTGCCCTAATTCTTGCTATTTCTACTGGAATGAGAAACTATATTGCAAAAGTAGAAGAAGATACATTATCTTCTTACCCAATTACGATTGAGGAGGCTGTGATTGATACTTCTAGTATGATAGAAAAGATGATGTCAATGGAAAACGAGGAAAAGCAAAGAGAAGAGGGAAAGATTTATTCACGTAATGTTATGTCAGAAATGATGACAACTCTTTCTAACAAGATGGAAAATAACAATTTGACTGAGTTAAAAAAGTTTTTAGAACAAGAAGACAATGAGATTGTAAAAAATAGTAATAGTATTAAATACAACTATAACTTAGATTTGAATTTATATAAAGAAGATACAAAAGATGGAATTGTAAGAGTTAATCCTAGTACTGTTATGGATAGTATGGGAATGGGAGCTATGCAAGAGGCACATCAAAATTCTCCTATGGCAATGATGGGTGGAAGTTCTATGAGTATTATGAATACTAACGTATGGACAGAAATGTTAGATAATAAAGAACTATTGCAATCACAATATGATATGGTAGAAGGAAAATGGCCAGAGAAATATAATGAAGTAGTGCTAATTGTGAATAGTGATTATGAAATTGATGATTATACACTATACACTTTAGGATTAAAGAGCCAAGAAGAATTGACAAAGAGATGGGAAAAAGCAAAAAAGGGAGAAAAGATAGAAGAAGAGCCAGAAATCTCCTATACTTACAAAGATTTACTAGATTTATCTTTTAAATTAGTCTTAGATTCTGACTATTATCAAAAAGAAAAGGGATTATGGATTGATAAAAGTGAAGATACAGATTACATGAAAAAGAAATTGAAAGATTGTGA
>JAAWKZ010000021.1 GCA_022797635.1 Clostridia bacterium
GACATTTTTCCACCATCTACTTGTAGGAATTCCACATGCATCCAACATTTTGCAGGAACCTTTCCTGTTAGCCCTTTACTTTGTGCAATTTCATTTTCATGATGTGTTGGAATATGGTCAATTCCACCTGTATGAATATCAAACTCATCACCTAAATATTTTCTTCCCATAGCTGAGCATTCAATGTGCCAACCTGGATAGGATAGTCCCCATGGACTCTCCCATTTCATGATATGTGTTTCTGGTGCTTTAATCCATAAAGCAAAATCATATGGATTTCTTTTTTCTTCATCTACATCTACTCTCGCACCTGCAATTTGTTCATCAATGTTTCGATTAGATAATACTGGATATTTGTCTAATTTTGAAATATCAAAATAAATACCTCTACTTGTTTCATAAGCATATCCGTTTTTTACTAATCCTTGTACAAATTCTAACATTTCTGAAATATGCTCTGTTGCTTTTGCAATTGTTTCTGGTCTTTGGATATGAAGTCTTTGCATATCACGAAAGAAAATTTCTGTATAGTATTTTGCAATTTCATATGGGTCCTTATTTTCTTTTCTTGCAGCCTTTTCCATTTTGTCTTCGCCTTCATCTGCGTCTGACTCTAAGTGCCCCACATCAGTAATATTCATAACATGATTTAATTCGTATCCATTGTATTGTAGTACTCTTCTTAGAGTGTCCATAAAAATATATGCCCTAAAGTTTCCAATATGGGCATAACTATACACGGTTGGCCCGCATGAATAAATGCGGACCGTGTTTCCTTCTAATGGTTTAAATTCTCCCTTTTGTCTTGTTAGGGTATTATAAAATTGAACTGGCATAAGTTAGTCTCTCCTTTATTTCCAATTTCTTCAAAGCAACACCATAAATATTGTTCATTAAGGTGTTGGAGTCGTTCCTCCTGGATTCGTGGTAGTTCCACCACCAGGATTTGTTGTGCCTCCTGGATTATCTCCACCACTAGGTGGAGTTATAGTATTATCACCTGGATTTTCTCCACCTGGCTCTGTCGTGGTTATTCTATTTACTGTAATGGTAATAGCAACTCCTTTTTCTACCTTTGTTCCTGCTTCTAGACTTTGTGTTAATACTACTCCATTTGCTAATGTAGCATCATGACCTTCTATTACTGTAATAGTAAGCCCCGCGAGTATTGTTCTTGCTTCTGCTTCAGTCTTTCCAACCACATTTTCTACCACCACTTTATTCGTTTCTTCATTATGCTTTGTACACTTTTCAGTAGGAACACTATATTTATCTTTTCCCACTACTTTCCAACCTGCATTTTGCTCTTTTTCTGGTTTTTTAGCAAATACTTTTTCTTCGACCTCTGGGCAATATTGATTTGCTAATTTTCCTGTCTCTTTACAGATTTTTTCTGCCTCATGTCCATCACAAGTCTTTGGTAGGTTATCCTCTGTAAAGTACTCTGTATAAGTGCTACCACAATTCTTTGTTGCTAGCTTTCCTGAAGTTCTACATACACTTCTTGTTACTACATTGCCTGGCTTTTTAAATCTAGCTGCTTTCTTGTTTTTATGAACTGATTTCATAACATTCGCCCAAAGCTTTCTTGCATTACCAACATTATATAATGGAATGCTATTACTTTCTGGAAATCCATTCCATGTTGCTGCTGCATAATATGGTGTAATTCCGCAAAGCCATGTATCTCCATCATTTTCTGTTGTACCAGTTTTAGCTGCCACATCAAAATTCGCCATATAACATTCATTTGCTGTACCTTGTGCTCCTGTTACAACATCCATCATAATTTGTTTTACAATATATGCATTTGCTGCTGAAATCACTCTATGTTTTTCTTGCTCTGACTCTAATATGGTTTCTCCATCAGCATTTACTAACTTATTATAGAAAGTAGGCTCGATATATACACCATCATTGGCAAGTGCTGCATATGCTGCTGCCATTTGTAAAGTACTTGAACCATGACTTGCACCACCAATTGCTAATGATAATACACCATCTTCTTCCACAGTATATGTACTCAAACCAAAAGAGTGTAAATAGTCAACTACTGTTTTAGCTCCAATATTAGAAAGAATTTTAATGTTAACAATATTAGAAGAAACCTCTATTGATTTTCTAACTGTGCATAAACCTTGATATCCACCTGCATTTTTAGGTCTATAACTCCTTCCACCATTTACTCCTGCAAATTCAGTAGTTGTATCTTCATACACAGTAGAAGCTTGAATTACTTTTTCTTCTAGTCCTGTTGAAACATTTGCCAAAGGTTTAATAGAAGAACCCGTTTGTCTTTCTGTCATAGCATAATTATTATTTGTTCCTACATCACTTCCAAAAGCTCCTCCCATTGCAACTACTTTACCAGTTTTAAAATCAATAATTGTCATTCCTGCTTGTGTTTGTACTTTTTTTGTAATGTTTTTTCCGTTGTCTCCTTTCCATGTTGCTGTTCTTGATTCTACATAACTCTTTTTTGCCATTTCATTTACTACTGTTTTTTGAATAGCAGTATCTTGTGTTGTATATAACTTATATCCCCCACCTCTAATAATATTAACTGCTTCTTTATAATCAATATCTTTTTGTTTTGCCAAGTCTTGGGCTGCTTCTATAACTGCTCGTTCTACAAAATACGAATTTGTATTTTCAAAATCAAACTTTCCTTGCTTGAATTTAAATCCCTTTTCTATTTTTGCTAGTGCTTCATTATAAATTTTCTCTGCCTCTTCTGGGTTATCACTTATCTTGTTTTGTTCTTTCATCAAATCTAATACAAATTTTGTTCTTGTTTTAATTTTCTCGCTATTGTCTAGTTCTTTATTATATGGGTTATACGCATTTGGTGAATGGTTAATACCTGCTAAAAAGCAAGACTCTGCTAAATCTAAGTCTTTTGCTGATTTTGCAAAATAATATTGTGCGCCGTATTCCACACCACAAAGTTGACGTCCACCTATGAAAATGACATTTAAGTATTTTTCTAGAATTTCTTGCTTATTTAATATTTTTTCTAATTGATATGCTCTTGACATTTCACGGATTTTTCTCTCAATTCCTTCTTTACCACTTCCTGCATCATCCTTCATCAAATTTTTTACTAATTGTTGGGTAATAGTACTTCCACCACCAACACTAGAACCATCTGCTTTATGTAATAAATAACTAATTGTAGCTTTTCCTGTTCTTAAAATATCTACCCCATCATGTTCATAAAATCTTTTATCTTCTATTACTACATAAGCATCTGCTGTATATTTTCCCATTTTATCAAAAGGTACTATTTTTCTATTTGCATCTCCGTCTTTTGCTGAAAGAACTGCAATTTGTTTTTCTTTTGAGTCTAATACAACTGAATTTTCATTTGCGATTAGTTCTTCCCTTGTTAAAGTCCATTTATCACTTAGGAAAATTCCTGCTACAATTCCTACACCTGTTAGTCCTACTAAAACCATCAAAATAAAGCAAATTAAAATTGCCTTCTTTAATTTGGAATGTTTCTTTTTCCCCTTTTTCTTTCCTTCTTTTTTTCCATTCGTTTTCTTCTCTGCTTTTATCTTATATTGCTTTGTTTTATCACTATCTTTATTTCCCATTAGGATGTCCTCCTATCCTTGTTAGATCATATTACGATATTCCCAATTCTTTTAGAACTGGCTAATTCGTTTTTTACAGACTTATTATATACTATATTCAATAAAATGAAAAGTATTTTAAGAAATTTTTAAGCTATTTCACTTACGGTTTTAAGACTTTTGTGTGTCATATAACAAAAAATCACTATTTTCTATTGTAATAGTGATTTTTATTATCTAATTCTATCAGATTATTTTTGTGAAAATTAGAAACTTCTTGAACTTCCACCTCCACCAGAGTGTCCTCCACCTCCGTGAAAACCACCTCCGCCAGAAAATCCTCCACCATGGAAACCTCCGCCTCCACCAAAGAAAATAAATGGTCCTCCTCTACCTCTAAATTTCGATTGTAGTATGAATAAAACCAATGTAATAAATGTCATTATTATATACATTATAGTATAACTGTCACTTGATAATTCCTTTTTAACAGCTTTTTCTGAACCTGTAATCGTCACACCATATTCATCTGCAACTTCCTTTAAGAAAGCACTATACCCATTTCTAATTCCTTCATCAAAATTGTTATTTCTTAAATATGGAATAATATATTCATCTTGCATTCTTCCTGTTTTACCATCTGGCAATTTTCCTTCTAGCCCATACCCCACTTCTACGCGAAACTTCCTGTCGCCATAAGAACACAATAGTAGTAAGCCATTATCCTTAGTTTTATCTCCAATGCCCCAACTATTAAATAGTTGATACGCATAATCTTCAATACTCATTCCATCTAATGATTTTACTGTTACTACTACAATTTGGGCTCCTGTCTTTTTTTGAAGTTCTACATTTGTATCCATGATATATTGCTTAGTCTGGCTTGTCAAAACACCTGCATTGTCATTGACATAGAAATCCGATGTCGGACTTACTACGGCTGCAAGCGTTACACTTGTCATATTACTCAAAATGAGAATGAGAAATAGCAGAAAAAAGGCAAACTGAATTCTTTGCCTTTTCTTACTTTGGTTTTCAATTTTATTTATTTTTAAAACTTGTTTAATCAAAATTAACCTCCGGAACTTTATTACTTCCTTCTTCTGCTTCAAAGTATGGTTTCTTATCGAAATTAAACATACCTGCAATGATACTTGCTGGAAATTTACGAATACTTAAGTTATATTCTTTGACTGCCTCGTTATGTTGTCTCCTTGCTTGGCTAATTCTATTCTCAGTTCCTGCTAATTCATCTGATAATTGCATATAGTTTTGAGAAGATTTTAAATCTGGATAATTTTCAACAACTACTAATAAACGATTTAAAGTATTAGTTAGTTCGGTATTAGCATTTGATTTTTCTTCAATGCTTTTGGCTCCTGCTAATTTGCTTCTTGCTTCTGTTACTGAATTTACAATGTCTTGTTCTTGTTTTGCATATCCCTTTACTGTATTGACTAAATTTGGAATTAAATTTGCTCTTCTTTGTAATTGATTATCAATGTCTGCAAATTTTCCATCCACTTCTT
This sequence comes from Clostridia bacterium, assembly GCA_022797635.1. GTDB lineage: Bacteria > Bacillota > Clostridia > TANB77 > CAG-508 > CAG-273. Next base: position 5,108 of record JAAWKZ010000021.1, read on the forward strand.
CACTTTTGGTAAGCATTCTGTTATAAGTAGAAACTACTGTAATTCCACCAATTAATAGTATGGCTGCAATTACAATCAAGGTAATTAAAAGTCCTTTTTTCATATTTTTCTTTTTCCTTTCTTATCCAAAAATCCCCTTTTTCTTTACTGGTGGCTGCTCATTCATGGTTTTAGCAAGTTGTAATAAAAGCTCACGTTGCTCAGCAGTTAATTTCTTAGGTACTTGAACTTGAACTGTAAAGATAAAATCTCCTTGCCCATTGCCATTAATAGCCTTGAACCCTTTATCTCGGATAATAAACTTTGTTCCTGTTTGTGTACTATCTGGTATGGTATACATTTCATCGGTTCCATCTACCATTGGGATACGAAGCTCTGCACCTAATGTTGCTTGTGTAAAAGTAATTGGAATTTCACAAAGTACATTGTTTCCTTTTCTTGTATAAAGTTTATGTTTTTTAACATGAATAGTTAAGTATAAATCTCCTTTTGGTCCACCATTTTCTCCTGGTTCACCTTCTCCACGTAATACAATTGTTTGATTATCATCCACTCCTGCTGGAATTTTCACAGATAATCTTACTTGATTACGAACTGTACCTTTTCCTTTACAAGTTTCACAAGGTTCTTTAATAATCTTTCCTGTTCCATGGCAGTTTGTACAAGTTCTCATTGTTTGCATTTGCCCTAAAATAGTAGTTTGAATTTGCTTAATTTGACCGACTTCCATGACAAACACTACAAGTTTCTGGATGTGTACCTGGTTTACTACCTTCTCCATGACAAGTATTGCAAGTTTCTTTACGATTGATAGTTACATATCTTTCTGTTCCTAAAAAAGATTCTTCAAAACTAATTTCTAACTCATATTGCAAATCAGTTCCTTTTCTAGGTCCATTTTGTCTTGTACCACCTCGAGCGCCTCCAAAACCTCCTCCAAAGAAGGAAGAAAAGATATCTCCTAAATCTCCAAAGTCACTAAAGCCGTCAAAACCTGTTGAATATGTATATGTACCATTTCCATATGGGTTACCTCCACCAAAACCTTGTGGTCCCTCTGGTCCAAACTGATCATACATTCTTCTTTTTTGGCTATCAGATAATGTCTCATAAGCTTCATTTACTTCTTTAAACTTGGCTTCTGCTTCTGCCTTATTATCAGGGTTAGCATCTGGATGATATTTTTTAGCTAAGCGACGATAAGCCTTTTTTAGCTCATCATCACTTGCATTTTTATCTACACCAAGTACTTCATAATAGTCTCTTTTTGCCATCGTCTTCTCCTAATTTGTCGCATTTCGGGACAGATGTCGCACAAACTAACGTCCCCAAGTGCGACATTTTTATTTATTTATCTTCATCTACCTTATACTCTGCGTCATGGATGTCTCCATTTTCGTCAGTATGTGGTCCTTCTGTTCCTGCTTCTCCACTTGCTGCATTGTTAGCTGCTGCTGTTTGTTGATATAGTTTTTCTGAAATAGAATAAAATACTGTTGTTAGTTTTTCTGTAGCAGATTTAATTGCCTCTACATCAGATCCTTCTAATGCTTTTTTTACATTAGCAATTTCAGTTTCAGCTTTTGCTTTTTCTTCTCCACTGATTTTATCACCTAAATCATCTAATGTTTTTTGACTGTTATATACTAAGCTTTCTGCATTATTTCTAGCTTCAATTTCATCTTTTCTCTTCTTATCTTCTGCTGCATGTGCTTCTGCATCTTTTACAGCTTTTTCAATATCTTCATCTGTTAAGTTTGTGCTTGCTGTAATAGCTACTTGTTGGCTATTTCCTGTTGCCATATCTTTTGCTGATACGTGTACAATACCATTGGCATCAATATCAAATGTTACTTCAATTTGTGGTACTCCACGTGGTGCTGCTGGAATTCCTGTTAATTGGAATCTTCCTAAAGTTTTGTTATCTGCTGCCATTTCACGTTCACCTTGTAATACGTGAATTTCAACACTTGTTTGACCATCAGCTGCTGTTGAGAATACTTGTGATTTTTTAGTTGGGATAGTTGTATTTCTTTCAATTAATTTCGTAGTAACTCCACCTAATGTTTCAATACCTAGTGATAATGGTGTTACATCTAATAATACTAGATCTTTAACATCTCCTGATAATACACCACCTTGAATGGCTGCACCAATAGCAACACATTCATCTGGGTTAATTCCTTTGTCTGGGTCTTTTCCTGTAAGTTTCTTTACAGCTTCTTGAACAGCTGGAACTCTAGTAGAACCACCTACTAATAGGATTTTGTGTAAATCATTTGCAGTTACTCCTGCATCTTTCATAGCTTTTTCTACTGGAATTTTTGTTGCTTCAATTAAGTCATGGATTAATTCTTCAAATTTAGCTCTTGTTAAAGTGATATCCATATGTTTTGGTCCAGTAGCATCTGCTGTAATGAATGGTAAGTTAATTTGTGTTTGTTGCATTCCAGAAAGCTCAATTTTAGCTTTTTCTGCTGCTTCTTTTAATCTTTGCATTGCCATTTTATCAGTTGTTAAATCAATAGCATCTGATTTTTTGAATTCTGCTACTAGGTAGTCAATAATTCTTTGGTCAAAGTCATCTCCACCAAGTTTTGTGTTTCCATTAGTTGCTAATACTTCAAATACACCATCACCAATATCTAAGATAGATACATCGAATGTTCCTCCACCTAAATCATATACCATGATTTTTTGGTCTTGGTCTTCTTTATCCATGCCAAAAGCTAAAGCTGCTGCTGTTGGTTCATTGATAATTCTTAATACTTCTAATCCTGCAATTTTTCCAGCATCTTTTGTTGCTTGTCTTTGGCTATCGCTAAAGTAAGCAGGTACTGTAATAACAGCTTGCGTTACAGGACTTCCTAAATAATTTTCTGCATCTGTTTTTAATTTTTGTAATGTCATTGCAGAAATTTCTTGTGGAGAAAATTCTTCTCCTTCAATTTTTACTTTTCTGTTTGTTCCCATATCTCTTTTAATAGAGATTACTGTGTTATCTGGATTAGTAACTGCTTGACGTTTTGCAATTTGTCCTACTAATCTTTCTCCATTTTTTGAAAATGCAACAACAGATGGTGTTGTTCTGTTTCCTTCTGCGTTAGGAATAACAACTGGCTCTCCTCCTTCCATTACTGCTACACATGAGTTAGTTGTTCCTAAGTCAATTCCTATAATTTTTCCCATAATCTTTTTACTTCCTTTCTTTGTCACTTTAGGGACGTTCCTTTTTCTGACAAACTTGTCAGATTAGGGACACACCTTAAAGTATTTATATATTTTAAAATTAAAATCATTAATTAGCAACCACAACCATAGAATGGCGTATTACCTTATCACCTATCATATATCCTTTACGGTATTCTTCCTTAATTTCTTTTTCTCCCAAATTATCATCTTGTATTAAACTTACTGCTTCATGAAGCTCTGGGTCAAAGGTTTTTCCTACTGCCTCAATTTCTTTTACTCCATTTGCTGTTAATACATCTTTAAATTGTTTTAATACCAATTCTACCCCCTGTTTATAATTTTCATCTTCTGTTGGGCTAGATACTGCTTTTTCTAAATTATCTATGACTGGTAATAAACGAGAAATGACATCTCCCATTAAAGATTCATACATTCCTTCTTTTTCTTTTAGAGTTCTTTTTTTGTAATTGTCAAATTCTGCTGCTACTCTTCTTAGCCTATCATCTGTTTCATCTAACTGAATTTTTAAAGTTTCATTCTGCTTTTTAATTTCTATCACTTCATCAGTGTTTTCTATCATTTCTTTTTTTTCTTCTGTTAATTCTTCTTTTTCACTCATGCTTTTCTCACTTTCCTTTCTTTGCTTGTTTGAAGGTGTGTCCCCAGTCTGACACTTTTGTCAGAAAAAGGAACGTCCCAAAACTGACATTATTCGCCATTCAACTTTTTACTAATATATTTCATAACAGAAATTACTTTGGAATAGTCCATTCTTTTTGGTCCTATAATACCAATAGTTCCTAAGTCTTTATCTTGATAACGGTGTTTAAAAGTAACAATACTAAAATCCTTTAATTGTTCATTTTCTTGTTCATCACCAATATACACATTGATGTCGTTCGCAAATCCCGTATTTAATAGGTCTAATACAATTTCTTTGGTATCTATTAAATTAATAAAATTTCTAGCTACTTCTAGACTTCTAAACTCTGGAAGTTCAAAAGCTTTATTAGTTCCTTCTAAATATACTTTTGACTCCTCATGAATAACCTTGTTCAACTGTTCCATGACTGGTTTAATCACTTCTAAACTATAATTCATTTCAGAAAAAATATATTCTTCTAATGGCTTATCTATCGCTTCTAATGGCTTTCCTTTTAGCTTGTTATTAAAGATAAAATTCAAAGTGTTTACTTGATCTTCTGTAATATCTTCGTCAAATTTGATAATTGTTTCTTTTACAATTCCTGTGTCCGTAAGAATTACTGCCATTAGCATTCTTATGCCTAATAACACAAATTTCACTTCTTCAATATTTTGAATTCCTGTTTTTGGTCCAACTGCTACTGAAGTGTAATGGGTAATTTCTGATAAAGTATTAGTAGCAATTTTAGTTAGGTCTTCTATGGCATTTACCCTAGTTTCCATTTTTGACTGAATATATTTAATTTCTTCTAAACTAATATCATCTTCTTTAATGAGTTCGTCTACATAGAAACGGTAGCCTCTTGCTGATGGAATTCTTCCGACTAGAAGTATGTGGTTTATCTAAGTAGCCAATTCTTTCTAATTCAGACATTTCATTTCGAATTGTAGCACTACTGCAATCCAGTCCATATTTACTAACTAGGGCTCCTGAACTGACTGGTTCCGCAGTACTAATGTACTCATCGATAATCGCTTGTAATATTTTCTTTTTTCTTTCTTCCAATGTTCCCCCTTTCCTTAGGGATACTTGAAAATTATCTCCTAATTAGCACTCTTTGTTTTTGACTGCTAAACTTTCTATATATTATATCCATTTTTAGCAGTTGTCAATATCAATTGCTAAAAAAACTATGAATTTTTTGTGAACACGAAAAAAGATTGGCTTATTTCTTTAAACCAATCCTCCTATTTTCATTATCTTCTATACTAAAGCTGCTACTCTTGCAATAGTACTAATGATAACTGCTACTACATCAATAACACCTATTATTAAACCAGCAATAGCAAATCCTTTTCCTTTTTCCTTTGTAGCGTCAAATTTAACAAGTCCTACAATACCTGTAATAACAGCAACAATTCCACAAGGTAATCCTGCTATAATAAGTCCAACTAATGAAAGGATAAAACTTGTTAAAGCCATAGAATTTTGTTTTCTTGTTCCTACATTTTGTGTTGTTTGCGCTGTATACTCCTCTGTTTTTACTCCTGATTCTTGAATTGGGTTATTATTTTCTTCCATTTTCATTCCTCCAATATTTTCTTTATTTTATTCTTATGCTTAGAGCAATTTTATTATACATAAATTTGCTAAATATTACAAGTGCTTTTTCTAAATTTATATAAACTCTTCCCATACTAAATTTGCTAAATCAATTCCCTTTTTTGTTAGTTTAATACTGTTTCCATCTATTTCTACTAAGTCTTCTTTTGTTAGTTTTTCTAGCTGGTCATGATATAAATAGATAGGATTTGCAACAAATCTACTTTTAAATTCTTGTATACTAACTCCTTCTATTTTTCTAAGACCTAATAGCATAAACTCCTTTTGCACTGCTTCTTGATTCTGCTTTTCATGGAAAACAAAGTTATTTTCTATTCTTCCTTCTTCATAATTTTTAATATATTCTTCAATCTCTTCTTTATTCGAATATCGAATTCTGTTTGTATAGGAATGTGCACCTGCACCAAACCCTATATATTCCTTTTGTTCCCAGCAATGGTTATTATGTTTTGACTGATAACCTTTTTTTGCAAAATTTGAAATTTCATAATGGATATATCCATTTTCTTTTAATAACTGTTTTGTTTTCCAATACATCTCTCTTTCTAATGCTTCATCTGGCAAAGTTAATTCTCCATTTTGTATTTGATTTTCTAACTTTGTTCCCTCTTCTACTATTAAAGAGTATAGCGAAATATGTTCTGGATCTAAACCAATTACTTCTTCTACTGAATTTTGAATTTCTTGAATCGTTTGATTTGGTAACCCTAACATCAAATCGACATTGATGTTTTCAAATCCTACTTGTCTTGCTAAATAATAAGTGTCTAAAAATTCTTGATAAGTATGTATTCTTCCTAACTGCTTTAGCAAAGTATCATAGGTAGACTGTAAACCAATACTAATGCGATTTATTCCACTTTCAAAATAGGCTTGTAGTTTTTCGAGTGTCACTGTCCCTGGATTTGCTTCTATTGTAATTTCTGCTTCTTTCGCCACTTCAAAATTCCCTTGAATTGTTTGCATGATTTCGACAATATATTTACTATCTAATAACGACGGAGTTCCTCCTCCTATATAGATAGTATTCACTAAAAAGGACTTGTCCTTTCCTTCTATTGTATCTTGCTTATTTGCTTGCCCTACTTCTTCAATTTCTTGTTTTAAACATTTCATATATCTTGGAATATAACTTTCTTTTCCTTCATAAGAACAAAAGTCACAATAATGACATTTTTTCTTACAAAATGGTATGTG
>JAAWKZ010000005.1 GCA_022797635.1 Clostridia bacterium
CACTTCTTCTGGTTCTGTTGGAGTATCTGGCCCTCCTCCATTTCCTGTTCCATTCATATATTTATCTACCATATTATCTACTTCATTCATATATTCTTGTTCATTTTTTATGGCTTCTGCTGTTTTGTTTTTTGCCTCTTGCGCCTTTTTAAATATACTGTTTTCTCCCATTGTATACATGATGGTGATTCCTGCTAAAATAAGTAATACTACTATAGTTACTACTAATGCTACAAGTGTGATACCCTCTTGCTTCTTCCTTAATTTTTCTTTCATCCCTTCTATTTCCTCCGTTTCTTTTTTATGCACTTTGTATTTTGTTATTTTTTCTCAATTCATTGCATAAATCTTTTGTTTTAATATTTCTTAATTTAATGAAAAATATTCTAGTTCTCATTATATTTTTTCATCAATCAATCCATAACATTTTGTTTTATTTTAGCAAAACATGTCACAAAATGTCAATAGATTACTTTGAAAAATATTAAGCTTTAGATTAATATTTATAAAACAAAAAAAGAAAAGCTATCTTTCTAACTTTTCTCTTTCCTTCTCCCTATCTTCTTCCACACCCACAATTGCAATTACAGTTGCAGTTATAATTTGGTCTTCTTGCCTGTGTTGGTACTAAAGTTGCCTCATTGGCTAAATTAACACTATTACAAGGACTCGTATTGTTTATGGTTATTGGTCTTTCAATAATCCTACAATTTCCTGTATTTTGATTTTCTAATATTCTAAGTAATCTGCAAATCCATGCGGATAGCACAGCTGTTACATAAGCTAAAATAGCATATAATATAGCATATACTAAAAAACTTGCGTCAAAGAATGCAAATGTTATCACTAAGAAAATGGCAAAAAATGTTGCTGCTACTAAAAGTGGATTTTTTAATACTTTTTGTAACACAATTGCTAATATAACAGTAGCAACAGGAAAAGCAAAAAATATCAATAAAGTATTCATATGTCTTTCTCCTATTCTTTTATTTTTTCTATCTGTTATATTTTATGTTACTTTTTGTTTTTTGGTTACAATTCTTGGTCGCAAACTTTCTTTTCTTCATAATCTACATGCATTAAAAATAGTCCTTGTGCTGCTAATGTCTTTCCTGCCTTTTGTCTATCTTTTGCTTCTAAAATCGCTTTCATCTCTTTTGGCTCTCTGTTTCCTAGTCCTATCTCTACTAAAGTTCCTGCTATAATACGAACCATGTTATATAAAAAGCCATTTCCTGTTAGCATGATAATAACTCTTGTTTGTTCTTTTAAGACTTGTGCTTGATAAATTGTTCTTACGCTACTTTTACTACTAGTTCCACTCGATTTAAAGCTACCAAAGTCATGTTCTCCCACTAAATAATTTGCCGCTTCTTGCATTTTTCCTACATCTAATGGTTGTGATACATGATAAGTTGTATTTCTATAAATAGCCATCCCTTGTTCTGAGTTATCTATAATATAGGCATAAGTTTTTTTGTGACAATGATAACGACTATGAAATTCTATTGGCACTTCTTCTGCTTTTAAAATGCGAATAGACTTTTTTAATTGTGAATTAATGGCTGTTGCCATTTTCTCAATTGGAAAGTCTGATTCTATTTTAAAGTTTGCCACTTGTCCAAAAGCATGTACTCCTGCGTCAGTTCTTCCAGAACCTATTAATTCCACTTCCTCTCTTGTTACACTTTGAATTGCTCTTTCTATTTCTCCTTGAATATTCAAATGGTTTGGTTGCTTTTGCCAACCGTTATAGTCCTTTCCCTCATATTCAATTGTTAATTTTATATTTCTCATTTGTTTTCTCCTTTTATTTATTTGCCTTATCATACTATACTTTTACTTTTATTGCAACTTGTCAGTTAGGGGACGTTAGTTTAACTGACATTTTGGTAAAAAATGGTAGAATGTCAGTTAAACTAACGTCCCCTAACTGACACACTTGACAAATCCAGATTTTTCCTGCATAATAAGTAATGGAGTGAAAATTATGTCAATTAAACTAATTGCAACTGATTTGGATGGAACTATGCTAGCTCAAGATAATTCCATTCCACAAGCAAATTTAGAAGCTATTAAAACAATACAAAATAAACGTATTCCTCTTGCTATCTGCACGGGGAAAAGTTATGCTATCTCAAAAGATATTTGCAATCAATGCAATGCTCAATATGGCATTTTTGGAAATGGTACACAAATTATTGATTTAAAAGAACAAAAAGAAATTTATCGTCATTGTTTAACAATGGAAGAATTAACTTTCTGCTATCAATTAGCAGGAAAGCACCACTTACACATTCATGCTTATGGAGATAATTTTGTCATTACGGAAGAATTAAAATATATGGACCTTCGTAATTATGCAACATATTTTAAATCACAACATTCTGTTTTTGGAAAATATGACACATCTTTCAATTTAATGTTGCATAATAGCAAAACTGAACTTTCTTTTTATATTGTAAAAAACTTATTGCAATATATTCACGAACATAATCTTACCATTTTTAATGTTATTTTATCAACAGAAAATAACTTAGAAGAAATTCGTTCTGAATTGGAAAGTAAATCGACTTTAACAGTTCAATTTATTTCTAAAAAAGGAAATTACAAAGATGAATTATTAAATAAAGAATATGATTATTTTTGTATAGCTCCACAACATATTGGTAAAGGTTCTGCTTTGAATTTCTTAAAAGACTATCTAAAAATTAACACCAATGACACTATGGCCATTGGTGATAACTTAAATGATATTGATTTATTAAAAAGCTCTGGTGTGGGTATTGCTGTTGCTAATGCTTACGAACCTGTTAAGGAAGTAGCTAATTATACTACTAAAAATTCTGCTAGTGATGGCGGTTTTGCAGAAGCAGTTTATCAGTTTATAGAATTTTAAAAAAGATACTATGTTTTTATTACACAGTATCTTTTTTATTTTACTTTTCTTCTCTTTTCTCTGCTTCTTTTCGTTTTTCTAATTTATTTTGTTCTATGTTTTGTTGCTTTCTTGCCTTTACTTTTTCTACTCTTTTCAACTTTTCGTCACCAAATCTCTTTGTAACAATATGTTTAATTAAAATATTTTTCAAACTATCTTCTTTCACATCTACAATTAAAGTTCCCTCTTTGGCAACTGAAATCTTGCCAGTCTCTTCAGAAATAATGACAGCTATTGCATCAGATTCTTTAGAAATTCCTAAACCTGCACGGTGTCTGGTTCCTAATTCTTTTGCAATATCTTTATCATCTGCTAACGGTAAAATACAAGCTGCTGCTGCAATTTTATTATTCGCTATAATAACTGCTCCATCATGTAATGGCGTATTGGGTGTAAACAAGTTTACAATCAGTTGTGGTGAAACTTCCGAGCCGATTCTTACACCAGTATCAGCAATATCATTAATTTGAATATCTCTTTCTAAAACAATTAAGCCACCTGTTTTTGATTTAGCAAGTTCTGTTGCAGCAATAACTATTTTATAAATATCTTCCTTTGTTTTAGTTGCTAAATCTTTATCAAACCCAAAATACTTTGTAATTCTGTTAGTTCCTATTTGCTCTAACATTCTTCTAAGCTCTGGTTGAAAGATAACGATTAAAGCAATAACTCCATAAGGCATAAAAAAGGTTAAAAAGAAATTCAAAATTCTCAATTGTAATACTTCACTTAAAACCACAATAGCAATAATCCATACAATACCTTTCAATAATTGCCATGCTCTTGTTTTTTTAGCATACAATACAAACTTGTAAATTAAATAACCTACAATTACTAAATCTAGTATTAATGTTATTAGCCTAAATGGATTTTGAGATAGGTCCACCATATACCCTGTAAATGCTTGCCAAATCCCAGTCCAACTGATATTTATATTTTCAAACATATATTACCTCTTTTTTCATTATCTTGCTACAATATAAAAAATTAATGTTGCTGCAATAGATAACACCATCATAGCAGCTAATATAATTGCCATAATTTTTGTTGCTAATTTTCCTATATTTCTATTTTTTTGTTCTTTTGCCATTTGCTATTTCCTCCTATTTGGATTTTATTTATATTTTAAGGATTTACTATCCCCCATATTTTAGTTATAGCATAAAAGTCTTACTTTTTCAATAAATAAAAAATTAATTTTTCATTTTATTGACGTTTTCTATTTCTATGATATAATTCATATATTGTGACTACTAGCATTTGATAATTATCATTGCTATGTCCAAAAGAAAATTAATACAGAGGTTAACAAATAATGAAAAAAATTGCAATTATCAATGCTTGCACTGATTTGGGCGTTCACGTAAATGGTGCTAGCTTAGGAGCCCAAATACTAACAAAGGATTTATGTTCTAACAGCACAGTTTCACATTGCTATACATTAAAAGATAATCAGACAAAAGAACAAGCTAATCCTAAAAATCCAATAGCTACATGTCAAGAAATAGATGACTTTGTACAAGAATTTAATCGTTTATTACTTGCCATGCATGAACTACACTTTGAAGAAAAAATGTCTGAGGAAAACACAAAACTGTATCAGAAAAAAATGCATGATTTAGTATTATCTGTTAAAGCATTAGATACTAAAAATGAAAAAAGAAATTTAGAACAAATTAATGAGTTTAACCAGAAATTATATTCTCAGGTATTACAAATACTAGAAGATAATGAATTTCCTCTAACAGTAGGTGGAGACCATATTATCGCAATTGCTTCTAGCTTAGCATCTATTAAAAAACATCAAAATTTAGGTATCATTTGGTTTGACTCCCACGCCGATTATAATACATATGCTACTTCCGTTACAGGAAATTTACATGGACTTCCTTTAGCAGTTGCTACCCATTTTGAAAAAGATATTTTAGCAGATTTTCACCAAGGTCCTTTTTATGACCCGAAACATACTGTTATTGTTGGTGGAAGAGATATTGACCCTTGGGAATGGAGTAATGTTTTAGAATCTGGTGTTACTGTATTTTCTACTAAAGATATTCAGAAATATGGAGTAGAAGAAATTTGTAAAAAAGCTTTTGAAATTGCTTCTAATGGGACAAATGGAGTTCACATCAGTTTTGATTTAGATTTAATTGATCCTACTGTTGCTCCTGGTGTTTCTGTTCCTTCTATAGATGGTATAAACTTAAAAGAAACATATGAACTAGTAGATGAAATTGTAAAATATTCAAATATCATTAAGTCTGCTGATTTAGTGGAATACAACCCTATGTTTGACAAAGATAATCAAACTGCAAATCTTGCAAAAGAGATTTTAACGAAGTGGATTGAACACTTTTAAAATTCATAGAAAAAGCAATAGCTCTTATCTTTCAAGTAGCTATTGCTTTTTTTAATCTAACTCTTCTATCTTCCCATCATAGTCTTTCAACAATCGATTATCGCCATATAACTTTTCCGCTTATTTTCTAAGTTCTGCACCTAAACTTTTTTCTAATTCAGCTATAATCTCTGTCATAACGCTATTAATTTCCTCATCTTTTAAAGTTCTGTCAGGAACTCTGAATTTCAAACTATATGCAACACTCTTTTTGTCTTCTCCTAATTTTTCACTTCTATAAATATCAAATAATTTTGCTTCCTCTAACATTTTCTTTGATTTCTTTTGAATAATCGCTTCTATTTTTCCTACCTCTACAGATTCGTCCACTAACATACTAATATCTCTTTCCACTGCTGGGAATTTAGTAATTGGTGCATATTTTTTATTGCTTCTTGCATATTTAGCAATCTTATCTAAGTTAATTTCTGCTAGTAATATTCTTTGTGAAATATCATAATTTCTAGTTAATAATGGATTTGCTTCTCCTAGAGTAGCAACAACATCATTTCCCACATTAATATTAGCACATCTTCCAGGATGATACATTTTGTTGTTTACTTCTTTTCTCACATCAAATCTTGCCATTCCTGCTACTTCTAAAATGTTTTCTACTAATCCTTTTAATGTATAGAAATCTTCACTTTCACTATACATTCCAATCGTTAGAATGTTATTTTCTAAAGGTAACTCGCCTTTTCCAATAGCTTCATTTTTATTTTGATATGTTCTAGAAATATCAAATAATCTTACATCTTTGTTCTTATAATTGTTATTATTTTGAAGCATTTGCATTATTGTTGGAATAGAAGTCGTTTTCATGACTGTATAATCTTCGCTTAATGGATTTTGAATACGAACCGCTTCTTTCAAGTATTCATTATTCCCTGTAATATTACATTTTGCTAAATCCTTTTCACTAATGAAACCAAAAGTACAGATTTCGGATAATCCAAGATTAACTAATAATGCTGCCACTTTATCTTGAATGGTCTGTTCTTTATTCTTTCCTCCTAAAGTTGTCTCACTATTGATTAGTGTTGTTCCTAATTTATCATATCCATGAAATCTTAATACTTCCTCTGCTACATCTGCTAATTGTTCCACATCTTGTCTAAAATATGGAGGAATGACTGTTTCATTTTGTACTTTCATTTCTAGTTTTTCTAAAATGTCTATCATTTCCTCTTTCGTAGTTTCAATTCCAAGTAAACTATTAATTCTATCTACTTGTAAAGGAATCTGATTTACTTTTTGTTTTGTTGGGTATACATCAATTTTTCCTTCAACTGCTTCTCCTGCCCCTAATTCTTCTACTAATTCAACTGCACGATTTACTACTTTCAAAGCATTTTCAGGTGACAATCCTTTCTCATAACGACTTGAGGCTTCTGTTCTTAAGCCAACTGCTTTAGCAGTTTTTCTTACACTTCCTCCATAGAACACTGCCGATTCAAATACAACTATTTTTGTATCTTCTTCTATTTCAGAATTTTGGCCACCCATAACACCTGCAATTGCCACTGGTTTCTTTTCATCAGCTATAACAAGCATTGTTTCATCTAGATTTCTTTCTTGGTCATCTAAAGTTGTAATTTTTTCATCTGCTTTAGCACGTCTTACGGTAATATGCTTACCTTCAATAGAGTTAATGTCAAAAGCATGCATTGGTTGCCCTAATTCAAGCATAACATAGTTTGTAATATCTACAATGTTATTAATACTTCTTACGCCACAAGCATTTAATCTTTTTACCATCCATTCTGGTGATGGACCAATTTTAACATTTTTTACTACTCTTGCAATATATCTATAGCAAAGGTCTGGAGCTTCAATGCTAACAGTTAATCCCTCAATATTATCTTTATCTGGTACTTTCATTTCCTCCAAGTTTTTATGTGGATTTTTAAAAGTTTTATTTAAAGATACTGCAGTTTCTCTTCCTAAACCTTCAATTGATAAACAATCTGGTCTATTAGGTGTAATTTCAAAATCAATAATGGTTTGATTTAGACCTAATACTTCCTTGATATCTTTCCCTACACTTTTTTCTAACTCTTCATTTTTTCCTATTTTCTCATTTTGCTTAGAAGACAAAATCATAATGCCATTCTCAATTTGATTAGGATAATTATGGATATCTAATCCCAATTCTCCTACAGAGCACATCATTCCGCAAGAATCTACACCTCTTAATTTACCTGTTTTAATTTGTACCCCACCTGGCAAACTCGAACCATCTTTTGCAATAGGAACAATATCATTTTCATGAATATTATTTGCTCCTGTTACAATTTGTACAATTTCTCCATCTCCTACATCTACTTTTGTTACTACCATATGATCAGAATCCAAATGTGGTTTAATTTCCAAAATCTTTCCTACTACTACATTCTGAATATCTCCACCTTGTTCCTCTATGTTCTCTACCTTAGAACCAGTCATTGTCAAAATATCCCCTAATTCTTTTGGGCTTACATCAATATCCGAATATTCTTTTAACCATTCTATACTTGCTTTCAATTTACCTTCCTCCTTCATATGTCGCACAAACTAACGTCCCCAAGTGCAACATGTGTCACCAAGCGCGACACTAAAATTGTTTTAAAAATCTTACATCATTTTCATATAATAAACGCATATCATCAATACCGAATTTTGCCATGGCAATTCTTTCTACGCCAAAGCCAAAGGCAAACCCTGAATATTCTTCTGGGTCAATACCGCAATTACGAAGTACATTAGGATGTACCATTCCGCAACCTAAAAGTTCTATCCAACCTTCTCCCTTACATACTCTGCAACCTTTTCCACCACATACGAAACAAGATACATCTGCTTCTGCGCTTGGCTCTGTAAATGGGAAGTGATGTGGTCTAAATCTAATTTGCGTTTTTTCTCCTAAACACTTCTTAGCAAACATTTCTAAAGTTCCTTTTAAATCTGCCATAGAAATATTTTTATCAATTACCAATCCTTCGATTTGATGAAACACTGGTGAATGAGTAGCATCCACACTATCTGAACGGTATACAGCACCTGGGCAAATAACCTTAATTGGTGGTTTTTGTGTTTCCATGACTCTTGCTTGCACTGGTGATGTTTGTGAACGAAGTACAATATCATCTGTAATATAGAAAGTATCTTGTACATCTCTTGCTGGGTGGTCTGGTGGAGTATTTAACTTATCAAAATTGTATGTTGCAAGTTCTACTTCTGGTCCATCTGCAATTTGGTATCCCATACCAATAAAAATATCCTTAACATCATTCACTACTTGTGTAATTGGATGCACACTTCCTAACATCATTTTTTTGCTTGGCTCTGTTACATCTATATTTTCTGTTGCTAGTCTTTCTTCAATTGCTCTATTAGCAAAGCTTTTTTCTTCTTCTTCAATTTTAGTTTCTAATTCATCTCTTACTTGATTGACTAAACTTCCTACAATTGGTCTTTCTTCAGGGCTAAGTCCCCCCATACTTCTTAAAATTAAAGTAAGTTCTCCTTTTTTTCCTAAATACTGAACCCTTACTTCATCTAGTTCTTTTGCATTTTTAGCATTTTGAATTGCTTCTAAAGCCTTTTCTTTGATTTGTGAAATTCGCTCTTGCATCTTTGCTTTTCCTCCTCTTATTTTTAGGTGTTTCTTCTAACCTGCTAAAAAGAAAAACGAGCTATCTCATCCCTATTTAGGACGAAATAACTCGTGGTACCACCTAATTTTATTAGTTTTATTTACTAATCTCATTATAGCTATAACGTAGCCAACGCTTTTTCCTACTTTATCTCTTCAAAAAAAGTCCTAAAAAAGTGAAATTTAGGTAAAAGTTTTGATAATAAACTCTCAGCTAGTTGTTTATCTCTCTGTTTCAAATTTTCTTCTACTTACTTTGCTTTTTTCTTGGTTTTCCTTATTTTCTTAAATATTCTAACATGTTTTTATTAGGAAATCAAGATATTTTATTTAACTTTTACAACCTATCCAAAATTTTCTTACATAATTCCTTTCAATTGCTAACTCTAATTCCTCTATTACTTTATCTTTTTTCCTATATTGTTTTATTTCCATCTTTTTCTCCCAATATTTTTAACAACCTTATATCATAAAATACATTTTTTAACAATAATTTATTCATTAATTTTTATAACTCAAAATATATCAAATATCTTCCTCGACATTTTTTTCCAAAACATATTCCAATTTGTTCTAGAATATAGTATAATAGAATTGTTGTTAAGAAAGTTAATAACAGAATAGGAGATTTATTTCTATGTGGACAGTTTGGTTACTTTTAATTGGTATTTTTGCCGTTGCAGAAATTATTACTCCAGGATTTTTAGTTATTTGGCTAAGTGCTGGTAGTTTCTGTGGTATGATTACAAGTTTCTTTACAGACAATATTATTATTCAAACTACTGTATTTGTTATTTCTTCAGCTGTGTTTATTTTCTTTACTAGACCACTTGCTAGAAAATTAGATAAGAAAAGTAAAACTGTTGTAACTAATGCATTTGCCATTGTTGGTAAAAAGGCAATTGTTTTACAAGATATCAACTCTACGCTAAGTACTGGACAAATCAAAGTGGATGGTCAAGTTTGGTCTGCTAAGTGTGCAGCAGAAGAGCTTATACCAAAAGATACAGAAGTTTTTGTATTAGCAATCGATGGTGTAAAAGCGGTTGTGTCTACTAAAGCATCAAAACCTGTAGAAGAAAATGTTTAATTTATGTTATTAATATTTTTATATAAATAAGAGGAGGAAAATTTTATGTGGATTTTATTAGCCCTATTAGTTATCATTTTAATTATTGCATTTAACACAATCAAAATCGTAAAACAATCTGAAGTATACATTATAGAAAGACTTGGTAAGTTTCATAAAGTAGCTGATGCTGGTCTTACCATTATTATTCCATTTGTAGACCATGTACGTAGTGTAGTAAGTTTAAAACAGCAAACAATGGATATTCCACCACAAGGTGTGATTACACAAGATAATGTTACTATTACTATTGATACTGTAGTATTCTATAGAGTAACAGACCCTGCTAAAGCAGTTTATGAAATTCAAAGTTTAAAGAAAGGTATTGAATATTTAGCAATTACTACTATCCGTGATATTGTTGGTAAAATGGATTTAGATGATACATTTAGTTCTCGTGATGCTATTAATGATAAATTAAGAGTTATCTTAGATGAAGCAACTGACCAATGGGGTTGTAAAGTAGACAGAGTTGAAATTAAAGATATTACCCCACCTGCTGACATCCGTGATGCCATGGAAAAACAAATGAATGCAGAAAGAAATAAAAGAGCTTTAATTCTTCAAGCTGAAGGTGAAAGACAATCTGCTATTACTCTTGCTGAAGGTAAAAAAGAAGCTGCTATTTTGGAAGCCGAAGCTGATAAAGAATCTAAAATAAGACGTGCAACTGGTGAAGCTGAAGCAATTAAGAAAGTAGCTGAAGCGAAAGCAGAAGAAATTCATTTAGTATATGATGCTATGATGAAATCAAACCCTGATGAAAAACTAGTACAATTAAAATCTTTAGAAGCATTAAAAGAAGTAGCTCAAGGTGAGGCTAACAAAATATTTATTCCCTTTGAAGCAACTAAAGCATTAAGTAGCTTAGGTTCTGCATCAGAAATATTTAAAGATAAAAAAAGTAAAGACTAAAAAGTAAGAGATCAACTTTTCACCAAGTTGATCTTCTATTTTGCCCATATACTTGACATAATGTTCTTGAACTGATATAATAATTATTATATCCCAATTGAAAGGAGCAAAACAAATGGATATGAACAACATGACCTCGTCGACAACTATCGCTATGCAGGAGGACGCCATGTGGGCTGACTACTTTGCTGAGCAGGCCGAGCGGATTGCTCGAATTCCTGCGGAAGAAGCCGCCATGTGGGACCAGTACCACGCTGAACAGCAGATGTCTGCCTGGCTTGAGAGCAGCGAGGATAGGCAAGAAGTCGATACCACAGGAGACTGTGAGGGCGAGGCAGACGATGTCGACCGTTTTGATGTTGATCATTATGGTCGATTCATGATTACCAGCACTGGACCCGCCCACATGTATCCTGTCGACAAACCTATCATTAACCCTATCTATGGTCACCCTGCCGATTCTACTGATATTCCCGCCGACGATTCTGTCAAAGGAAAGAAAAAGCAGCAACGGACCTCTAAGGACCGGCGCTACGTCCATCTGGTCAAGGCCACTGATCGTGGCAAGGCTCTTGGCAAAACGCCTGGTAAGAAGGGTAAATCCTATCGCCAGTTGAAGCAGGAAGGAATGCCTCTGGGTAGCGTTTAACGCTCCTCCCCTTTTAATACTTTGTGTGAAGGGGGTGTAAAAAGGAAGCCCTGGTGTAAAAGCCAGTGCTTCCTTCTTTTAATCTATTGTATCATCTGGAATATAATATTTTGTTTCCAACATTTTATCTGGTAAATACTGTTGTTCTACAACATGTCCTGGGTAGTCATGTGGATATTTATATCCTACTCCATATCCTTCTTTTGCCATTCCCTCTGCTGGAGCATTTCGTATGTGCATTGGTATTGTACCTGTATCTTTATTAGCTACATCTTCTAGTGCTTTATTAATTCCTAAATAAGATGCATTTGACTTTTTAGACGTTGCTACATACACTGCAGCCTCTGCTAAAATAATTCTTGCTTCTGGCATTCCAACCATAGTAACTGCCTGCATTGCTGATGTAGCTACTACTAATGCATTTGGATTCGCCATTCCTACATCTTCGGCTGCCGCAATCACAATTCTTCTTGCCATAAATACAGGATCTTCCCCTGCATTTAATGCTCTCGCTAGATAGAAAAGTGCCGCATCTGGATTAGTCCCACGCATAGATTTAATAAATGCGCTAATATTATCATAATGGCTATCTCCACTTTTATCAAATACTGCTTTTCTAGTTTGTACACATTCTTTTACGATTTCATCTGTTAGTATAATAACACCTTTTTCATTCATTTGCGTAGTTAACACTGCTACTTCTAACCCGTTTAATGCTGTTCTTACATCTCCATTAGAAGTTTGCGCTAATTTTCTTAGTGTACTATCTTCTACTTCTATCGTATAACTTACTAATCCCTCAGGTGATACCAAAGACTTTCTTAATACTTGAAAAATGTCTTCCTCTGTTAATGGCTGTAAATGAAATACCATAGACCTTGAAATTAAAGCCTTATTCACTTCAAAATATGGATTTTCTGTTGTAGCTCCTATTAAAATAACCGTTCCATTTTCTACAAAAGGAAGTAAAGCATCTTGTTGTAATTTATTAAAACGATGAATCTCGTCAATAAATAAAATACATTTTCCAGATGGATTCAGTAATACATTTTGTGCTGTTTCAACTGCATTCTTAATATCAGAAACCCCTGAAGTTACAGCATTAATCTTAATAAATTTATATTTAGTAGTATTACTAATTACTCTTGCAAGTGAAGTCTTACCACAGCCTGGAGGTCCCCATAGTATGATACTAGAAAGTCTGTCTGCTTTAATGGTGCGGTATAAAATCTTATCTTTACCTAATATATGCTCCTGCCCAACATAATCGTCTAATGTTTTTGGGCTCATTCTATAAGCCAGTGGTTTGCTTAAATCCATAATCTATACTCCTTTTGCTAAGTTTCCCAATCCTTTACGAATAATATCTTCTACACTCAAAGATTTCATATCCACTTTTTCTAAAGCTTGTACAATCTCTTTTTTGCTATAGCCTAGTACCTGTAATGCACTTACAGCTTCTGACACCTTCTCGTCTTCTAATATTGCTTCTTGGAAAGAACTTTCCTCCTCTGTTGATACTGCAATTTCTTGTTCCTTCTTTAATTTATCTTTTAGCTCTAGAATAGTTCTCTGAGCTGTTTTTGGACCAATTCCTGGTAATTTCTTTAGCATTCCCACATCATTGCTAATTACTGCTAATGCAAATTGAGATGGTGTTATATTAGACAGAATCGTTAAAGCTCCCTTTGCTCCTATTCCACTAACACTTAACAATAGCTCAAACATTCTCAATTCTTCATTGGTTAAAAATCCGTATAGGCTAACATCATCTTCTCTTACTCTCATAAATGTAAAAATTTTAACTTTTTCTCCTACTGCCCCTAACTTTTCTATTGTAGATTCTGGCATAAATATTTTATATCCTATTCCATTAGTTTCTACTACAATATATCCTTTTGTTTTAATTTCTAAAGATCCCTTTACATATGCTAACATAATTTTCTCCTTGTTTGTATTTTGATTTATTTTATCATAACTAAAAAAATTTGCAAGCATTTATTGCAAATTTTTGTTTGTTTCGTATTGACCCTATCTTTTTTTAATGGTATACTTTAAACTGTTAAAGGAGTATACATTATGGATAATTGGTTAAATCGTACAGAATATCTAATTGGAAAAAAATCTATTGAGAAATTAAAAAACGCTCATGTAGCTATTTTGGGGTTGGGAGGCGTTGGTTCTTATACCATTGAAGCTCTTGCTCGTAGTGGTATTGGTCATCTTACTTTAGTTGACAAAGATGTTGTTGATATAACAAATATCAATCGTCAATTAATTGCTGATACTACAACCGTTGGTAAACTTAAAGTTGATATTGCAAAAGAAAGATTACTAAAAATCAATCCTAATTTAGAAATTAGCACTTATCCAACTTTTTACAATAGCACAAAAGCTGAAGAGTTTTTTGCTATTTCTTATGATTATATTATAGACGCTATTGATACTGTAAGTTCTAAACTTTCTTTAGTAGAAGAAGCATTTAAACGCCATATTCCTATCATTTCTTGTATGGGAACAGGCAACAAACTAGACCCTACTCAATTTGAAGTATCAGATATCACTAAAACTTCTGTATGTCCTCTTGCTAAGGTTATGCGAAAAGAACTAAAAGAACGTGGCATACCTCATTTAAAAGTAGTATATTCTAAAGAAATTCCTAAGCGCTTTGATGAAGAACATAAACAAACACCTGCTAGTATTAGCTTTGTTCCTTCTGTCGCTGGTCTAATTTTAGCTAGTGAAGTAATTAAAGATTTAATCAAATAATACATTTTATCTACTTTTATGGACTAATAGGCTAATTAATTAGACTAATTTTGCAAAAATCCTTGTATTTTTTTTCATTCTGTGTTAATATAGTTAATAGTCGATTTAAGATTTCACATAGGAGGTGCAATTCAATGGCAAAATGTGATATTTGTGGAAAAACATTATCTCATGGAAATAAAATTAGTATCGCTCGTTCTCACGTTAGTAGAAGAGCTACTAGAACATTTAAGCCAAATCTAAGAAGAGTAAAAGCAGTTATTAATGGACAATCAAAAACAATTCATGCTTGTTCAAAATGTTTACGTTCTGGAAAAGTTGTTAGAGCTTAATTATTACTATGAGTAATTTGAAAATAAAAAATTATTATATGTTTTAACAAAAATGAGACTATTTTAGAAATAGCCTCTTTTCTTGTTATATTCATCATACATATTTTTATGTACTACTTTTCTTTAATTCCAAATAGGAGCTTCACTATTCCCCTTAAACACTTTGGAACTTTCTTTACAACAATTGTCATTTCTATTCCCTCCCCTTTTGTCAAATTTTAGATAAACTATCTTCTTCTCATTTACAAGATAGCCATGCAAGCCCAACAATTACAACAGCAATTCCTATAGCAAATAGCCAGCCTGATATAGGAAGTAATAAAACTAGTAAAATTCCAAGACCTAATCCTATTAAACATACCCCTAGTGTCTTTTTTAGTGCACACAACATAATATTTTATCCTCCTATCTTCTATATTAATATTATATTCTCTTTCTTGTTATTGGTTACCTATTTATGTTCTCTATTCATTTCACAAGCTTATCCTATTAAAATATTTACTTTTTCTTTGCAAACTGTTATACTATTATTAAATCTTATAACGCTTGAAAGGTATGAATCATTATGAAAAAAGAACAAGTAATTGAAATTTTCGAAATATTAAAAAAAGAATATCCAGATGCACAATGTAGTTTGAATTTTAACAGCCCATTTGAAATGATGATAGCAGTTATGCTTTCTGCGCAATGTACAGACGAAAGAGTAAACAAAGTAACTGCTGAATTTTTCCCTCATTATCATACCCCCCAAGATTTCTCAGATATGTCACTAGAAAAAATTGAAAGTCTCATTCATTCTTGTGGCTTTTATCATAATAAGGCTAAAAATATGAAGCTTGCTTCTCAAAAAATTCTAAAAGACTTTAAAGGTGAAGTTCCTCATACTATGAATGAACTAATATCTATTCCTGGAGTTGGTAGAAAAAGTGCCAATGTCGTTATGCTAGAGGCATTTAATGACCCACAAGGAATTGCGGTAGATACTCATGCTAAAAGATTATCTAATCGTATTGGATTTTCTAAGAAAAGTGAACCTGAGAAAATTGAGCAAGATTTATTGAAACTAATTCCAAAAGAATATTGGAAAGATGCCAACCACATTTTAATTTGGCATGGCAGAAATATCTGCAAATCACAAAATCCACAATGTGAAAAATGTGCAGTCCGTCACTTGTGTCAAAATCCTATCAAATAATTTATAAAAAAACAATGAATATTTTTTATCTAAATTTCCATACTAAGTTATTAGAAGGTGATTGTTTTGACTAATATTAATTGTTCTGAGAATTGTAAATATCAAAAAGATGGCAACTGTACTTTTGAAAATATTAATCAAAAGAAAATGACATCTCATACAGATTGTGCTTATTTTACGCCTAAAACTACTACTTCTTGTTTCTCTAAAAAATAGATTTTTATTTGACTTCCCTAATTTTTTGGTATATAGTAAACTTATTCTACTAAAAAATTAAGGAGGTTTTTTATATGCAATTCACAAAGAAATTAACATTTTTGCTACTAACTTTTCTATTATTTCTTTCTCCTTTTGTCTGTGCAACCAATAAAGCTGTAGCATCAACTCCCAAAACTACAAATGAAACAATCAAAGTTTTTAATACTGATTTATATCTTGGCGGTCAAGATGTCGTAGTTAGCGATGCAGTAAATGGCAATGTTTTTACCTTCGGCTCTACTGTTACTATTAAGGGAGAAATTTTAGGAGACATTTTCGTCTTAGCAAAATCACTTACTATTAGTGAAACTGCAACTATTCATGGTAATATATTTGTTCTTGCTAATGATATGACAATTAATGGAAAAGTAAATTATGATGTATACTTTATAGGACAAGATTTTGAGCTTTCAGCTAAAGCCTATATCAATCGTGATATCAGAATTTTTGCAGCTAATGCAAAATTATATGGTTCTATCAAAAAAGATGCTTTTCTTTTTGTTGATAATATTTTAATGAATGACAATGGCGAAAATGTTATTGGTGGAAATTTACATTACACTAGCGATAAAGAATTTACTTTTCCTGAAAAAGCAATTATGGGTAATGTAAAATATACTCAATATCAAACTCATACTCTTACTACTGGTGAAATTATTTTAAAATATGTAAAACAATTTATCTCTGATATTTCACTTGTTATCATTATTATTTTGTTTGCTATTTTCCTAGCTCCTAAATTTATTGATAAAATAAATTATGCTTTAATGAAAAGACCATTTATCAGTAGCGGCATTGGTATTTTATCTATTGTTTTAATTCCTGTGTTAGCTCTATTCTTACTTTTTACAGGATTTTTAACATCTTTGTCTATTGTAATAGCTGTGCTTTATGGTTTAATTTTAACAATTAGCCTTTCTCTCTTCAGTTTAGCCATTGCAAAGTCACTTTCAGAAAAATGGAATATGACTTCAAAAGGAAAGTTCATTTTATTATCTATTTTATCAGCAATTGTATTATGGTTTGCTAAACGCATTCCAGTTCTTGGTACATATGTATCTCTATTTATTACTGTAGTAGGATTAGGAATGTTTATAACATCATTTATAAAAGTGAAAGAAAAAAATTAAATTTTTAATCAAAAAAATCCTAATATAAAAACACATTATATTAGGATTTTTTATTTAATTTATTTTCTTAATTTCTCTACTACACTTGCATAATTGTCAGAATCTGTAATAGCGCTACCTGAAACAATAATATCTGCTCCTGCTTCTTTCACATAGGCTACTGTCTCTAAATTAATTCCACCATCAGCTTCAATATCCACTTCTATTTGCTTTTCTTGCACATATTTTTTTAATGCTCGTATCTTTTCTACCGTTTTAGGAATCAATTCTTGTCTTCCTTGTCCTGGTTCTACTGTCATAACTAATACCAAATGAATAAATGGTAAAAATTCTGCTACTTCTTCAATTTTAGTATCTGGCTTTACTGAAATTCCAACTCTAACATTATTTTCTTTAATGATATTTATCCATTCCATTACTTGTTCTTTGTCTTTTGCCGCTTCTAAATGGAAAGTTATAATATTCGGTTCAAATACTAAAAAACTAGAAATATAACTTGGTATATCTTTTACCATTAAATGAACATCTAATGGTAAATTAGAAATACTACTTAAATACTCACAATATTCTGTCATTCTGCTTGTTGTGTTATTTTCTACAAATTCTCCATCCATAACATCAATGTGAAAATAATCTATTTTGGCTGTTTCCAAATTATATAATGTTTGAATTGTATTTTCGCTTTTTAAGCTTAAAAGTGATGCTGAAACTTCTACCATATCTATTCCTCCATTTATCACGAAACCCTAAATAAAATTATTTAGGGTTTCACTTATTTAAAATTAATCAATCACTAAAGTTGGATTCTCTACTGATAAATCAAATTGTACTTCTTTTCTCTTTACTTCATCTACAAATATTTTTACTGTAACAGTTCCCTTTCCTGAAGCTGTTGCTGTAATATCTGTGCTATCTTTACGTGATGTATCTCTATATACAGTATCACCACCAACTTCGATTCTTAAGTTTACTGTGCTATTTATTTCAGCTCCTGTTTCTGGATCTGTATCAATGGTACTATCTGCGCCTAATAAAGATTTTAGGTTTAGTTTAATAGTTCCTGTTTTGATTGCCTCAATACGATTGACAGTAATGGTTATCTTCGTTCCTTCATCAACACTTTCTCCTGCATCAATACTTTGTTTTAGAACTTTTCCATTTACTTTTGTTGTATCTTCTTCATAAACAACAGTTACTTCTAAATCAGATAATTTCTTTTTCGCGCTGCTTTCTGTTTCTCCAATGACATATGGAATATTTACCTTTTTAATTCCTGTTCCAATGCTAACATAAACTTTTACTTTATCACCAGTTTCTATTTCCTCTCCTTCTTCTGGATCTTGTTTTGTAACATAATCTTTTTCAACAGTTTTGCTAGTTTCTTCTATCTTTTCTACTTCCAATTTCATCTCTTCTAATAGTTCTTTTGCTTCGTCAAATTTCATGCCTACTACTTTTTTCATTTCAACTTTTTCAACACCTAAACTAACAATAAGCTTGATAGTAGAATTTTCATCTACTGTTTTTCCTTCACTATATGGAGGCTCTTGTGAAATAATTTTTCCTTCTTCTACTTCTTTATCATGTACTTCTTCTATTTCAATATTAACCTTATCATTTTTATATGCAGCTTTTGCTTCATCAACTGTCATGTTTTTCACATCTTTTAACGCTACCTGTGGCACTTTTCCACCATCTAAAATAAGTTTAGTAGCTCCATATCCAATTAGTGGAATTAATACAATAATTGCTATTGCAATCACTGTTATCCATACTTTCTTAGCAGTTGGATGCTGAGCAAAATAAGTTGCTAATTTTCCTTTTTTCTTTTTATCAGTCGTCTTTCTCGTCTTTTCTTCCTCCATTTCATCATTTAAACTTGGAATTCTTTGAGTATATTGCATGGTTTCACTATTTCTTTTTACAAAATTCCCTTCAGGATCTTTTAATGACATACTTAAATCTTTTAGCATTTCAGTTGCTGACTGGTATCTTAAGCTAATCTCTTTTTCCATTGCTTTCATAATAATTTTATTAATTGCCAAAGGAATAGAAGGATTTAATTTGATTGGCTCTACTGGTTTTTCTTGCATATGCTTTAGTGCAATAGATACTGGTGTATCTGCATCAAAAGGTACTCTACCTGTTAGCATTTCATACATCACAACTCCTAATGAGTAGATATCTGATTTAGCATCTGTATACCCCCCACGTGCATGCTCTGGTGAGAAATAATGAACAGAACCAATAGTTGTTCCAAATGCTGTAATTGTAGAATTTGAAACTGCTTTTGCAATTCCAAAATCTGTTACTTTTGCAATTCCCTCTTCTGTGATAATAATATTATGTGGTTTGATATCTCTATGTACAATATTATTTCTATGAGCCATTTCTAAAGCTGACGCTACTTGGATAGCAATGTTAACAGACCATTTCCAAGGAAGTACACCATCTTCATTAATGATTTCTTTTAATGTTTTTCCTTGTACTAATTCCATAACAATATAGTAGATATTTTCTTCTTGTCCTACATCATAAATGGATACAATATTTGGATGAGTCAAACTTGCTGCTGACTGTGCTTCCGAATTAAATCTTTTTATAAATTCGTCATCTGTTGTAAATTCGTCTCTTAAAACTTTAACGGCAACATAACGCTTTAAGATATTACATCTTGCTTTATATACAGTTGCCATACCGCCTTCTCCAATTTTTTCTAGAATTTCATAACGGTTTCCTATTACTTTACCAACTAAATTCATATGTTTCTCTCCTCTATTTTATTGTTACCACTGTGATATTATCATATCCGCCTGCTTCATTTGCTAAATCTACTAATACTTTTGGTGCTATTTCCGGATTTTCTTTTACCACTTTATATATGTCTTTTTCATCTACCATATTGGTTAATCCATCTGAGCACATTACTAAAATGTCTCCCACTTCATAATTTCTAGCCCTTAAATCTGGCTCTACATATGCTGTACAGCCAAGTGCTTTTGTTAACATATTCTTTTTTGGATGATGATTTGCCTCTTCTCTCGTAATTTTACCATCCTCTACTAATTGTTGTACATAACTATGGTCTTTTGTTAACTTTCTAATAATTTCTCCTCTAATGCGGTATACTCTACTATCACCAACGTGTCCTATATATACTTTACTATTATATATGAAGCAAATGTCCAAAGTAGTACCCATTCCTTCTAAATTTGGTTCTTGTTTTGATTTTTCAAAAACTACCATATTAGCATATTCAATTGCATTTTTGATTAATTCTATAATTGCTTCCTTGTTATGCTCAATTTGGCCAAAATTATTTTCTATATAACTTTTAGCCGATTCTATAGCAAGTTTACTTGCTACTTCTCCGCCATTATATCCGCCCATTCCATCTGCTAAGATAAACAATTGCAAATCATCATCTGAATTTGGAATAAAATAATAATCTTGATTAATTTCTCTTGCTTTGCCAATATCTGATTTAGCAAAACCTATCATACACTTTTTCCTCCCGCTATTTTATATTTAAGTTTGCTTTTATTATAAGTTCTTTCTTCTAAGCTGACCACAAGCAGCATCAATGTCACTTCCCAACTCTCTTCTTATTGTTGCTACGATACCATGGTCATTTAAATAATCTCTAAATTGAATAATATTTTCATTACTACTTTTTACAAATTTTCCATTTTCAATTTTATTAATTGGAATAAGATTTACATGGCAAATCATTCCCTTTAACAGTTGTACTAGTGCTTTTGCATCTTCTAAATTATCATTATTATCTTTTGCCAAAGCATATTCAAAAGAAATACGTTTATTGGTTTTAGCAATATAGTCTTTACAAGCCTGCATCAATTCCTTTAAAGGATATCGGTTATTAACTGGCATCATTTGGCTTCGTTTTTCGTCTTTAGTAGCATGTAAAGAAATAGATAAAGTGCATTGTAGCTCTTCATTTGCAAAATCATAAATACGAGGAACTAGACCAGAAGTAGAAATACTAATATGCCTTGCCCCTATATTCAATCCTTTTTGGTGATTGATAATACGAATAGCATGCATTACATTATCATAATTATCAAATGGTTCCCCAATTCCCATAAATACAATATTAGAAATGTGCTCTCCAATATCTTGCTCTACAGCCAAAATCTGCTCTACAATTTCACCTGAAGTTAAATTTCTTACAAAGGCAATTCCTGTTGAAGCACAAAATTTGCATCCCATTTTACACCCAATTTGAGAAGATACACAAATTGTTTTTCCATGATGGTATTCCATCAGTACAGTTTCTATTGCATTCCCATCCAGAACATCAAACAAATATTTTTTAGTACCATCAGAAGACTCTTGCTTTCTTAAAATTTCAAAATTACACATAGTATAATTTTGTTTTAATTTCTCTCTTAACTCCAAAGAAAGATTTGTCATTTCATCAAACGATTTCACTTTTTCTATATAAAGCCAATTAAAAATTTGCTCTGCCCTATATGGCTTTTCTCCTAGAGAAATAAGTTCTTGCTTTAATTCATCTAAGTTGTAATCTTTAATATTTTTCATATAAATTTATTTTCTCCTATATTTCAAGATAGTTATACCACAAATTGTTATTTTTAGCAAGTAAATTAAGAATATATCTATAAATAAAACAGGCCTAGAGTTTCTAAACTCTAGGCTCAAAATTCTATTTGCTCAAAATCTTCACTAATGCTTGTTCAATATTCGAAAATCTCTTTTCAAATACAATATTGGTCATGTCAGCAATTTCTTCAAATTCTCTTAGTTTATCTAATTTTCTCATAGTTACCTTATGATGTCTTTCCATTTCTTGTTTGGCTCTTGTTTGCTCATTTTTTACTTCTTTTAATAATTCTTTTACTTCTTCAATTAGTGCTTCTAGGGTTGTTTGTTCGTCTAGCTCTTTAGACATATTACCACCTCTTTCGTAAATTTGTATTTTCTATACTGTTATATTATACCATTATGTTATATTTTAGTCAACACATTTTACGAAATTTTGTTTCACTTTTCTTCTTCTACAATTTTGATATGTACATCATCTAATTGTTTTTGGTGAACTCTACTTGGTGCTCTCATCAATAAATCTCTTGCTTTTTTATTTTTAGGGAAGGCAATTACTTCGCGAATATTTTTGCTATCTGCCACTAACATTACCATTCTATCTAGTCCAGGTGCTGCCCCTGCATGTGGTGGCGTTCCATATTGAAAGGCATTATATAATGCTCCAAATCTAGTTTCTACTTCTTCCTCACTATACCCTGCAATTTCAAAAGCCTTTACCATTAACTCTGGATCATGATTTCTTACTGCACCTGATGCTACTTCATAACCATTACACACCACATCATACTGATATGCTAAAATATCTAATGGATTTTTTGTCATTAAAGCTTCCATTCCACCTTGTGGCATAGAAAATGGATTATGATTAAAGTCAATTGTTCCTTCATCAGATAACTCATACATTGGAAAATCTACAATATAACATAAACGATATACATCTTTCTCTAATAAATCTAAACGGTTTCCAATTTCAATACGAATTGCCCCTGCTATTTTCTGTACAGCTTTTAATTCATCTGCCATAAAGAATACACTACAGCCTGGCTTCATATCAATCTTCTCTTCTAACTCTTTTTGTACTTCTGT
The DNA here is from genome assembly GCA_022797635.1 of Clostridia bacterium. Lineage (GTDB taxonomy): Bacteria > Bacillota > Clostridia > TANB77 > CAG-508 > CAG-273. The sequence continues at coordinate 23,024 of JAAWKZ010000005.1, forward strand.
CGTAATAAATTTTGCAATTCCACCAGAAATGACATTTTCATTATCTACTTTTACCCATGCTAAGCCTTTTGCACCTGCTTCTTGCACAGCAAATTCTGTCATAGCGTCAAAGAATTTTCTTCCTTGCTCAGCTCCATTTTCTACAACAATTGCTTTTACTATTTTATCTTTGAAATTATTGAATTCCACATGTTCAAAAATATCTGTTACATCTTGAATCACTAATGGATTTCTTAAATCTGGTTTATCACTTCCATACTTCTCCATAGCTTCTAAATATGGTATCTTTTTGAAAGGTACTTCATCTACTTTCCAATCTGTATGTGTTTTAAATACAGTTGTAAAAATTTCACCTAATACTTTTAGTACATCTTCTTGTTCTGCAAAACTCATTTCAAAGTCTAATTGATAAAATTCTCCTGGTGCCCTATCAGCTCTAGGATCTTCATCTCTAAAGCATGGTGCAATCTGATAATATTTATCAAATCCTGAAACCATTAATAATTGCTTAAATTGTTGTGGTGCTTGTGGAAGTGCATAAAACTCTCCTGCGTGTAGCCTACTTGGTACTAAATAATCTCTTGCACCCTCTGGTGAAGAATTTGCTAGAATTGGAGTTTGAATCTCTGTAAAGCCCAATTCATCCATCTTCTTACGAATAGTTTTCATTACTTCACTACGAATCAATATGGTTTTATGAAGTTTATCATTTCTTAAATCTAAAAAACGATATTCTAGTCTTAAGTCTTCTTTTACTTCTCCTACCTTATCTGAATTCACTTCAAATGGTAATATATTTTTACATTTTCCTAAGATCTCTATTTTCTTAGCATCTATTTCAATTTCACCTGTAGGAATTTTATCATTTTTACTCGACCTTTCAATTACATTTCCTACTACTTGAAGCACGCATTCTGTTACAATATTATCTAATACAGCTTTATCAATTTCTTTGTTGTCTGCTGAAATAACTACTTGAGTAATTCCAAATTGATCACGCAAATCAATAAAAGCCATAGAACCTAAATTCCTAATTTTTTGTACCCAGCCTGCAATTGTTACTTCTTCTCCTACATTTTTAATAGTTAGTTCTCCACAATTATGATTTCTATACATATGTATTCTCCCTCTTAATTACATTTGCCTTATTATACACCATTTAGCGTAACGTTACAATATTCTATTAAGAAAAAAAGAAACCTAATGAACTAAATTTAGTTCATTAGGTTTTTTTGGTTGAAGTGTTAATTTTCCTTAAAAATTTAATTTGTCATAAACATATCTGTCCATTTTCTTAATAACTTTATAACTATTTCCCCTTTTCATATGGCCTCTCCAACTATAATAGGAATTCCATACTTGCTCTTTTGTCATTTTTCCTTCTTCTATCCACCTTTTAAAAGTTTTTATCTTTTTTCTCATTCTGGGAGTTGCATCTCTATTCATTTTCCTAATTACTTTTCCTGTTTGGGTACAAAAGAATTTTGTTTTCAAAAATTTAAAACCAGTAGCAAACTTTTGTATTTTAGTTTTCTTTTCATTTAGCATCAATCCTAGTTCAGCAACTTTCACTTTTATTTTAGCTAATGTTTCTTTTGCTTCTTCTAAAGTTGCCGTAAAAAAGTAAAAATCATCCACATATCTTGCATAACATTTCACTCTTAACGTATCTTTGATATAATGGTCTAAGGGGGTTACAGCAATATTGGTATAAATCTGGGATGTATGGGCCCCAAGTCCAAAACTAGTATCACCATATAATTCCATACATAAATTAGCAACATGTCTAATCTTTTCATCATAAATACGTTTTTGGTGTTCTTTGTATACTACATAATGTGGTGCAGAATTGAAAAAGTCTTTAAAATCACAAGTAACAATATAGCCATTTAAGCCATATTTTCTAAAGTGTCTTTGCATATGGCAATTCACTCTATCTAAGGTATGATCCATTCCTTTTCCTACTCTATTTGCTGCATTATCATAAATAAATGTATTATCATAAATAGGAACAATTACATGGTCACATAAATCACGCTGAATAATTCTCTCACTTAACTTTTGTGCTTGAATTTTTCTTCTTTTTCCTCTTTCACAAACATAGAAAATATAGGGCTTTGAAAGCTTTAATTTATCTGTTTGTAAAGTTTCATAAATTTTATAAGTGGTAGAAATTCTTTTTTTAGCATAATTCTGTGTAGAAGCCTTCCATAATACATTTCTCATGCATTTTGTGCCAGCTTGATATAGATTTTCATAAGAAAATACTTCTTCAAAACTACCACATGCTTCACTTTTCTTTCTTCTTTTTTCTTCCCTCATAGCTTTTCTTCTTTGGTATCTTAGTTCATGTCTTTCTTCACTTGTCATTTGTATGTTTAACCTCCGTACATTATAATTGCGAAGTAGAACTGACTATGAAATTGACACACTATAAAAATATGTCAACCATGCAAGCAGCGTCCAGTCATCTACATCAAAGGTTCTTTTTGGTTTGTAATTACCACAAACTCAGGAACAAATTTCCCTTTCACAAAAGTTTTGATTCACTTTTTACAGTTACTATGTCTTACTTATATCTTGTGAAATCCAGGCGCAACGCCACCAGTGTTGCTCGCGTTGTTATTGTTGTTAGTGTTACCGTTGCTGTTGACATTGCAGAAGTTGTTGCTGTTGTTGTAATTAGGTGAACGAAGCCACCACCAGTTCGTACTGCCTGACAACGTAATTATCGAAATTTGACCTATACTTCCTTATATTTTTCTTAATAACCTTGATTACAGAATTTTATTTTTTCCTAATTAAACACATAATTGACATATTAATTTTTAACCTTTGTACATATTTAATGCAAAGCAGAACTGGCTATGAAATTGACATTCACTAAGAACTTATCAACCATGCAAATAGCGTCCAGCCATCTACATCAAAGGTTCTTTTCGGTTTGTGGTAACCACAAACTCAGGAACAGATCTCCCTTTCACAAAAGTTTTGCTTCACTTTTTACAGTTACTATGTCTCACTTATATCTTGTGAAATCCAGGCGCAACGCCATTGTTATTGCTCGCGTTGTTCCAGTCTGAAGCACCGTTGTTGTTGACATTGCAGAAGTTGCTGCTGTTGTTGTAATTAGGTGAACGAAGCCACCACCAGTTCGTACTGCCTGACAACGTAATTATCGAGATTTGACCTATATTGAAATTTTATACTATTTTGTTATAACTTTAATTTTTTATTTAACTTATTTATTTTTCAAACCTTTGTACACCATTTATAGTAGAACTGACTATGAAATTGACATATAAAAAATATGTCAACCATGCAAGCAGCGTCCAGTCATCTACATCAAAGGTTCTTTTCAGTTTATATTTACTATAAACTTAGGAACAAATCTCCCTTTCACAAAAGTTTTGCTTCACCTTTTATTGGTTACTATGTCTTACTTATATCTTGTGAAATCCAGGCGCAACGCCATTGCTGTTGCTCGCGTTGTTATTGTTGCTGTTGCCGTTGCTGTCGATATTGCAGAAGTTGTTGCTGTTGTTGTAATTAGGTGAACGAAGCCACCACCAGTTCGTACTGCCTGACAACGTAATTATCGAGATTTGACCTATATTTCTTTAAAATCTCACTGTTTCTAGTCTCATACTGTCTTTCGATACTACTCATTATAAAACTTTTCTATTTCCTTACTTAACATACATTTATTGGTATATTAATTTTCAACCTTTGTACATACTTAATGCAAAGCAGAACTGGCTATGAAATTGACATTCACTAAGAACTTATCAACCATGCAAGCAGCGTCCAGCCATCTACATCAAAGGTTCTTTTCGGTTTGTATTTACTACAAACTCAGGAACAAATTTCCCTTTCACAAAAGTTTTGATTCACCTTTTATTGGTTACTATGTCTTACTTATATCTTGTGAAATCCAGGCGCAACGCCATTGTTGTTGCTCGCGTTGTTCCAGTTGTCTGTGTTGCCGTTGCTGTTGACATTGCAGAAGTTGCTGCTGTTGTTGTAATTAGGTGAACGAAGCCACCAGTTGACCGTACTGCCTGACAACGTAATTATCGAAATTTGACCTATTCTATACATGTTCTAATTCTCTATAAACTTTAAAATAATATTTCATTTTATCCTATGCTTGACACATACTGATACTTTAATTTTTAACCCTTGTACACTATTTACAGTAGAACTGACTATGAAATTGACATAAAAAATATGCCAACCATGCAAGCAGCGTCCAGTCATCTACATCAAAGGTTCTTTTTGGTTTGTAATTTCTACAAACTCAGGAACAAATTTCCCTTTCACAAAAGTTTTGCTTCACCTTTTATTGGTTACTATGTCTTACTTATATCTTGTGAAATCCAGGCGCAACGCCATTGTTGTTGCTCGCGTTGTTGCTGTTGTTAGTGTTACCGTTGTTGTTGACATTGCAGAAGTAGTTGCTGCCGTCGTAACCAGGTGAACGAAGCCACCACCAGTTCGTACTGCCTGACAACGTAATTATTAAAATTTGACCTATACTATTTTATATTTTTAAAACCTTAATGATAGAATTTTACTTTATTTCCTTACTTAACATATATTGACATATTATTGAATATTAATATCTTCTTTTAACCTCTGTACGAAGTAGAACTGACTATGAAATTGACACATAAAAATATGTCAACCATGTAAACAGCGTCCAGCCATCTACATCAAAGGTTCTTTTTGGTTCGTAATTTCTACAAACTCAGGAACAAATTTCCCTTTCACAAAAGTTTTACTTCACCTTTTATAGGTTACTATGTCTTACTTATATCTTGTGAAATCCAGGCGCAGCGCCACTATGGTTGCTCGCACCGTCCGCGTTATCCGTGTCACCACTGCTGCCGACATAACAGAAGTAGTATCTGTCGCTGTAATAAGGTGAACGAAGCCACCACCAGAGCGTACTGCCTGACAACGCAATTATCAAAATTTGACCTATTCTATTTTATATTTTTAAAACCTTAATGATAGAATTTTACTTTATTTCCTTATTTAACATATATTGACATATTATTGAATATTAATATCTTAATTTTAACCTTTGTACTTTTTATAATAGAACTGGCTATGAAATTGACACATAAGATATGTCAACCATGCAAACAGCGTCCAGCCATCTACATCAAAGGTTCTTTTTGGTTCGTAATTTCTACAAACTCAGGAACAAATTTCCCTTTCACAAAAGTTTTGATTCACCTTTTATTGGTTACTATGTCTTACTTATATTTTGTGAAATCCAGGCGCAACACCATTGTTGTTGCTCGCGTTGTTGGCATTGTCTGTGTTGCCGCTGCTATTGACATTGCAGAAGTTGTTGCTGTTGTGGTAATAAGGTGAACGAAGCCACCACCAGTGCGTACTGCCTGACAACGTAATTATCGAAATTTGACCTATAGTGTTTTAAATCTTTCAGCATCTGATTTCATGATACTTTTTAAAAGTCTCTGTTCTTCTGACAAAAGTCTTCCCCATTCCTGAAAAGCATACTCTTTCCATTCTTTATTTTCTTCTGGGTTCAGTTCTAATCTTGACTTCAATTCTGTCAATGGCAATTCCATATTTTCACAAGCAGCTAATGCTTGTTGAAAATGCATTTTACGATTTTGCGCATCTATTTTATTTTCTGGAACAATATTATTGGCGATATTAGCCTCATAATATACTTTTCTTGCCAAACTACAAATATCTTTTGTCAAAAAGAATGTTAATCTTTTTGGAGATTTCAAGCAATATGTCAAAGTATGCGCTGACAATTTCCTTGCATTCTCCAAAAATAAAGTTTTACTTTCATTTCTTTTACTTACATATACTGACATAATTGCTCTCCCTTTTATATAATTTTGTCCCTCCTTTCGGAGGGACAGATTTTTTCACCGTTTCTGGCTCATACCTCTATTTTGTTCTCTCTTCGCTCGTTGTTCGTGTCAAGGGCCAGATCCTAGATGCAAAAGCCAGGCGCAACACCAAAGTAGTTGCTCGCGTGGTTGGCATAGACTGTGTTGCCGCTGCTATAGACATAGCAGAAGTAGCTGCTGTTGTGGTAATAAGGCGAACGAAGCCACCACCAGTACGTACTGCCTGAGGCATTGTACTTTTGACGTCCTGTGCTCGAACTGTTCCATGCGTCTGTTACTCCTTGGTAATATTTATACTGTGGTCCTTCTGATGTGATTGCATAGCCGTATGTTCCACTTCCATTATATCCGTTATTTACTACCTCGCTTGCTGCTAATAACCATAAGTAATCATTACATGTTGCTACACTACTTGCACTATTATATGTTCCAATGTACTTCTTCTTTACTTGTTTGATATATGCTTTATTACTTAGCTTGTCTTTTCCTTCTGCTCCATTTAAAAATGTTCTCATTGCTGTATTTGCCCAGCCTCCACTGTTTGTATTACTACTGTTCATTTGCTTATATGTGTTTCCTGTCATGAAATCTAAGAATTCAAAACTTATACTTGCCTTACTATGGTTTCCTCCATACACTCCACTATTTACTAAATCATCGTGTTTAAATCCTAATACTCTTACTCTTCTTTCATCTGTACCATATCTTACTTTATAGATATCTCCTACTTTTATGGTTTTACTTGTTCCATTTACTGTCACCGTTGCTTGTGTTGAACTGCTTGTAACACTACTATTTGCAATAGCTTTTGCCATCTCATTTAGTTCATCCCATGATGCTGCTATTTGATCCACTGCTTTTACTGTTACACTACATGTTGCTGATTTATTACTTCCATCCGCTGTCTTTACTGTGATTGTTGCAGTTCCTGCTTTTACACCTGTTACTAAACCTGTATTGCTTACTGTTGCTACTCCTGTATTGCTTGAACTCCATGTTACTGATTTATTTTTTGTACCTGCTGGTGTTACTGTTGCTGTCAATTGTGTTGTCTTTCCTTCATCCATTGAAGCTGTTGTTGGGCTTACTGTTATTCCTGTTGCCAATTGATTTACAGTTACTGCTCCTGACACTGTTTCTACCTTATTTCCTGCATTATCTACTGTTAATACATGTAAATAATATGTTCCTGCCGTTGTTGTTGACCATGTAATACTTTGACTATTGCTACTGAATGTTCCTCCTGTATAGCTACTTGCATTTGTTCCTAGCCTTGTAGCACTTGTTGTGAATACCCATTTACACTCTGCTGCTTTTGGTCCACTTTCATTATCTTGATGTGTTACTGTTGCTGTAATATTTGCTCCTGTATTTGCACTTGTTGTTAAATTACTAATTGTTGCCTTTGGATCTACTCCATCTCTTATTGCTACATATGCTGAATCTCCAGCGTTTGTTCCATCGTATAGTCTTGCATATACACTGTCTCCATGGTTCAACTCTGATACAGTTGTAGTCTTTGTTCCTGCTGGAACTGTTGTCCATGTTCCACTGATTCCATTCTTTTGCCATTGAATCTGTAAATTTGTTGAAGTAGTTAGTGTAATACTTGCTTTTCCACTTGACCATGTTGGACTACTTGCTATAATACTTCCTGTTGTTAAGTCCGAACCAGCTCCACCTACTGTTCCTGTTTTAATTCCAGTTGATGTTCCAGCTCCTTCATTCTCTGCTTTATCTTTTGTTGTTACTTTTACATCATAATTTGTATTTTGTGTTAATCCTGTAAAAGTATAGCTTGCATTTGTTCCTGTATATTTTGCTGTACCATAACTACTGTCTGATGACTTTTTAATGAAGAAACTATAGCTTGGACTTGTTGCCATTCCCCATTCTGCATCTGTTGCTGATGCTGTTACTGTAATGCTATTTGTTGTTACACTTCCTTTAGCAACTGATACAATTGGTGCTCCTCCATCTCTAATTTCTACTGTTGCTACATCACCTTCATTTCTTCCATCTGTTGCTCTTGCATAAACTGTGTCGTTATGATTTAAGTTACCAATTGGTCCATTATATGGTTGCCATGTTCCATCAATTCCATTAACTTGATATTCCAATTTAAATCTTGATTCTGCATCTTTTAACATTAATTCTATACTTGCTTTTCCAGCTGACCAAGTAGTTATTCCTTTTTGTTGAATTGTTCCATATCTTAATTCACCTGTTAATTCACTAATAACTGTCTCACTTGTTCCTTTTTTATTTTTTACAACTACTTTTATATCATATATTTTGTCTGGGTCTAAATTAGTAAAGTCTGCAGTTAAATCTGTTGTATTTTGTTTTCCTGCCAACTCATGATAAGTTACCTCATCTGACTTTTTATAGTAATAGCTTAACTTTCCCTCTTCTAATCTTCTTACTGTTACTGCTACTGAAATACTATCGCTTGATTTAGTAGTTACTGTAATTGATCCTACTTTTGGTGGTAGTTTGTCACCTTGTACCACTTCTCCTACTGAAATTTCTCCATCAGGTGTCACAATAATTTCTACTACACATCCATCTGTTGTATCTACTATATATACATCATTTTCTCCATCTTTATCTGGTCCTGTTACATCTTTATCACTCTCAATAATTCCTGCATCAATTAATTTATCCCAAAATTCATCTAGTCCAACATCTGGATTAGTTTGTTTTTGCATCCACCAATCCATAAGAGCAATCTCTATTTTTTCTCTTGCTTGTGCTGTTTGTGTCTTTTCCTTAGCTGCTACAGCTTTTTGAAATATACTATTATCTCCCATAACATAGTTAATAGTTATACCTGCTAAAATAAGTAAAACTACAATTGTAACTACTAATGCTATTAAAGTAATACCTTTGTTTCTTTTCATATTCTCCCTCCTTCCTTTCTTATTTTGCTTCTATTTTAAAGTCTTTTGCATTTACTGCATCTTTTCCACTAATAATAACATTTAATTGTTCTGTTGCTCCTGGTTCAATATCTTTTATTACTGGGCTTAATACATCTATTGCTTGATTGTTTTCATCTAAAATTGTGATCTTTACAATTTCTGCATTATGTTTTATGCTTCCTATGTTTTTCATATCTGCTAATAATACACTTCTTCCTTCTTCATAAGTAAATTGAATATTGGTAAATTCTATATTATTATATCTTTTTGTCTTATTAAACTCTGTGCTATTATTAATTTTTGTTCCGTCTTCTATATTGGTAGCATATTTTTCTGTATTATTTTCTGTTGGTTTTAGAATATTTCCTTGTGTTTCTTTTGTTTTGTCTCCTGATCCTTTTGTAACTAATACTACAACTAATAATGCTATTAATACTACTCCTACTAATATTAAAATTCCTTTCTTTTCTTTACCTGTCATTTTTTTATCCTCCATTTTCTATTTATTTGGGCAGCTTTTACTGTCTCATTTCTATATATTATTTGGTCTTTTTTTCCAAACTATATATTCTTTGTTCTAAAATTTTCTTTTTGCCTAGTAAAATCGCCACTAGAAAATGGTCATTTGCATTTTACTATTTTCAAAAAGAAAGATTAGCTTTTCTATATGAAACTGCCAAAAAACTATTCAAAATCCCTTATTTTACACTTTTAGATAGTTTTCGACATATTTCGTATCGTTTTGTCCTCTATCCTGTGTCAATCACCCCAATTTCCGCACAAAAAGGACAGCCTATACAATTGCATAGCCTATCCTTAAAGTTTCTATATTTTATATATATTTTTTGCTCTATAAATAAAACTGACTTTTTCATTTGCAACTCTCCTATTACCTATTCTTACGTATCACTTATTGTTGATAATATTTTAACGAAGTTGACTTCTATTTTACAAAATTAAAACAAATTGTTTTGCGTTTTTTGTATTTTTTTATGCTTTTTTGTCATGTATTTTTTTTCACTCTTAGCGTAAAGCAAAATAGAAAAGTTTTGACAAATAAATATTGAATTTTCTGGTATTTTTTTATATAATGGTGGAAAAATATATACGAGGAGTTTTTATATGGAAATTAAACGCGTTTTAATAAAAGATTTATACAGAAATACAGATACTCATATTGGAAGTACCATTCAAATTTCTGGTTGGGTTAAAACCTTACGTGATTCTAAGAATTTTGGTTTTATTGAATTAAATGATGGTAGCTTTTTCAAAAACATTCAAGTTGTTTTTGATTCTGCACTTTCTAATTTTGAAGAAGTTCGAAAATTATCTATCAGTTCTTCTATTATCGTAACAGGGCAAATTGTAAAAACTGAAAATGCAAAACAACCTTTTGAATTAAAAGCAAAAAGTATTGAAATTTTCAATCAAGCGGATTTAGATTATCCACTTCAAAAGAAAAGACATTCTTTTGAATATTTAAGAACTATTTCACATTTACGTCCTAGAACCAATACATTTAATGCTGTATTTAGAGTTAGAAGTGTACTTTCTTTTGCTATACACAAATTTTTTCAAGAAAGAGGATTCGTTTATGTACACACACCTATCATTACTGGAAGTGACTGTGAAGGAGCAGGCGAAATGTTTAGAGTTACTACCATGGATATGGAAAACCCTGTCAAATGTGAAGATGGAAATGTAGACTATTCTCAAGATTTCTTTGGTAAACAATCTCACCTAACAGTTAGTGGGCAATTAGATGTAGAAACTTTTGCACATGCCTTTCGTAATGTATATACTTTTGGTCCTACCTTTAGAGCTGAAAACTCTAATACGGTTAAGCATGCTGCTGAGTTTTGGATGATTGAACCTGAAATTTGCTTCGCTGATTTGCAAGATGACATGAATCTAGCAGAAGATATGATTAAATATATTATTTCTTATGTATTAGAAAATGCCCCTGAAGAAATGGAGTTCTTTAATCAGTTTATTGATACTAGCTTATTAGAAAGATTACATCATGTAGTCAACTCTGATTTTGGAAGAATTACTTATACAGAAGCAATCAAAGAATTAGAAAAAGTAAATGATCAATTTGAATATCCTGTTCATTGGGGCACTGACATTCAAACAGAACATGAAAGGTACTTAAGTGAAAAACTTTTTGGAAAACCAGTTTTTGTTACTGATTATCCAAAAGAAATCAAGGCTTTTTATATGAAACAAAATGATGATGGTAAAACAGTTGCTGCAACCGATTTACTAGTACCCGGTATTGGAGAAATTATTGGTGGTAGTCAAAGAGAAGATGACTTTGAGAAATTAGACAAACGTTTAGAAGAACTCGGGTTAAATAAAGAAGACTACTGGTGGTACATGGACTTAAGAAGATATGGAAGTTGTGTTCACAGTGGTTTTGGACTTGGATTCGAAAGAATGATGATGTATTTAACTGGTATGCAAAATATTCGTGATGTACTACCTTTCCCTAGAACACCAAATAATTGTGAATTTTAAAAAAGTCGCACTGAGGAACACATGTCGCACAAACTAACGTCCCCAAGTGCGACATTTTTTGCTTTATTTGCCAATTCGTGGTATAATATAGCATATATCTTTTTATTAAATAATGTCATTGACATTATTTAAAATTCCATATGAAAGGCTTTCGGGCTTTTTATATGTTTAAATATACAAATTCCTATCCACATTTATTATTTTAGGAGGTTTTACACCATGAAAAAACGTCAACTTTTAGCAACCCTCTTGGCGCTTGTACTTATGGTTTCGGCTTTGCCGATTACCGCCAGCGCCGCTTACTACTGCGAGTCCGTGTCTATCAGTGTGGATGGCATCTTCATTGATGATGTAGATGCCTACTTGGATGATGACGACTGTGTTCGGGTTTCTACATCCGAGGATCTGCTTAAAATCTTCCCCAGAGAATTAGAGGACACAGTTATCGCATACGACCCTTGGGACGGTATTGTTGTCGAAGATTATGTCAATGACTTCGGCTACGAATCACACTTGAAGGTCAGCTATGACAACGGCAAATATTTTTGCTACACCCTCTATATCTACACCGATACGAACAACAGCTGTGGAAATAATTGGTCTGGTACAGATTGGGAATATCCCGAAGTATATATCAATGGCATCTATACCCCGATGTCTGATATTTATCAGTACTGGAACATTGATTTTTCCAAATACAGCACCACCACTTTTTCTGGCAACCGGGTCTATCTGAACAATGACGGCAACTCTCCAGTTGAAGTTGTGGTGAATGGACGTCTTATTCATTTTCCTGATCAACAGCCCATTATCATGGCTCCAGGCAGAACAATGGTGCCTGTACGTACCATTGCCGAGATGCTTGGCTTCAGGGTAGATTGGGACACCAAGCAGAACTGTGCTGTTATCACACAGGGAAATAATACTATGTATATCTACCCTGGTAGCACCAGCTATCTGTTCAATGGCAAATATTATACCATGGATGTTCAACCCGTGGTGCTGAATGGAAGGACTATGGTTCCTCTTCGCTTCGTCGCTGAAGCTTTTGGATACACTGTCAATTTCCATAGTGGTAACGTCTTTACCGTATTTCTGAACTCAAGGTAGTCTCTCAATTATACGAATTTGTATGTTTTTAGTTCTTAACAGAGCTAACCACCCCGCCAGTTTTCTTAGCTGGCGGGGTGGTTTATATCGCACTAGGGACAGATGTCACACAAACTAACGTCCCCTAGCGCGACATTTTTCTTCTTACATATTCATAAATCATAATACTAGCAGCAACAGATGCATTTAAACTCTCTGTCTTTCCGAAGCATCGGAATTTTTACTTTTATATCTGCCATATCTTGAACTTCTCTAGAAACTCCCTTTGACTCATTTCCAATCACTATTACCTTTTTACGATAGTCTACTTCATAAATGCTTTTGCTCTCCTCTAGTGAAGTCGCCATTATCTCAAACTTATGTCTTCTTATATTTTGCAAAGTTTTTTGTAAATTCTGTGTTGTAATAATATTCATTCTAAAAATCGCTCCCATTGTAGAACGTACTACTTTAGGATTATATGGATCTGCACAATCTCCAGTTAAAATAATTTGTTTCAAGGCAGCACTATCTGCAGTCCTTAAAATTGTTCCCAAATTTCCTGGGTCTTGTACTCCGTCTAAAGCTAAAATAATATCTTCATTATAAGCAATATTATCACTATTATCTCCCTTTTCTACTACCGCTAAAATCCCCTGTGGATTGACAACATCTGTAATACTTTGAAATAACTTTTTAGTAACATAAATACAATTATATTTAGCAATTTCATATAAAAGGCTTTGTTCTATACTGCCATCATTATCACAATCTTCACAAACTACTATCATTTTAATAGTAACATTTTCTTCAATTGCTTCTTTTACTAGTTTAATACCTTCTACTAAATATTCTTTTGTTTCATCTCGAAACTTTTTATCTTTCAATTTCTTAATATATTTAATTTGCTCATTGTCTTTACTTGAAATAATTTGCATTTTGTCACTCCTATCTAACTACACAAATTTAAAAATTCTTTTACTTTGCTTATAATCTCTTTTTCTGTACGTTCTCTAACTTTGAAAGTAACATATGGCTCAATTCCCTTCGAAAAACGAATGGCAATACCATATTGTTCATACAACTTCTCCATTTTTTCTGGTGTCATAACTTCTCTTGCAAAATAGAATACTATACTTTCTGGTCTTTGACTAATCTTAGTTGCTCCCACTTTTCTTGCTAGTTCTTTTATTCTAGCAATTTCTAATAAATTTTCTAATTCCACTGGTAGTTTTCCATAACGGTCAATTACTTCATCTACTACATTTTGAATATCCTCTTCTGTTCTACAAAGAGCAATATTTTGATAAATTTCAATCTTTTGACTGCTATTATCAATAAAACTATCTGGTATATAGCTAGAAACAGATAAATCAATTTGTACATCTTGTTCTTCTCTTACTTCTATTCCTTGCATATTTTTGATGACTTCATCTAATAGCTTACAATACGTATCATATCCTACTTGTTCCATATGCCCATGCTGCATTTCTCCAAGCATGCTTCCTGCTCCGCGTATTTCTAAATCCCTCATTGCAATTTTAAATCCAGAACCAAATTCTGTAAATTCCTTTATTGCCTTTAATCTCTTGTCAGCTACTTCTGATAGTAGTTTATCTCTTCTATACATAATATAAGAATATGCTTGTTTTTCTCCTCTTCCAACTCTTCCTCTAATTTGATATAGCTGTGCTAATCCTAGCCTATCTGCATTTTCTACAATAATGGTATTAGCATTAGGAATATCAATTCCTGATTCTAAAATAGTAGTACAAACTAGTACATTAATTTCTTTTTTGATAAAGCTCTCCATAATTTCTTCTAGCTCTCTGCCAGACATTTGCCCATGAGCAAATCCTACTTTTGCTTCTGGAACTAGATGCGAAATTTCAGATGCTTTCTTCTCAATTCCCTCTACTTGGTTATATAGATAAAAGATTTGTCCTTCTCTTTCTAATTCTCTAGTAATAGCTTCTTGTACTACCTCTTTGTCATATTCTAATACATAAGTCTGTACAGGTTTTCTATTATGTGGTGGTTCATAGATAACTGACATATCTCTTACGCCCACAATAGACATATGAAGCGTTCTAGGAATTGGCGTCGCTGTCATAGTTAACACATCTACATTATTTTTTAATTGTTTGATTCTCTCTTTGTCTTTTACTCCAAAACGATGCTCTTCATCAATAATTAGTAGGCCTAAATCTTTGAAAATAACGTCTTGACTTAATAATCTATGTGTTCCAACTACAACATCTACTTCTCCTAATTTTAGCTTTTTTACGATTTCATTTTGTTCTTTTTTGGTTCTAAAACGATTGAGCAATTCTACTTTCATCGCAAATTCGCCCATTCTTGTCTTAAACTCCTCATACTGTTGATTGGCTAAAATAGTAGTTGGCACTAAATAAGCCACTTGTTTTTGGTCCATGACTGCCTTAAAAGCAGCACGAATAGCAACTTCCGTTTTTCCATATCCCACATCACCACAAAGAAGTCTGTCCATAGGAGTATCTCTTTCCATGTCTTTTTTTACTTCTTCAATACATCTTAGTTGATCCTCTGTCTCACTATATGGGAAGCTATCTTCAAATTGTGTTTGCCAAGGTGTATCTGGTGCATAGGCATATCCTTTTATTTTTTGCCTTTTTGCATACAATTCTACTAAATCTTTTGCAATTTCTTCTAAATGCTTTTTAACTTTATTAGTAGTTGCACTCCATTCCTTTCCTCCTAATTTATTTAATTTAGGACTAGAAGATTCACCACCACCAATATACTTTCTAACAGTATCTAAGTTATTAGTAGGTACATAAAGCATGTCATCATTTCTATATTGAATTTTAATATAATCTTTAGTCACATCATCTGCTGTAATAGTATTGACTCCTACAAATTGCCCAATACCATGTGTTTGATGCACAACAAAATCGCCTGGTTTTAAGTCTGCAAATACTATTTTTTCAGCTTGTTTAAAATTATTCGTTAATTTCTTTCTTTTGGGCTGTACCTCAAAGCTAGCTTCCATACTAATAACTACTAAACCAATATCTACATTTTCAAAACCACTCGATAAACTACCTAAAGTGACAATAATTTCACCTGTTCTTATCACTACTTCACTTTCTTTTTCACCCTCTGCCATCTGCTCTTTTAAATTAGGCTCATAGCGATAATTCATCTCATTCTCTTTTAAAATATCACATACTTTTTTACTATTTAATTCATTTCCTGTCAATAAAATAACTTTCTTTTTTTCTTTCTGATAAATCTTCAAATCCGAAAGTAACATTTCTAGTTCTAAACTATGAAAATGAATTTCCCTAGTATCAAAATGAAATTTTGTCATATTCTTTAAAATGTCATTTTGCTCTAAGTACAGTATTTGTTTTTGCTCCAAGTTATATTCAAAATTGCTCATATTTTGAATCGCTTCTGGTACAAACCTTTCTTTTTCAATTAAAGAATCCATCAAATGATTATTATCTAAGATAATATTTTCTTGTCTTTGACCTATTTTAGAGTTTTCATCTAATACAAGCAAATATTCTTTTGATAAATAATCTAAAAAGTTTTCTTGCTGTTCATAAAATTGATTGAAATATTTATCAACTTTGCTGCTATACACACCTTGTTCAATCAATTCTATATCTTCTTTTTCCTCTGGGTATTTTTCTTTTATTTTGCTCACAGCTTGCTTGACATCTTTTACTAATAATTCATGTGCTGGAAAAATGATAATACTTTTTAACATTTCTGTTGATCTTTGAGAGGCAAGTTTAAAATAACGAATGGAATCTACTTCATCTCCCCAAAACTCAATTCTCACTCCAATATTTTCTGAGAGCCCTATATCTAAAATACCACCACGAATAGAAAACTGTCCTTTGTTTTCTACTAACTCATTTCGTTCATACCCTAGCTCTACCAAAGTATTCTTTAACTTTTCTAAAGAATATGGCTTACCAACAATAAACTCTACCATATCTTGATAAAGTTCTTTTTTGGAAATCATATTTTGCATCACTGTTTCAATTGTAGTAACTACAATAATTGGTCTTTTTTCTTTTTGAGCTAGTACCATTTGATTTAGTACTGCGATTCTTTCATATGGTAAATCTTTGCTTTGTGCTACATAGTCATATGCTGCCACTTCTCTTTTCGGAAAATACCATACTTTTTCTCCAAACTTTTCCATATCTTGGCATAACTTTTTAGCCTGTATCTCATTATAAGTTAATAAACAGATTGGTTGTCTTAGCTCTTGGTATAATGCTGTTAAAGCATGTGCTTTTTCTACGTCAACTAAGCCCGATAAAGATATCGGGCTTGTTTTCTTTTTTATCTCATCTATTACATCTTGAAATTTTTTTGTTTTTACTAATCCTTGTATCATTTGAGTTTCCTTCTATTTTATTGATACTTCTAAAAGTATATCATTTTTGTGGAAAATTATCAATAATTTATTTTAGAGTACACAAAAAATTCCTAAAATTTTACATTTAAGAATAATATGATGTTTTTAATTACTTTTCAAATGAAAACAGAAACTTTTTCATAAAAAGACACCCCACATTTCTGCAGGGCATACTCAAGAAAGTTATAGCCATTCTCCATATCTTTTAATATATTCTTTTTTAACAATGCTTGCAATAAAACAGTATAAAATTGGAACACCTATAATAACAATAACAATATATTTTAGTGGAACCGCCGTTAATCCTAGTAATGCTCCTAATGGCGTAAATGGCACAGCTATTGCAATTAGGCTTAATAATATAGATGTTGCATATACAGCATAAGAACTATTACTCTGTATAAATGGTACTTTTGCAGTCCTAATAATATGCAATCCTACTAAATTAGAAACTACTCCATAAGAAAACCAAATAGATTGAAAAATTGCCGCTTCTCTAATCTGAAAACCAAACCATAAAATAACAAAAATGAACAAATCAAATATCGAACTAGTTGGTCCCATCCATAGCATAAAATGCTTGATACTATTCATGCTCCACCTTTTTGGCTTTTGTAAATATTCATGGTCCACATGATCATAAGGAAGTGATAATTGACCTATATCATATAATAAGCTTTGCACTAATAACTGAATTGGAGTAATTGGAAAAAATGGTAAGAAAATACTAGCAATCAAAATAGACAATACCTCTCCAAAATTGAAACTGACTGCCATTTTAATATACTTTAACAAATTGCCAAAAGTCTTTCTTCCCTCCATTACCCCATCTGTTAGTACATTTAAGTTTTTCTTTAATAAGATAATATCTGCTGTTTCCTTTGTAATATCTACTGCTGTATCTACTGAAATTCCTACTTCACTGTTTTTAAGTGATGGTGCATCATTAATTCCATCTCCCATATATCCTACAATGTTTCCCTGCTCTTTTAAAACACGTACAATCCTTGCTTTTTGAATAGGAGAAAGCTTAGCAAATACATTCGTCTTTTTCAAGAGCCTTGCTAGCGCCATATCAGATAGTTTATCAACTTTACTTCCTAACACAATTTTATCTGTATTAATATCTACCTTTTGACAAATTGATTTTGTAACATATTCATTATCTCCTGTTAGAACTATAACACGAATTCCATCACGGTTTAGTCTCGCAATTTCTTCTTTGCTACTTTTTTTTGGAGGATCTAAAAAACCTACAAAACCAATTAATGTCATCTTTTCCTCATCTTTTTTAGAAAAAAACTTTTTTTCATTTACTTCTTTTACACAAATTGCAATTACTCTTAGTCCATTTTCATTTAGCTCTTTTGTCATTTTCTTTATTTTTGATTTTATTTCACTTGTAATAGGTTTTACGTCTTGTTCTAACACTGTATTACAAATGCTTAAAGTTTCCTCTACTGCTCCCTTTGTAATCATAATTACTTTAGGTTTTTTTTCTTTCTTAATACTCAAAATAACAGATAGCCTTCTTCTAGAAAAATCAAATGGTACTTCATCTACTTTGGCATATTCTTCTGCAATTTTTTGTAGTCCACTTTCTGTTACTCTTTTAATAACTGCCTCATCAATATTTCCTTTTAGTCCTGTTTGAAAATATGAATTTAAAAATGCTGTTTCTAAAACCTTACTATCTTCTTCTCCTACAAGATTTAAGTATTTCTCTAATACAATTTTATCCTCGGTTAATGTTCCTGTTTTATCTGTACATAAAATATTCATGGCTCCAAAAGATTGAATACTATCTAACTTTTTTACAATTGTCTTTTTTTTAGACATATTCATTGCACCTTTTGCTAAACTAGAAGATAAAATCACTGGTAATAATAGTGGTGTAATTCCTATTGCAATAGCTACAGCAAATGTAAAGGCAGTTAAAGTATCATGTTTAAAACTATTTACTAAAAATGTAATGGGAATTAATACTAACATAAATCGAATCAATAACTTACTGACACTTTCTATTCCCTTTTGAAAGTTTGTTTTTGGCTTACCTTGTTCTATTGATTGTGCTATCTTACCAAAATAAGTGTCATCTGCAATTCTAAAAACAATTCCTTTTCCTATACCACTCATAACATTGGTTCCCATAAAGCAAATAGTATCTAAATCTGTAATATCATCTATTTTTTTATTTTCTGTGCTTTGTACTTTTCGTACACTATCTGATTCTCCTGTTAAAGAAGATTGTACTACATATAAATCTTTTTGCTCTACAATTCTCAAATCCGCTGGTATGAGCTCTCCTGCAGATAATAATACAACATCTCCTATTGTAATTTCATCTAAATATATTTTTTCTTCCTTTCCATCTCTCAAAACGGTGGTTTTGACTGCTACTAACTTTTTTAGTTTCTCTGCTGCTTTGTTCGATTTAAATACTTCAAAAAACTCTAAAAAAGTACTAATAATAATTAAGGAAATTACTACTATCAAATTTGCATAACTAGGCTCTTCTGGCAAAATCACATCTATATAGAACAATACAAAAGCAATACCTAATAAAATCAAGTTAAATGGACTAAAAAAACTTTGCCACAAATAATGATACCATTTCTTTGCTTTTGCTTGTTTCATTTGATTCTTTCCATATTTTTCTTGCCTTTTGATAACATCTTCTTGAGATAATCCTTCAAGAGAAAATTGGTTATTTTGTAAAAATGTCTCTATACTACTATTATTTATCTCTCCGTAAACTTTCTGAATATCTATTTTCTCCTCTTGTTCTTGTTCGGACATAATTTTCTCCTTTTTTGCATATATTTTTTCTTAAGTTTATTGTGCTACTTTTTTCAAGTTTTATACAATTTGTCAGATTGGGGACGTTCCTTTTTCTGACATCTTTGTCACAAAAAGGAACGTCCCCAATCTGACACCAAAAAGGAGATTTATATAATGATAAAAGATTTGCCACTATCGAACTATGCAGAATTAGAACATACACCAAATAAAAATAAAATAAAAATCTGGGTATGTTCTTTAAAACAAAATGGAATTACTATTTTATTTTGCCTTTTCGTCATTTGCTTAGTTCTATTTTCTAGAACTAATCTATCTGCTGCAAAAAATGGACTTATTCTATGGGCTACTGCTGTTGTACCTTCTTTATTTCCTTTTTTTGTTGCAACTGAAATGCTGAGCTATACAAATGTTGTTTCTTGTTTAGGAAAATCGCTCACATCTATTATGCGTCCATTATTTGGAGTTCCTGGAGAAGCTGCATTTGCTTTTATTATGGGATTAATTTCTGGCTATCCAGTAGGTGCTAAAATTGTTAGTAACTTTATGGAACAAGGCATTTGTAGTAAAGAAGAAGCTGAAAGGATGCTTGCCTTCACCAACAATTCTGGTCCTTTATTTATTGTAGGTACAGTTGGAATTACTTTATTTGGTAATACCACTATTGGCACTTTGCTTCTAATTACACATATTCTAGCTTGCATTAGTGTTGGTATTATTTTAAATATATGTACATGTCATAAAAGAAAAAATGAATTTATACCTTCTCATACTTCAATTGGTAAAAATCATAATAAGAAACAAGATAATAAGGCTACACCTCCTACCTTCTCTTCTCTAGGAGAAATCTTAGGCAATAGTATTAAAAATGCTACCTCAACAATTCTACTTATTGGGGGATTTGTCGTATTATTTTCTGTTATCATTTCTATCTTGAACCAAAGCCATTTGTTAGATAGTTTTTCTAATATCTGCTCTCCTATATTTACTACATTTAAAGCACCGAGCGAATTTTGTAAACCTTTGCTTTCAGGAATTGTAGAATTAACAAACGGTGTTAGTTTAATTGCTGGAATCCCTACTAAAGATATTTCTATCAGTATTATTTTTAGTGCATTTTTACTAGGTTTTGGTGGATTTTCTGTATTACTTCAAGTATTTAGTATTGTTAGTAAAAATGGTATATCCATTAAAAAATATGCCTATGGTAAATTATTACAAGGTTTTTTGGCAGCTTTGTATACAGGTCTTGCTATTCAATTTATTCCTTTTTTACAGTTTAACTTGTAATGTCAGGCTGGTAACATACCTTAACAGACATATTTTCTATTTTATAGAATACTATTTATTAATAGAGAAAGGATAGATTTTATGGATAAAAATGATATGAATTTTAATTTTCCACCTTATATGAATTATGATATTGGTTGTGATCCAATTATGGGTGATCCTAACATGTTTAATCCTATGATGCAATATGAACAAGGATTTATGTATTATCGTTATTTAACACAACAAATAGAATATAAAATTAAGTGTAAAGAGTATGAAAAAATGTGTGGTAATTCTAGAAGCGAAAGAAGAGTGGAATAGAGAATACTTTTTATATTTTACTAGACTCAAATATTAAGTAAGTAAAAAACCAATAGGCCTCAACTTAAGCCTACTGGTTTTTTCTATCCTTTTTTAGTCTAATATTTAATTGGTTGATTATTTTCATCAAAATAAGTTGCCTTCCCCTCATAAGACGAAAGTGTAATATTCTTATATTTAAATGGGATAATTATATTTTCTTCTCTATCTATAAACCCCCAATGACCATCCCTAAACGCAGGTGCAAGTCCATCAATAAACGACCATAATCCATCATATTTAAATTCAGTAATCTCATTTCCATAACAATCTATAAAAGCCCATTTGTATCCTTTTCTTACTGACGCTATCCCTTCACTAAATAAATTTGCATAATCATATTGAAATAGTATTACTGTTTCTCCATATTCATTTACATATCCCCATTTTCCATTTTTTTCTTTTGGAAATATACTATTACTTAAATCAATTGTGTTATGTCTATTATTTGGTTCTTCCATAAAAGTAAACTCAACATTACTTCCAATAGCTGTGATATTTACTTTACTATCTTCTAATCTATCATCTCTTTCTTCTTGTAAAACTTCATTTACATTAAGCATATTCTCTAATATTAAAGAAGAACAATCATCAACTAGAATATCATAACTAATTGTGAGAATTGTAATAAGTAAACATCTCTTTACATTTTTTATGTTGCTCTTATCTTCCAAAACACTCTTTAAAAGAACGCAGATAATAGTTAAAATTAATATAATAACGAGCTTGATATTCATAAATTCATCCTCCTTATTATTCTCTTTTTATCTTTCTTCTCTTTAGTTTTTTCTTACTTATTACTTTTCTTTTTTTAAATCCTCCTCTTCTTAGATTATAACCTTATTTCTGTAATTCTGTAGAACTATTCACCTACCTTTCACTTTATATTCTACCAAAAAATAAAGTTAGTACATTACTTTTCTCTTATCTTACCTTTATAAAATGAATTCTAATGATTATTCATAATTCTTATTTATCTAAAAAGTTTTTACAAAAAAAAAATAACTTACAGATATTTATTTTTCAATTTTTCAAACTGTAAGCTATTAAATATTTATGGTAGCGACGGTGGGGCTCGAACCTACGACCTACCGGGTATGAACCGGTTGCTCTAGCCAACTGAGCTACGTCGCCATTTGATTTATTTATTCTTTATAATATCATTTAGTAATATCTTTGTCAAGTAAAAACAAAAAAAAGTTGAGGTTTTCTCAACTTTTTTCTCATTTCTTTTATTTTTGTTATATTTCTCTTCCTTCTTTTCCTTTTGTAGTTTCCCTTTTTTCAGCTGCTTCTACTGCTTTTGCAGTATCTACTTCTGCTCTTTCTACAATGCCTTTAGACTTTCCACCCTTAGGAGCAGAATTAGAAACATAAAAACTTCTTTCTAAAGTATCTACTCTACTTAGTGACTCTTTTAGTTCTTGCATTTTAGGGTCTTCACTTTTTTCTATATCTACTTCTTCGTCTGGACAATCTACATCTATAAATATCATTTTTAAAAAATTTAAAATTCCATTTTTTTCTCTTACTCTCATATTTTTTCTTCCTCCATAGGTTTATTTCCCATCACATACTATATTATACCACATTTTTCCTATTAAATCAAGCCTTTGGAGCTAAGTTAGTTATTAGCAAATAGAGATTAAAGAATTCTTATCTTAATTCATATAATCTCTTAGCTTTTTGCTTCTACTTGGGTGTCTTAGTTTCCTTAATGCTTTTGCTTCAATTTGTCTAATTCTTTCACGTGTAACCATGAACTCTTTTCCTACTTCTTCTAGAGTACGTGCTTTTCCATCTTCTAATCCAAATCTTAATTTTAAAACTTTCGCTTCCCTTGGAGTTAGTGTATTCATTACTTCTTCCAATTGCTCACGAAGTAAGGTATAAGCTGCTGAATCTTGTGGAGCAGGGCTATCTTCATCTTGTATAAAATCACCTAAATGACTGTCGTCTTCTTCACCTATTGGTGTCTCTAATGACACTGGATCTTGTGCAATTTTTTGGATCTCCATTACTCTTTCTACTGGTATTTCCATCTCTTTTGCAATTTCTTCTGGTGATGGTTCACGCCCCATTTGTTGTAAAAGATGTCTTGATGTCCTAATTAATTTGTTAATGGTTTCTACCATATGAACAGGAATACGAATTGTCCTTGCTTGATCTGCTATCGCTCTTGTAATAGCTTGCCTAATCCACCAGGTTGCATAAGTACTGAATTTGAAGCCTTTAGTATAATCAAATTTTTCTACCGCCTTGATTAAGCCCATGTTACCTTCTTGAATTAAATCTAAGAAAAGCATTCCTCTTCCTACATACTTTTTGGCAATACTAACTACTAATCTCAAGTTAGATTCTGTTAATCTTTGTTTTGCCTCTTCGCTACCTGCTAAAATTTCTGTTGCTAATTCTAGTTCTTGGTCATAAGTTAAAAGTGGAATTTTTCCAATTTCTCTTAAATACATTCTAACAGGGTC
This sequence comes from Clostridia bacterium, assembly GCA_022797635.1. Classification (GTDB taxonomy): domain Bacteria; phylum Bacillota; class Clostridia; order TANB77; family CAG-508; genus CAG-273. The sequence goes on from JAAWKZ010000005.1 coordinate 46,791, forward strand.
ATCTATACTAACCCCTTCAATATTAGTTAAGTCAATTTCTTCTAACTTAATATCTTCTACATCTTGTAGGTCTTCCAAATCTGGTTCTACATCTAAATCATCATCTTGTAAAACACTAACACCTAAATCTTCAAAAGCATCAAATACTTTGTCTATTTGATCTGGATTAGTATCTTCTAATTCGTTTGCAAGTTCTCCATAAGTAATTTTTCCGTTTTCTTTTGCTTTTTTCAAAATAGTTTCTACTTTTGCTTTACTTACTTCATCTATTTCTTTCTTAGTATCTGCTAATTTCTCTTTTGCTTCAGATTTTGAATTAAGTTCATCTTTATTTTCTGCTATCTTCTTTTTCACTTTTTTATTTTCTTCTACTGGCTCTTTTTTCTCTACTTTTTTCATTTTTTCAGCCTCCTACTTCATTTTTGCCAATTTTAAAATAACCTCATTCAATTCATTTTCTAATTGGCTTATATTTTCTGCACTATCTCCATCTAGCTTCTTCAATATCTGATTTCTTCTTTGTACTAGTCTTTCTTTTTCATAAATACTAATTAAATCATCTATCGCCTTGTCAACATCTGTAATTTCAAAATCATATGCCATAATTTCTGTTAAATGACTAATCATATTTTCTTCTTCAAATTTGTCTAATATTTGACTAGTATTACTATTTCCTTTTTCTAATTCTTCATACAACTTTTTTAAAATTACTTTATTTAATGAATGTTGAAAGTTTTCAGGTAAAATTACTTCTTTTAATCTGCTATACGTCTTTGCTTCTTCATTAATCAACAAATAAATGACCATATTTTCTCTTTTAATAACTGCTTCTGAAACCTCTTGTGTCTTTTCCTGATTTTTATTGTTCATTACACGTACTGGTCTCTCTAATTTCTTTGTTCCTGAATTTCCTGCATACATCAATTTATTAATTTCTGCTTGTATAGCTTCTTTTGATATTTTATAATCTTTAGAAAGTTTCTCAACATAAATTTCTCTTTCCATTTGATTACTTACTTTTGCTAAAATTTTCGCAATTTCATTTAAAAATTTAATTTTGTCATTAGTTACTTCTAAATTCATATCTTTTTTAAGAATTTTTACTCTGAATTCTACTAAAGAGATAGCATTTTCTACACATTTTTGGAATCTCTCTGGTCCATATTTTACAACATATTCATCTGGATCTTTTGCTCCTTCAATTTGCAAAATGCGAAGATCACATCCCATATTTTGCAAAATTTCCATTCCTCTTAATATAGCATTTTGTCCAGCTCCATCTGCATCATATCCCAAAATAATCTTTTCACTATGTCTTCTAAGTAACCTACCTTGTGCTTCTGTTAAAGCAGTTCCTAAAGAAGCTACTACATTTGTAATCCCTCTTTGATACAAAGAAATTGCATCCATGTAGCCTTCTACGATAATAATTTTTTTTGTATCATGACGTTTTGCTACATTTAATCCAAATAAATGCCTGCCTTTGCTATATACAATATTTTCTGGTGAATTGATATATTTAGGTTTACTATCATCTAATACTCTACCACCAAATGCAATTACTTTATCTCTAATATCTTGTATCGGAAACATAAGTCGCTTTCGAAAGCTATCCATATATTTACCATCTGGCGCTTTTTTAATAAGGCTAGATGCTAACATTTCTTCTTCTGTATAACCTTTTCCTTTGAGTATTTGATATAACTCATCAAAATTGCCTGCATATCCTATTAAGAAAGCTTTTAAAGTATTGTTATCTAGCTTTCTTTTCTTAATATACTCTTGTGCTGTTTTTGACGCTGGCTTGTACAAATTTTCATGATAAAATTCTGCTGCAATTTGATTAATTTCATAGACTTTTGATTTTAATCTAGCCGTTTTTTCGTCTTCACCATTATCTAAAGTTGGTAATTCGATATTCGCTCTTTCTGCTAAAAGCTCTAGTGTTTCTTTAAAATTTATACTTTCAATTTTGCTAACAAAATGAATAACATTTCCTCCTGCATTGCAGCCAAAGCAATGAAATATTTGCTTGTCTGGTGAAACAGCAAAAGAAGGAGATTTTTCTTTATGAAATGGACATAATCCAAAAAAGTTTCTCCCACTTCTTTTTAAAGTAACATATTGTGAAATAACATCTACAATATCATTATTACTTCTAATTTCTTCAATTAGTTCATCACTATATCTTACCAATTCAGAAACGCTACCTTTCTATATCTTATCCTCTCAATCTCTTATCATAAAGTATATTATTTTACTTATCTTTCCATTAAACCGTATTAGTATTCTTATTATTATATTATTCGACAAAAAAAAGATAAATCCTTCTTTACAATTTGACAATTCCATTATTTGTCAGTTATGGGACATATGTCAGTTAAACTAACGTCCCCAAACTGACAAAAACGAATAACAGTGTAACCTTTTTTAGGTTACACTGCTTAGTATTCATTATAAATTGGTTGTTCCTTCATTACTATCAAACGGAATGAATTTATTAACCATACTTGTATTTAAATCAATTTCTTCATGTGGTGTTCTATACTCATCAAATGATAAACTTATCTTATTATCAATTAATTCCTCTACTTCTTCTTGTGAAGCATGTTCTGCTAAAACTAATTCACTAACTAAAATTTGTTTTGCATTGGAAAGCATTTTCTTTTCGCCAGTAGATAATCCTTTTTCTTTTTGTTTAAAAGCTAGATTTCTAACAACATCCGCGATCTCATATACATCTCCACTTTTCATTTTTTCCATATTATCTCTATATCTTTTATTCCAATTTTGGGACATCTCTGTTTCGTCCTCTCCCAAAATAGAAATAACTTTTTCAGCTTCTTCTTTTCCTATTATATTTCTTACACCAATTTGTTCTGCCTTTGCTGTTGGAACCATTACTTTTACTTCTCCTGGCATTTTGATAATATAATAAGCTTGGTTTTCTCCTAGAATATTTTTTTCTTCTATTGCATCTATTGTACCTGCTCCGTGCATTGGATATACAATTTTATCACCTACATTAAACATGTAAGCCCTCCTTCCCATTTGCCAAATAAATTAGTTAGTTAAGAACGGGATTGTCTCTTCTTAAACCACATAACTATTATACTACAAAATTTGGTAAAAGTCAAAGCTTTTACTATTATTTTTTTCTTGTATTTTCCTTGTTTTCCTGTATTTTCAAGGTTTTCCAAGATTTAATATTTTTTTATATTTATGTTACTTTTTATTTGCTTGTTGAACCAAACCCCCCTGTTCTTTCGCCTTCTGCCTCGTCATTGTCAACCACTTCAAACTTTTGGAAAATAGCTTGTCCAATACATTCGCCTTTTTTAATTTCAATATCTTCTGCTTTTATATTAAAAAATGCAAACATAAAGTGTCCATCATTATCTGGATTTTCATAATAATCTGCATCTATAATTCCTACACTATTTGCCATAACTAATCCTTTTTTCTTCGGATTAGAGCTTCTATTACAAAGCATCATATATTCACCTTCTGGCATATATGCTTTTAAACCTGTTTTAATTAATGTTGGTGCTTGTCCTAATTTAAATGCTGGTACAACACAATCTTCTGCTGCTTCTATATCATAACCTGCTGAATATTTTGTTTTTCTAATTGGCATATGAATATCACTATTTTCAAAACCTTTTGCTACTTCAAATCCTCTTACTTTTCCCATCTTTTTTCTTCCTTTCTATTTTTTCGTCATTATATCACAAGTTTTTTAAAAAAGAAACACTTAAATCTCTCTTTTATCTTCTAATTTTTTTGATTGTCAACCCTAAATCTTCTAAAAAAATTCGCCTTTATATCTGTACATTATATAGTTAATAAACTGTCAACATACTTTAGTACATTGACAGTTTAAATATATTAGTATTTATCATAAAACAGTTTTGAAATTATAAAATCCGTAACATTCTCTTACATTTCCTACTCTTTTAGATACAAAATCCTGGGGCTACAGCACTACTATATCCTGCACTATTATGATGACCAACACTGCCACTAGCATTAACATTACAGAAGTCATTTCCACTACTGTAATAAGGCGAACGAAGCCACCAACCATATGCACTTCCTCCTGTCTTCTTTGTACGTTCACTACTTAATGAGTTCCAGCTCGCTGATATTCCTTGGTAATATTTATACTGGCCTCCCTCTGTTGTAATTGCATATGCATAATATCCACTTTGATATCCACTATTTACTATTTCGCTTGCTGCTAATAACCATAAATAATCGTTACATGTTGTTACACTACTTGCACTATTATATGTTGCAATATATCTTTTCTTTACTTGTTTAATATAAGCTTTATTACTTAGTTTTTCCTTTCCGTCTGTTCCATTTAAGAATGTTCTCATAGCGGTTGAACCCCAACCACCAGAATTTGTGTGACTACTATTCATGTTCTTTTGCGTTGAGCCTGTCATGAAATCCAAAAACTCAAAACTAATACTTGCTTTTGTATGGCTTCCTCCATATATTCCTGTATTTACTAAATCATCATGTTTGAAACCTAATACTCTTACTTGTCTTTCTTCCCCATTGTATTTTACTTTATAGATTCCACCTACACTTATTTCATAACGTTCTCCATTTGCTGTATATCCTGTTGCTTTTGTTGAACTACTGTTAATGCTACTATCTTTTGCTATTGCTGTCGCTATTCTGTTCATTGTTGCCCAGCTTGCATCATCTGATCCTATTGTAACTGGTGTTGGATCTTGTACTGTTATGCTACAGGTTGCCGACTTATTACTTCCATCTGCCGTCTTCGCTGTAATTGTTACATTTCCTGCTTTTACTCCTGTTACTACACCACTAGAGTTTACTGTTGCTACTCCTGTATTGCTACTTGTCCATGTTACTCCTTTATTTGATGCATTACTTGGTGTTACTGTTGCAGTTAATTGCTTTGTTTTCCCTTTTTCTACAGTTGTAGGTGTTGGACTTACTGTTATTCCTGTTGCTAATTGTCTTACTGTTACTGCCCCTGATACTGTTTCTAATGCATTTCCTGCATTATCTACACTTAATACATGTAAATAGTAGGTTCCTGGTGAACTCGCATTTAAATTTATCGTTTGTCCA
>JAAWKZ010000006.1 GCA_022797635.1 Clostridia bacterium
TGCACACAACAGTAATGATAATGCAGAAACTGTCTTGATGAATTTGCTACGAGGAAGTGGTATTTCAGGCTTAAAAGGGATTGCAATTAAGCTAGAGAGGAATATATCACAAGAAAAGATTAAAAAATTAGAATTTATTAGGCCAATCTTAGAATGTGACAGGGAAGAAATAGAAGAGTATTGTGCAGAAAAAGGTTTAAATCCTAAAATTGATAGAACAAACTTAGAAAATGACTATACAAGAAATAAAATCAGAAATCAGCTTATTCCGTATTTACAAAAAGACTTTAATCCAAATGTTGTGCAAAGTTTAAGTCGTTTGTCAGAATTAGCTGGGGAAGAAGAGGGATATTTTAAGAAAATTATATTACAAACGTATGAAACTTTGAAAATAGGGGAAAATGAAAAAGAAATTATTTTAGACTTGAAAAAGTTTAATCAGTTACCAAAGGTAATAAAAGCAAGAGTTCTTTTATATACTATTAACAAGGTAATTGGTACAGCACAAGGAATTGCAAAAATTCATGTAGAAGATTGTATCAAACTGTGTGCAAATAATATTGGAAATAAGTATTTAGCGCCAAACAAAAATGTTAAAATTTTTGTAAGACAAGGTAATATTTTTGTCAAGAAAATGTAAAATTTCTGTTTATAAAGAGATAAATAAACCTTCCGTAGGCAAAACCTTGCTACGTCTAGTTTTGCTAATTGAAAGTTTTGTGAAAATGCTTGCATTTCATTTGGGAGTATGTTATAGTCTCGAATAGAATAATGGATACCTAGATAGGAGGAAATATTTTGAAAAATAGTATAAAAACATTAGCAATGTGGTTAATTATTGGAATTATTTTAATTGTATTAATTAGTTCTATTATTGAAAACACTGATAGTAAATTAGCGTATTCGGATTTAATAGCAAAGGTTGAAGCAGGAGAAGTAAAAGAAATAACACTAGCTGCAAATGGCAAAAAAGCAGAAGTAAAATTAAAAAGTGAAAATTTCACAAAGGAAGTTAATATTCCTAGTGTAGATAATTTAATGGAAACATTAACTGATAGTATGAAGGCAGGAAGTGTTACAGTAAATGAGAAATCAGAATCTATTTGGATGGTATTTTTAAGTTTGTTAACACCATTTGGATTACTAATTATATTCTTTATTTTCTGGTTCCTATTAATGGGAGGAGCACAGGGAGGCAATGGTGGAAATGGCAAGACTATGTCGTTTGGTAAAAGCCGTGCTAGAATGATAAATCCGGCAGATAAGAATAGAATTACTTTTGATAATGTAGCTGGTGTAGATGAAGAAAAAGAAGAATTAGAAGAAATTGTAGAATTCTTAAAAAATCCAAGAAAGTTTACTGAAATGGGAGCAAGAATTCCAAAAGGTGTACTATTAGTAGGCCACCCAGGAACTGGTAAAACATTACTAGCAAAGGCAGTTGCAGGAGAAGCAGGAGTACCATTTTTCTTTATCAGTGGTTCTGACTTTGTGGAAATGTTTGTTGGTGTTGGTGCATCACGTGTAAGAGATTTATTTGAAGAAGCTAAGAAAAAAGCTCCTTGTATTATATTCATTGATGAAATTGATGCAGTAGGACGTCAAAGAGGTGCAGGACTTGGTGGAGGACATGATGAAAGAGAACAAACATTAAACCAATTATTAGTTGAAATGGATGGCTTCTCAGCTAATGAAGGTGTTATTGTTTTAGCTGCAACAAACAGACCAGATGTATTAGATAAAGCGTTATTAAGACCAGGAAGATTTGACAGACAAATTGTAGTATCAAATCCAGATGTAAAAGCAAGAGAGCAAATCTTAGAAGTTCATAGTAGAAAGAAAAAATTAGCAGATGATGTAGATTTAAAAACAATTGCAAAGAATACTTCAGGTTTTTCAGGAGCAGATTTGGAGAATGTATTAAATGAAGCAGCATTACTTGCGGCAAGAAGAAATTTAGAACAAATCACGATGCAAGAAGTAGAAGATGCTATGGTGAAAGTAACAATGGGACCTGAAAAGAGAACAAGAGTAAGAAGTGAGAAAGAGCAAAAGTTGGTTGCTTTCCATGAAGCAGGTCATGCAGTAGTAAGCAGATTTTTACCAACACAAGACCCAGTTCATCAAATTTCTATTATTCCAAGAGGTATGGCTGGTGGATATACTATGTATCGTCCAACAGAGGATAAGAATTTCATGTCTAGAACCGAAATGGTAGAAAATATTGTTTCACTTCTTGGTGGTAGAGTAGCAGAGAAATTAGTATTAGATGATATTTCGACAGGTGCAAGTAATGATATTGAAAGAGCAACACAAATTGCTAGAAGTATGGTTACTAAATATGGTATGAGTGAAAGAGTAGGAACAATTACACTAGGCTCTAATCAAGAAGAGGTATTCTTAGGAAGAGATTTAGCACAAGGTAGAGAATACTCAGAGGAAACAGCAGGTATTGTAGATGAAGAAGTAAAGAGTATTATTGATTTTGCTTATAGAAAAGCAGAAGAACTTTTAAAGGCTCATATGGAGCAATTAACAAGGGTAGCTAATGTCTTACTAGAGAAAGAGAAGATTGACGGAGAAGAATTTGACGAGATTTTTGGTGAAGAACAATAAGGAGTAAGAAATGGAATACAGATTTACACCACAAGGAGTATGTTCAACACAAATTATTGTAGAAGTAGAAGAAGGAGTTATTAAAAGATTGACAGTAGAAAATGGATGTCATGGAAATCTACAAGGTATTTCTAAATTAGTAGAAGGAATGAAAGTAGAAGATGTTATTAAGAGACTAGAAGGAATTGATTGCAGAGAAAGAGGCACTTCTTGTCCAGATCAGATTGCAAAAGGATTGAAAAAATTAATTACTATAATTTAAGATAATAAAATGAGGACATATATTAATTTTTAATATATGTCCTTTATTTTATGGCTAATTTCCCATTGTTACTTTGATAATAGTTCCTTCTTCTACAGATGTTCCTTGAATAGGGTCCTGACTGACTACAATGCCAGAGCCAGTAACACTTAAGTTCAAGTTACTTTTCTTCAATTCTTCTTTTACTTGAGAAAGGTTTTTATTCATTAAATCTGGTACTTTTTTAGAAACACGTGTATTCTCTGTTTCTGTATATAATTTTATAATAGAATTTTGGGTTAATTGAGAGCCTTTTACAGGGAATTGTTCTGTTACCAATTCATCAGACTTACCAGAAGTACTACAAATAAATCCAGCTTTTTCTAATATCTTCTTTGCCTCTGCAACAGTTTTATTTGTTACATTTGGTAAAGTAGTAGTGTTACTAGTAGTATTTTTAGTACTATCCACAGGAATTTGCATATATGGTAAGATTTCTTTTAACATTTGTTGAGAGGCAATTGCAGCAATAGGGGTACCTACTGAATTAGCATTTCCTTTTGTAGGGTTATATAAAGTAACAAGCATTACTATTTCTGGATTTTCTAATGGAGAAACAGATACGAAGGAAAAGGTAAGTCCTTCATCTGGATTTCCTGGGTCAGGTTCTGAGGTACCAGTTTTACCGCCAATAGAGTATCCCTTAATTTGTGCATATCTACCTGTACCATTTGTTACAACTGTTTCCATCATAGACAAGACTTCCTCAGCAGTTTCTTTGGAAATAACTTGTCTTACTTGAACTGGAGAAATAGTAGTAACTGCTCCATTATCTGTATTTTTCATTTCACTTACAATTCTGGGCTTCATCAGTATGCCATTATTTGCCATGCTAGATACTGCTGTAATCATTTGTAATGGTGTAATTTTAAATCTCTGCCCAAATGACATAGTAGCGAGTTCAATAGGACCCACATTATCTACATTCCAGAAAATAGGGGAACCATTTTCTTCAGCAGTTTCTATTCCTGTTTTTTGGAAGAAGCCAAAAGCGTCATAGTATTTATAGAATGTATTAGCTCCTACCTTTTGCCCTAATTGGATAAAAGAGGGGTTACAAGAATGTGCTAAAGCATCTCTTAAACTTTGATACCCATGTTTTGTACGGTGGGCACAGTTTATATTAATTCCAGCTACTGTTTGGTATCCTTTACAATAGTATACTTTAGATTTATCGGTACTTGCTTTATCCTCTTCTAATGCAACAGCGGCGGATATAATTTTAAATACAGAACCAGGTTCATAAGTATCTGAAACGGCACGATTACGATAGATGGAATATAATGTTTTTGTTTGGTCTTCAGAAGACATTTTTTTCCATTCTTTTTCTTTCAGATAACTTGGCATTTCAAAAGGAGTGTTTAGGTTATAGTCAGGGTAGGTAGCCATTGCCAGAATATCACCAGTTTTAGGATTCATAGCAATTACATTACCGCCACGTTCGCAACCGTTTTCAATACAAGCCTTTTTTAAGTATTTTTCTACAATAGCTTGAATATTAGCATCAATTGTTAAAGTAAGGTCATATCCATTTTCAGCAGGAATATAAGTTTGATTTTCGTCAGGAATAAAATCTTGAAAGGCATCTTGTGAAGTAACAACTTTACCAGGAGTACCAGTTAAAATATTATCCCAGTAAAGTTCTAGACCATATAAACCTTGATTATCATTTCCACAAAAGCCAATTAAAGATGAAGCCAAATTTTCATAAGGATATGATCTTTTGGTATCTTCTTCAATATTAATTCCACTAGAATATTTTTCTTCTTTCATCCAAGCCTTTAGGGTATCTACTTTATCTTTCTCCACTTTTCTTACAATGGTTTCATAAGAATTTTCACTAGATACTTTTTTTAAAGTTGCCTCATAATCTATTTCAAAAATATCGGAAAAGGCTTTAGCTACTTTTTCTTTTAAAGCCTTAGTAGCACCTTCATCTAACTTTCCACCATTTAATACTACAATGCTTTTAGGATTAATCGTAATAGTATCTACAGGTGCACTAACTGCTAATGTTTTTCCGTTAGTGTCATAAATGGTGCCTCTGTGTGGATTAACTAACCTACTAGTAATAAGTTGATTATACATTTGCTCTTTTAAATTAGCACCTTGTACAAATTGAAGAAAACCAAGACGAATGATTAGTAAAATTAGTAAAGCAAAAAATACTAACATAATTACTGTTAATTTTTTAGAAGTGGTATATAATTTTTTTACTCTGCTCATTATACCTCCTTACATCATAAGCAAAATTTGCCTATAGTAGATCTTTTGTTTAAACTCTCAATTTTTTGATAATTTTAATTTCATCATATAATTGCTTAATGACATTTTGTCTAATTATTAAGGCATTTTTATATTCTTCTAAGATTTGTGTATAATTTTCTATTGTTTCTCCATCTTGCAATAACAAATGGATACCTTCTAGATAATATTCTTTTGTTTTTTCCTTATTAGAAGCCTCTGCTTTTTTTTGATAACTTTGCATTAATTCTAAACGTTTGATTTGTTGTTTTAAATATTCTACATAGTCCATAACGCCACTAATTTCATATAGGGTGTCATCAATAACAACTTTAAAAAGTTTTTTCAAAATTAGTCCATTAATTTTGCCATCTTTTTCTTTTGATGCTAATTGATCCAAAGCGACGAATTTAGGATCTGGTTGGGCATCTTTGATTAATTCTTTTAATGTTTCAGAGATATTGACGTGTGTTTTATATTGTCTCTTTGTAATTAAAGCATCATATTCATCTGCAACGCGCACAATTTGAGCTTCATAGGGAATATCTTTTTTCTTAATTCCACTTGGATATCCGAGAACCATCTAATGCTTCGTGATGATCTAAAGCAGCTAGAGCATAAGGACGCAATTTTGGTTCTTGCATGCATATTTTATAACCTAAAGTAGTATGTGTTTTCATAATTTCATACTCCTCTTCAGTTAGTTTATCAGGTTTATTTAGAATTTTAGTAGGAATTTGCATTTTTCCAACATCATGCAAATAGCCACAAATAGTACAGTGTATAGTAAAAGACTTTTTACAATGTAAATATTCGCAAATTCTACAACATAGATTTGCTACATTTTCACTATGCTTTCTAGTAAAGAGATCAAGTCTTTCTAAAATGTCAAGTTGATAACGGACAGTTTGTTCTAAATTGTAAGTTTTTAAATCTATAGGACTATAAAAATCAATTTTTTCGTTTTTCATATTTTCACCTTATCTTCTTTTGTTATTTCTTAATGTAATCATACTATAAAAGAGAAAAATTGGCAAGTGGAAAATAAGGTGGTTCTAATTTTGCAATAAATCTGAAATAAAAGTGCTCAATTTTTTACTTGCAACATGAAATAAATTGATATATAATACCCATATACTTCCTTTTATTTGAAGTGTCATTTTGATATCATATTTCCATTAAAAGCAAGAGCGAATGGCAATAGGAGCAATTTTTGAACGTTGAAAGAGGGAATATTATAAAATGAGAAAGCAAAAGGAAATTATGATAGGCGATAAGCTAAAAGCACTTAGGAAAAGCTATGGATATACACAAGAGAAACTATCGGAATCAATTGAATGTTCAACAAGATATATTGGCAATATTGAGCAAAACAAGTCAAAACCATCTTATGAAATATTAGTGAAAATTTGTAATTTATTTCATGTGGGGACAGATACGATATTTAGTGAATACTTAGAAAAAGCAAGTAAAAAGAATCAGGATTTGGGACTTGCAGGTTTTGAAAAATTAAAACCAGAAAATCAAGAAATGATTTTACATTTAATTGAATATTTTAATAGGAACAATGAAGCGTAATTTAAATGAACTAAAAAAGGAAGAAATAGAAAGGTAGGGTGCCATTTTGTGACATCATATTTTTCTATTTTTGTCTATTCTAGGGAGAAAGATATCCAAAGGTTCTTTTAGTAAATAAAAGGAAGTCTAGCATAAAAATAAAAAAAAGGGGGAACAGTAGTAATAAGGAGAGGAGGAAGCCTTTTAGTAAAAGGTAAGCACAAATATGAAAGATAGGAAAAAGGAAATCAATGAACTACTAAAAAAACTAGACGAAATGCTAAAAGAAAATAAGCCAAAAGAAGAAACAGAGAGTGTGATTAACAAACTAGAAAAACTATTAAAAGAATATCTAGAAGAAGACTAAAATCACTTGAATAATGTAAATAAATTAAATATAATGGGAGAATAATAAGAACTTAAAAATGGAGTGAAGAAAATGCAAGATTTATTAATCAGAGGTGGAAGAGTATTACTATTTGAAGATAATGATGTAGTGATAGAAGAAAAGGATATACTAATAAAAGATGGTAAGATTGTTCAAATAAAAGAGAAAATAGAAGAAGATAATATAAAAGTAATAGAGGCAGTAAATAATATTGTTATGCCGGGTCTTATTAATACACACGCTCATATTCCAATGAGCATTTTTAGAGAAACAACAGAAGGTTGCAAATTATACGAATGGTTAAATGAAAAGATTTGGCCAAGAGAAGAAAAATTGACGAAGAAAGATGTTTATTGGGCAAGTATGTTGTCCTATTATGAAATGATTTCAACTGGGACAACAACTATTAATGATCAATATTTTATGTCAGAGGAAATTAGAAAAGCAGCTGAAGATTGCAAGATAAGAGCAGTTATCACTAGAACAATTATGGATACAGATGGCGGTTTTGAACAGAGGATACAAGAGTTTAAAGATTTTTATGAGTCTAGAGACAAAACGAATAACTTAATTACCTATTCTGTTGCACCACATAGTTTATACACTTGCTCAGATGAATGCTTACAAGCTACGGCAGATTTAGCAAAAGAATATCATTTGCCAATTCATGTACATTTTTTAGAGAGCATTGACGAAATTCAAGATATTCAAAAACAACATGGAAAGAAGGCAATAGAAGTATTAAAGCAATACTTTAATGGCATTCATACTATTTTAGCACATGGAGTACATTTAGATGATGAAGATATTAAGCTATTAAAAACAATGGACTGTGGAATTGCCCATAATCCAATTTCAAATTTAAGATTAGGCTGCACAATTGCAGATACTACTAAATATTTGCAAGAAGGAATTAATGTAGCACTTGGAACAGATGGACAAGGTTCAGGAAGCAATTTAGATATGTTTCAAGCCATGAGAGTAGCTTGTTTAATTCAAGGTGGTATTCACGAAAATGAAGAGAGAATTACTGCTAAAGATGTGCTCAATATGGCAACTATCAATGGAGCTAAATTATTAGGTTTAGAGGAAAAAATAGGTAGCATAGAAATAGGGAAAGATGCAGATTTAATTTTAATAAATGTAGAAGAAAATCTTGACAATATTACTATGTTGCCAAATCTTAATGAAATAGCTAATTTAGTGTACAATACCAGTGGTAGAAATGTACAGACAACCATTGTAAAAGGTGAAGTTTTGATGGAAAATAGGCAGATGAAAATCGGAAATGTGCAAGAAGTAATAGACCATTGTAAGGAAATAGCAAAGAGAATTGCACAATAAATTTTTTCGCACACTCTAATCAGGAAGCAGAGTGTGCGTTTTGTCTTGCATATTTTAGTGAAATACAGTATAATAAAATCGAAAATATTAGAAAAATAGGTGAAAAAGTTGTATTTAAAAAGAATGGAATTGCAAGGTTTTAAATCCTTTGCAGATAAAACAGTATTAGAATTTAAACCAGGTATCACTTCTGTAATCGGTCCAAATGGCTCGGGGAAAAGTAACATTTCAGATGCGATTCGTTGGGTACTTGGTGAACAAAGTATGAAATCCTTAAGAGGTGCAAAATCTGAGGATATTATTTTTGCGGGGACACAAGCTAGAAAATCACTAGGCTTTGCAGAAGTTTCTATTGTTATTGATAACTCAGATAGCAAATTACCAGTAGAATATACAGAAGTAACTGTTACGAGAAAAATTTATCGTAGCGGAGAAACAGGATATTTTATTAACAAAACGCCTTGCCGTTTGAAGGACATTTTGGAATTATTCATGGATACTGGAATTGGAAAAGATGGATACAGTATCATTGGACAGGGGAAAATTGATGAGATTTTAAGTAATAAATCAGAAGATAGAAGACATATTTTTGAGGAAGCAGCAGGAATTGTAAAATATAGAACGAGAAAAGCAGAGTCTGAAAAGAAGTTAGAGCAAACAAAATTAAACTTACTTCGTATTAATGACATTTTATCAGAAGTAGAAGCAACTATTGAACCACTTAAAATACAAGCTGATAAAGCAAAACAATTCCTAGACTTAAGAGAAGAATTAAAGTCTATTGAAGTAGGACTTTTTGTGTATAATATTGTTACCTATAAAGAAAGATTAGAACAAATTGTAAAAGATTATGACATTTTAGTTTCTCAAAAAGAGTCAGAAGACACGAAAATGGAAAACTTGCAAGCAAGTAAGGAAACATTAAGACAGGCAATTGATGACATTACGAAACAAATTGAAGAAATGCAGAATTTAGGATTTGAAAGTAGTAATAAAATTGAAAAAATCAATTCTGAAATTGGAATTCACAAAGAGAGAATTCAAAATAATAGCAATAATCAAGAAAGATTAGTTGAGGAAATAGAAGAAGTAAAAACAAGAATTTCAGAATTGCAAGAAGAACAAAAGCAAAAATTAGAAAAGAAAACTAGCTTAGGTTCTAATAAGGAAAAGTTTGAAAAGGAATTGGCGGGAAAGGAAGCAGAACTTAGCGAATTAACGAAGAAGCTATCAGATAAAGAGTTAGAAATCGAAGGGAAGAAACAAGCAGTTGAGCAATACACAGATAAAAAATATGAGTTGGCAAGTGAAGTAAATACTTTAGATGTTAATTTTGAAAACTTAGAAAAACGCAAAAAACAAGTACAAACTGAAATTGATTCTACTATTTCAGAATTGGATAGCACAAGAATGGAAAAGCAAGAACTTTCCAAAGGATTTTATGAAATTGAGTCTAAAAGAAATACAGCTGTAAATAATTTAGAGAAAAAGCAGACAGTTAAAAATGAAAGTATGCAAAAGGTAAAGCAGTTTGAAGAAGAGGTTAGCAAATTAGAATACAACCAAAGAATGAAACAAGCTAGACATCAATTTTTAGTGGAAACAGAAAAGGAAAAAGAGGGATATAACAAAACCGTTAAGTCTCTATTATTCCATTGTGAAAAAGATAGTAGCTTAAATAAAGGAGTTCATGGAGTTTTAGCTAATTTGGTATCCGTAGACAAAGAATATGAGCTGGCAATTGAGATGTGCTTAGGACAAGCTTTACAAAATGTGGTTACAGAAACAGAGCAAGATGCTAAAAAGCTAATTGAGCATTTAAGGAAAAATAGCTTAGGTAGAGCATCATTTTTACCAATCTCTTCTATACAAGGTAGAAAGCTAGACAAGTTAACCAAAATGGACGGAGTAATAGGCATTGCTTCTGATTTAGTGAAATGCAACAAAAGATATGAACAAATTGTGCTAAATTTACTAGGAAGAACAGTAGTTGTGAAAGATATGGATACAGCCATTAATTTAGCCAAAAAAGATAAATATTCTTTTAGAATTGTTACATTGCAAGGGGATATTGTCAGTTCTACTGGTTCTATTTCAGGTGGTAGTGTTCAAACGAAAAGCGTAAATATTTTAGGTAGAAGTAGGGAAATTGAAGAACTTGAAAAAGAATTAAAGAAAATAGAAAAACAAATTGAGGATAAGAAAAAAGAGCAAGAAGATTATGCAGCTTCTATTGGTGACTTAATTGAAGAAACAGCTAAGCTAGAAAGAGAATTACAAGAAATCGAAATTGTTTATGCCACGGAAAAGCAGAAAATGGTTGCCATCGAGGAAAATATCAGTCGTTTAGAAGAAAGACGTGATAGATTAAAGCAAGAAGAAGTGACCATAGAAGAACAAAAGGCAGAAAATAGGAAGCAAAAAGAAGTAAAAGAACAAGAAAGTGTTTCTATTGTTAAAGAAATGGAAGAATTAAATACTATTATTGAGCAATTTGCTGTAAATAATAGAGATAATCAGAAATATATTGATGATTTGAATTTAGATATTACTAATTTGAAGATTTCTGTTAGTTCTTTTGATGAAAGTGAAAACTCTATTGATGAGATGGTTGCTAGAATTGAGCAAGATATTGAAAATCAGAAAAAGAGCATGGAGTCCAAGCAAGCTACTATAGAAGAAAACAAAAAGGATAATCAAGAATTAGAAGTAGATATTCAAAACTTAGAAGCGCAAATTGAGCAAATTAAGTTAGAGGTTAGCAATAGTTCAAACAAAGTAGAAGAGTTAAAACAAGAAAGAACTCAAAAAAATGAAAAGATGACACAAACAGAAACTGAAATTACAAGTCAGTTTGGTGTGCTAGAAGGTTTAAAAGAACAAATTGTGAAGCTTGAAGTAAAAAAGACAAAAGTAGAACAAGATTTACAGCAAGTGACGGAACAATTATGGGAAGAGTATGAATTAACACCAAACAATACTGGGGAATATTCAAAACCAAGTAATGTAGTAACAGCACAAAAGCAAGTGAATAGTTTAAGAAGCAAAATTAAAGATTTGGGAAGCATTAATATTGACTCTATTGAAGAATATAAGAAGACGAAAGAAAGATATGATTTCATGTCTGAGCAACGTTTAGATTTAGAAAATACTGCCACAAAATTAAGAGCTATTATTAATGACATGACAGAAACCATGCAACAACAATTTAAAGAGAAATTTGCTATTATCAGCAAAAACTTTAATGAAGTATTTGTGGAGTTATTTGGTGGGGGAAAGGCAGAACTAATTTTAGAAGATGAAAATAATATTTTAGAATGTGGTATTGATATTCGTGTACAACCAACTGGTAAGAAACTACAAAATATGATGCTATTATCAGGTGGAGAAAAGGCTTTCACTGCTATTGCATTATTATTTGCTATTCTAAAAATGAGCCCAGCGCCATTCTGTATTTTAGACGAAATTGAAGCGGCTTTAGATGATGTTAACGTATATCGTTTTGCGGAATACTTAAAGAAATTCTGCAAAGAAACACAGTTCTTAGTCATTACTCACAGAAAAGGTACTATGGAGGCAGCAGATACTGTTTATGGTGTTACAATGGAGGAAAATGGAATTAGTAAGTTATTATCTATAAAATTAAAATAATATTTATATGAAAAGAATCACCTTTTATAGAATATCTAAAAAGGTGATTTTTTGTATTATAATGAAATAATAGCTGAAGTTATAAAATGTTAAAAAGTCAACGATTTAACCGCAGTTTTTATCATACTCTTCTAGTGCCTCTTGTGCATATTGTGTATCTGTTAAACAAGGGACATACTGCGTACCAATTTTTTGACGAGTTTCATTTCCTTTTCCAGTAATTAAAATAACACTATTAGGATTTTCTAAAATTGCTTGTTTAATGGCTTCTCCTCGGTCATCTATAATTTTGTACTTTCCATGTTCTTCTACAATATAAGTTGCAATCTCTTTACTAATATCAGCTGCTTCTTCAGGGCCAGGATCTTCAGCAGTTAAATAAGTGATAGCTGAATTTTTGCCAGATAGACGACCTAAATCCTTTCTACGAAGAAAAGCTTTTCCACCAGGACAACCAAATACAGTAATGATTTTTTTATCTGGATATTCTTGTCTGGTAGACTCATATAATTTTTCAAAACTTAATTTATTATGAGCGTAATCAACAATAACTATAATACTACTATCTTTGCTCATATGAGATTCCATTCTACCGCTAGCTCTAGCGATTTTTAATCCCTCATAAATATTCTCATAAGGAATATTAAGGCTAATTGCTACGCAAATGGCAGCTAAAGCATTTTCAACATTAAATAAACCTGGCATAGTAAGTAAGATTTCGTTTTCCCACTCAGGAGTTTTCACTTGAAAGCTGATAGAAGTATGAGTTGGTTTTTGAATGTTGTATGCGTATACATCTGCTTTTGAGTTTTTTGTACTAAAGGTAACTATCTTTTGGGAAACTTGTGCTTCTTTTAAAATTCTGTCAATGTGGTCACTATCTAAGTTCACACATGCAGTTTCTACTTGTTTGAAGAATGTAAGTTTAGAAGCAAAGTAATCTTCAAAATCAGGGTGCTCAATAGTACTGATATGGTCCTCAGAAATATTCATGAACACGCCTACTTTATAAGCTACATCATGAACCCTGTCTAATTTTAAGGCTTGGCTACTAACTTCCATGACTAGATTTTGAATCTTACAATCCACTGCATTTGCAATATGTTCTTGCAAATCAATAGATTCAGGGCTAGTAATCAGTGATTCTTTGCAAGTTTTACCATCATAGGTATCAATAGAAGAAATAATGGCTGTATCAGGCAAGTTTTGAGACTTCATATAGTTATCCAAAATACTTTTGATATAATAGGCAGTAGTTGATTTTCCCTTAGTACCAGTTAAACCTATCATATTTAATTTGGTAGCAGGGAAGTCATAAAATAGAGAAGAAATGGCAGCTAATGATTTTCGAATATTGTTTACTACAATATGTGGAAAATTAGGTTGTGATACATTCTCTTTTTCTGCTACATATATCATTGCGCCATTTTGAAGAGCCTCAAGCAAATATTCGGGTTTGTATTTAATTCCTTTGCAAATATATAAAGTATTTTCTGTTACATTTTTAGAATTGTGAGCAATCTGAGAAATAGGAGTAGAAAGGTTTAAATTTTTTACTACAATTTCGTCTATTAAATTTTCTTTTTCTAAAATATCAATATAATCTTTTAGAGTGTATGTTTTCATAATTTATCTCCTAATATTTTATAATTTAAATTATTTACTAGTTATAAAGATATCATTACCAACTGAAAGTTTTATACTTTTTCTTGTAATTGAAATCTTTAGCAATTAAATATAATCTTCTTCTAAAACTCTTGTCAGATTTATATTTTAAAGGATTTACTAATTTTTTTTGCTTGGCTAAAGCAAGGGTTTCGTTTCTAAGAGGCTCACTTGTAACATATTTTTTGATAATGCTCTTAGGAACAAAACTTAAAGCCACTTTGTCTTTCATTAAAGTACAAGGTTTTTCTTTATGATAAATTAAATCATCAATTAAGTATTGAACTAAATTATGACCACCAGCAGTCAAATAATAACTACATCTAGCTTGTCTAGGGTTAATTTCTAGCACTTTATATGTTTGGGTTCGCGAATCATATTTTAAGTCGAATTCGGCAAAGCCTTGATATCCCATTCGTTCCATAAAGGCTTTTAAGGGTTCAACTAATTTTTCATTAAAACCGTGTTCATTAAAACCATTTACTAAAACAGTACAATTTCCAATTCCACCAGGATTTCTTTCTTGTAATCCAATTTGTGCAAAAGTGATTAACTGCACTTTTTTATCTTTACTGCAATAGAAAACGCAGTCAAATAGGGCACAATCATCACCAGGAATAAACTCTTGTATCACCAAATTGCTTTTATAGCCAGAGTTCTCTATTTTCTCAATGACTTGTCCCAATTCTTCACGAGAAGATACTTTAAATACTTTGAACATTCCATCAAATTTGTGGTTATGATATTCAATATTATTGCCAGGTTTTACAATTAATGGATACATAAGGTCTGACACTTTTTCCTCATCTAGTTTTTCATTTTGTCCACAAGAATAAATATACGTTTTAGGAACATCTAATTCACTTCCTTGAAAGGTTTGATAAAAAGTATCTTTAACCAAAATTTGGTTTAAAATTTTTAGACTAGGATAATTGTGTATAAACTTTTTATTTAATTTAGTTTGATTTTCTATAATTAGTCTTACTAATTCATCACTTGTACCAATTAAAAGAATTTGATTTTCTTTTTGTTCTTTTGCATAATTGTTTAAAGTATTTACAAATATTTCTGTATTTTCAAAGTCAGGAACTTCTTTAAAGTTAACAATACTGCTATAGGAAACAACACCAATAGACCTTTTAGAAATGACATTTACTTTTTCATGATAAAGTTCATGGTAACATCTTGCCATATAGTAGGCATTGAAATCGCTTCCTAAAATTAAGACATTAAAATCTTTTTCCATATACATCAAATCCCTTCTTATAGATTATCTTTCATCAATTTCTACTGTTTTTCCGTCCTTAACTAATACTCTAGGTAACCAATCATTTAACATACAAGCACCTTCATATACACTAGTACCAACATAGTGAGCAACTTCACGCATTGGAATTTCATCACCAATTAAAGTAACTTTATCACCAACATACACAGTTTCATCTACTTTTGCAATTAACATTCCCATATTCACATCACCAATTAAAGAATAACGTTTTCCATGAATCACAATTTGTCTTCCTTTATTTCTTCTAGAAAAACCATCAGCATAGCCAATAGGAATAATTGCTACATGTATATCCTCTTGTGCTTCGTAAATTCTACCATAACCAACGAAGCTTCCCTTAGCAATTTTCTTTACTTGTATGACTTCACTATATAAAGAAAAAGCAGTTTTTAAATTAATATCAATATCAGTAATAGTTGGGCTAATATGATGTTTTTTATGATAGCGTTCTCTTTTCCATTTTCTTAAACGTCCCATAAAATTATTTGGTAGTGGTGCAGGAGTAGTATTATATCCATATAGGATAATGCCTAAACGAATTCCATTAGCAAAGTCGATTTTGGTATGATTTAATAAAGTTTGACTTCTACCTAAATGCACAATAGGAATTTGACTTAAATCAATACTAGCTGTAACTTCTTGAAATTTCGAAAATTGGTTGTCCCAAGAAATATCATAAATACCGTCAGTAGCGAAATGTGTGAAGATACCCTCTAATATAATATTTTGTTTTTGCTGTAAGCCCTCTACAACTTCTTTTACTTCTTGAGCACTAGTGAAACCAAGTCTGCACATACCAGAGTCAATTTTGATATGCACTTTTAATGGCTTAGTTATCTCTTGTTCCACTAATTTTTCATAGTATTCATAATTTGGTATAGAAATAGTAATATCATATTCTAAACATTCTTTTAAATAGGAAATAGAAATTGGCTCTAAACAAAGAATGGGAATTGTAATTCCATCTTTTCTTAGACTAATTCCTTCTTCTAAAGAACTGATAGCTAAATAATTGATACCGCTTTCTACTAGGTATTTTGCCACTTTATCACTATGACCGTAGGCGTTTCCTTTTACAACACCAAAATAGTATTGATAATCAGGATACTTTTTGATAATTTCTTTTACATTGTATTGTAAATTATCTACATTAATTTCAACATAAGAATTTCGATACATAATTTGCCTTTCTATGCTTAAAAATTTTCTTCATTATATCATATTATTGTGATTTTACAAGTGGAAAATAAGCGGTGCTAATTTCTACATTTTCAGTCATAATTTAAGACAAGCCACATATATATTAATAAATTAAAAACACAAAGGAGGGTGTTATATTTATGTGGCACATATTATCTACAAAGGAAGTAGAGAGAAAAATGGGGACAAACCTACAGCTTGGACTAAGTCATAGGCAAGTAGAGGAAAGAAGACAAAAATATGGCATAAACGAATTAGAAGAGCAAAAGAAAAAGCCGATATTTATCAAATTCTTAGAACAATTCAAAGATTTTATGATTATTATTCTACTCATTGCCTCAATCATTTCAGCGGTAGTTACCAAAATGGAAGGTGGAAATGATTACTTTGACTCCATTATCATTATTGCAATTGTGGTATTTAATGCGATTATGGGGTTAGTACAAGAGGCAAAAGCAGAGAAGTCTTTAGAAGCATTAAAGAAAATGTCTGCTCCTACTTGTAAAGTAAGAAGAGGAGGAGAAATTGTTACTATTAAAGGAGAAGAGGTAGTTCCAGGAGATATTATTTTGTTAGAAGCAGGGAACTATGTACCAGCAGATTGTAGGTTGATTTCAGCTTCAGATTTAAAAATAGAAGAGTCTAGTTTAACAGGGGAAACAATGCCTTGTTTAAAAGAGGCAGATAGTATCTTACCAGAAAAAACAGCGTTAGGAGATATGAATAACTTAGCATTTGCTACAACAGTGGTGGTAAATGGGCATGGAGAAGCTATTGTGACTAATATTGGAATGAACACAAAAGTTGGCAAGATAGCGAAGATGATAATTACCAATGAAACTCCAGAAACGCCAATTCAGAAGAAATTAGGACAAGTAGGGAAAAGCTTAGGAATTGGTTGTCTCATGATTTGTTTATTCATTTTTGTCATTGGAATTTTAAAGAAAATAGAACCAATTGAAATGTTTATGACATCAGTAGGTCTTGCAGTAGCAGCGATTCCAGAAGGACTACCAGCAATTGTTACGATTATGCTTTCCATTGGAGTTACGAAAATGGCAAAGAAGAATAGCATTATTCGAAAATTACCAGCTGTTGAAACGCTAGGAAGTAGTAGTGTGATTTGTTCAGACAAAACAGGAACTTTGACACAGAATAAAATGCAGATTACAAAAATAGTGAATCATCAGGGAGAATTAACAGATAGAGAGCTAACTAAGAAAATTTTAGAGTTAGGGGCAATGTGTACAGATGTAGAAATTAGCGAAGTGTCAAAAGAATTAACGGGAGAGCCAACAGAAGTTGCAATTGTAGATAGAGCTTTAAAAGAAAGTATTAACAAGCAAGACTTATATCAAACAATGAAAAGAGTAGACGATATTCCTTTTGATTCTAACCGTAAAATGATGACTACTATTCACAAAATGCCAAGTGGTTATCGAATTATTACAAAAGGGGCACCAGATGTTTTATTAAAACATTGTACACAAGTCTATGAGAATGGAAAAATAATAAATTTAACAAGTAGTTTGCTAACTCAAATTGAAAGACAGAATAATCAAATGGCAGACCAGGCGTTGCGTGTACTTGCTATAGCCTATTTAGATATGGATACTATACCTAGTAAAAAAGAGATGGAGCAGAATTTAGTTTTTGTGGGACTAGTGGGAATGATTGATCCACCAAGAGAAGGCGTAAAAGAAGCAGTAGCAACTTGCCGAAAAGCTGGCATTAAAACGGTTATGATTACAGGCGATCATATTGCTACAGCTAAAGCGATTGCAAGAGAATTGGGGATTTTAAAAGGGCAAGATTTAGCCATTACAGGGGAGGAATTAGACAAAATTTCACAACCTGTGTTACAGAAAAATATTATGCAATATTCTGTATTTGCTAGAGTAACACCAGAGCATAAAGTGAGAATTGTGCAAGCGTATCAGTCTACAGGGGCAGTAGTTGCCATGACAGGAGATGGAGTAAATGATGCACCAGCACTCAAAAACGCAGATATTGGAATTGCTATGGGAAAGAATGGCACAGATGTAGCAAAAAATGCAGCAGATATGGTTTTGACTGATGACAACTTTGTGACAATTGTAGAGGCGGTGAAACAGGGAAGAAATATTTTTGATAATATTAAAAAAGCAGTTCATTTTTTAATTGCTACCAATATTGGAGAAATTGTGACCATCTTTTTAGGACTATTATTAGGTCTAAAGTCGCCATTGTTAGCCATTCAGTTACTATGGGTAAATCTTGTAACAGACTCGCTTCCTGCAATAGCATTAGGACTAGAATCACCTGATAAAGACATTATGAATAGAAAACCAAGAGATAGCAAAAAGGGAATTTTTGCAGATGGTTTGTGGAGTAAAATTTTTGTAGAAGGAACTATGCTGGGGGTTCTAACATTAGTAGCATTTAGCATTGGGAACTCTTTGTATGGAGTAGAAGTTGGAAGAACAATGGCCTTTGTCAGTTTAGGGTTACTAGAATTAGTGCATAGTTTTAACATTAAAAGTGAAGAATCCATTTTTAAAACAGGAATATTAGAAAATAAATATCTAGTTGGGGCATTTCTTTTAGGAACCATTTTACAAGTTGTTGTGGTATTGATTCCAGCAGTAGCAGACCTATTTAGCCTAGTTCCGCTAACAGGTACACAATGGATATATACCTTTGGTATTTCTATTTTACCACTTGTCATTATGGAACTACAAAAGAAAGTCAATGAATTGAGATTTGGAAAAAAGGTGTATGAAATGAAAGCAAATATCAAATCTGTATAAAGTAATTAATAAAACGTAGCCATTTGCTCTGGCTACGTTTCGAAAATAAAAGGGGATGTTTTACTAATCTATAGTCAATAACGGAGTAACTTATTATTGACTACATCTATAATATACCAATCCATTTTGTCCTTTTTGTGAACTGTAAGTGATTATCTGGCAAAATAAGTATTAAGAAATTATGAAGTTTAAAATATGAATAAAAGTAAGTTGCTTTTTATACATAGCAACTTACTTTCGGTTTATTTGTAAATATAATTTTGTGGATTGACTGAAACTCCATTAATTTGAATTTCAAAATGTAGATGGTTACCATTTGAATTACCAGTAGAACCTACTTGTGCAAGAACATCTCCTGCTTTTACTTTAGTTCCTACTTTTACTAATAATTTACTACAATGACCATAATAAATTTTTACACCATTACCACAGTCAACAATTACTAAGTTTCCATAGCTTCCTTGCCAACCGGAAAAAGATACTTTACCTTCTGTAGCTGATTTTATTTTAGTTCCATAGGGTGCTGCAATATCTAATCCATTATGAGGAAAACTACGTATACTTTCCATACTACCAAAACGAGAAGTAATAATACCTGTAATTGGTTTTTGAGCTAAATAAACACCATTTACAGAAGAACCTTCCATTTTTTGTAATTCTTTAGATACTTGTTTTTCAGCTTTAGCAACTGCTACGGGGCTATATTCTTCTCCATCTTCTGAATGAACTTTATTAATTCCAATAGAGAATTTAACACTATCTTTATATTCCTTTTTCATTTCTGCAACAATTGTTTCAGCTTCTTCTAATGAAGCAACTACAGATTGTTCTTTACCATTTAAAGTAACTGCATAATATTCATAAGTAATTTTAACTGAGTCTTCAATTTGAGCAAGAACTTCAGTGTCATTTAATTCTTTACTTTTACTAACAAAAGCTAATTTATATTCAGGAGCTTCTGGTAAATCTACATATGCAATATTATCTGTTCCCTCTTTGTTATATAATTCTTGTATTTGATTCTCAAGAACTTTTTTATCTTTTACATATCCGATACTTTCTCCTGCAACGTATACTTCGCATACTAATTGATATTTAAGAAGAAAGATACCACCTATGATAAATAAAGCAATCGCAATAAGACGTATCCACTTAAATGTTTCTTTTGTATAGTATTTAATACGTTTATTTAAAATAAACTTCACTCTCCTTTTTAATAGTTGATCAGGGAAAAAATCCCTTTTTTTCATCATGCCTAAACTATATTATACCATATATTGTAACCAAAAGCAAATTTAGTATACATAAAAACAAGAGAAATAGGCTAATTTTGCCTATTTTTCTTAAGTTTATTATGGTTGTTCTTGTAATGTTACAGTGATATCTTTTTCTTTACCATCACGATAGATTTTTAATTTCAAAGTATCACCAATTTGTTTTTTATTTTTTATTTCATTTAATTCGTCCATTTTGGTAATTTTCTTTCCTTCAGCTTCAATAATAACGTCGCCTGGTTTAATACCAGCTTTTTCCGCTGCTGAGAAATCATCTACAGTTTTAACATAAACTCCAATTACTAAGTTATTTCTCTCAGCAGTTTCTTTGTCTAAGTCAATACCACTAATTCCAACATAAGGACGTTTTACTTTGCTATATTGAATTAATTGGTTATAAATATCTTTGGTAGCATTAATAGGAATAGCAAATCCAATACCTTCAACAGCTGTTCCAGATAATTTTAAAGTATTTACACCAATAACCTGACCTTTACTGTTAACTAGGGCACCACCACTATTTCCTGAGTTGATAGCAGCGTCCGTTTGAATAGCAACATATTTGTTACCGTCTTCGTCAGATACTTCACGATTTACTGCACTGATAATACCAGCAGTAACGCTGTTATCTAAACCTAGTGGACTACCCATAGCCATTGAAAATTCTCCTACTTGAACACTATCAGAATCTCCAAGTTCAGCAGCTGTTAAATCTGTTTTATCAATTTTAATAACAGCTAAATCAGTTTGAGAATCAGTACCAATAATTTCTCCTTTATATTCAGTATCATCATTATATAGTTTAACTGTTACTTTATTTGCTTTGCCAATTTCATAAAAAGAGTTATTACTAGAGCTAGAAGAATTAATAACATGATTATTGGTTAAAATATATCCATCTTCACTAATAATAATTCCAGATCCTCTTGCCGTTGCAGTGCTAGGTGTTCTATTAAAAATAGAATTTACAGAATATTCTACAGTAATAGCAACAATAGATGGTTGTACTTTTTTAGCAACTCCAACACCTGTATCAGAATAGCCTTGTAGTGAAATTAATTGCGTATTTATATTAGAAGTACTAGAGTTTTCTTCTCCGCCTTTTCCAGAATCTGTGTAAGGAGATGTACTTACTAATTGTCTAATAATTTGTTCTTTTATACTTGGTACACTAATACAAGTACCAAGTACTAACACAGTTCCTAAAATTCCACAAAAGAATGGAAGGATAACTGTTTTTCCAAAACCACTGCCGCTTGATTTTTGCTTTTTTTCGCTATTACGAAATTCTTTGTAGCTAGCTTCAGTTACAGAAGGTCTAGTGTTTGTAAAAGTTTGACTATTTTCAGTTACATTATTGTTTTCATTTGATTGATTTTCTTCCATTAATTTTACCTCCAAAAATTTTTTGAAATTTATTTATATCATATCCTAAAACAAATATATCATACAAGACTTTTGTGAAAAAAGTGTGAAAAAAATCTGAATAACATGCGAACTTGACAGTGGCTACGGAATTGAATATAATAAATAACAAAATATAATACAAAAGAAAATAATAAAAAAGGGAGTAAGAAAATATATTTACTATGAAGAAATAAAAAGGAGCAAGCAAAAAATGAAGAGTGAAAAAGGGCTGACATTTATTAGTACAGCTATTTTAGTGGTTGTTATTGCAGCAATAACTTTTGGTGTAGTCTATTTTGTAAGACTTCAATTAGACAAAGGAAAAAATGAAGATATTAAAACAGATATGTTATTAGTGGAAGCAAAAGTGCAAAAACTATCAGGGGAATACATTTTGAAAAAGGAAGAAGATATCCTAATAGGAACCAAATTAAAGGATATGGAAGAAGAGACTATCATTAAAGAGTTTTTAGAAAAAGAAATTTTGAATAAAGATGAAAAAGAAGCAAAATATTATGTGCTAGACCAAAATAATATTAATGAAATGGAATTAGAAAATGTAGAATTGGAAAAAGATAGTTATTATATAGTGGATTATAATTCTAGTAAAGTATATTATACCAAAGGCTATAGTGATGAAGAAGGAGAAGTTCATTATTTAGTAGAAAAGGAAGATAACCAAAGTAGCAAAGAAGAGAGAAAAGAAGATAGCAAGGAAGTAGAGAAAGAAAAATAAAATGTAGAAAGGAGTATATGGTGTATTTAAGTTACTAAATATATCATACGAGAAACAAATGAAAAGAAAAATAGAAAATCTAGAAATGGACGAAATACAAGAAAAAATTAAAAAGAATAAGAGAATTAATTTGATTTTAAAAGCAATACTTTTATTTGTTCTTGTAGCAGCATTAGGAATTACAATCCCAATGATAGAAACAATACAAAGAGGGCCTGATGTAGAAATGAATTGATAATTAGAAAGAACAGAAGAGGAACGAGAAAAATATGGAAGAATTAAAGAAGATTAAAAGAAGTAATATAAGAGTTATAATTGCTATCATATTAGTGATACTCTATTTTATAGTAACTGTGAATTGGTATTATAGCTCTTTAGAAGAATTGAGACAAAGAGCAAAAAGCTATGTGAGAAAAGAGATAGGATTATTGAATGCTCAAATAGGTTCCTATGTTGGGAAAAACAAAATGGGAATTGTGGTTAAAGAATTATGTGATACAGTAATAAAAAGCAATTCACAGATGGAAGGTAGTAACCAAAAAATAGTATTTGATAAGAGTAATCTAGTATTTATCAAAGAGGGAAATATTAGTCAACTAGAAAAGAGAGAAGATTGGGAAAATAGTGATGCTTTCTATAAGCCAGAGGATATTATAAACTTAAGAGATGCTATTTCTACTAATTGTAAATACGATGTGAATGTTAGTTATGATGAGCAAGGAGTTATTATAGGGATTGGAATTATGCAAAAGGGTACTGTTCAAAATATGGAAAATGAATAATAAAAAAGGACAAAGCAAATGAAAGAAAAAGAATTAATTAGATTGACAGAACTGAAAAAGGTAGAAGAAGAATTATATGAACAAAATAATATAACAGCTATTGCAGGAATTGATGAAGCAGGAAGAGGACCACTTGCAGGACCTGTTGTTGTGGCTTGTTGTATAATGCCAAGGGAATCTATGATAGTGGGAGTAAACGATTCTAAAAAAATAGCAGAGAAGAAGAGAGAAAAGCTCTATGAATTGGTTACAGAAGAAGCAATTAGCTATGGTGTAGGAATTATTGGACAAAATGAAATTGACGAAATTAATATTTTACAGGCAACCAAAAAAGGTTTAACTATGGCAATTAAAGATATGGAAGAAAAACTAAAAGAAAAGCCAGAACTAGGAATAGCAAAACCAGATGCTATTTTAGTAGATGCCTTAACTAAAATTGATACAGATGGTATACCATATAAATCTATTGTTCATGGTGATGCAATCAGTTATTCTATTTCGTGTGCTTCTATTATTGCAAAAGTAACAAGAGATAGAATTATGAGACAGTGGGATGAGGTATATCCACAGTATGGGTTTGAAAAACATAAAGGCTATGGAACAGCAGCACATATTCAAGCAATTAAGGAATATGGACTTTGCCCATTACATCGTCGTAGTTTTACGAAGAATTTTGTGTAGAAAAAGGAGGCACATTTGAATATACAAGAGATTATTGCTAAAAAAAGAGATAAACAAGAACTAAGTAAGGAAGAAATAGAATATTTTGTAACAAATTATACAAATGGAACTATCCCAGATTATCAAGCAGCAGCACTAACGATGGCAATTTATATAAATGGAATGAATGAAGAAGAAACAACCAATTTAACATTAGCAATGGCACATTCAGGAGATATTTTAGATTTATCAGAATTTGGAGTAGTTGTAGACAAGCATAGTACAGGAGGAATAGGAGATAAAGTAACTTTAATTTTAGCTCCGATTATAGCTTCTTTAGGCATTCCAGTAGCTAAAATGTCAGGTAGAGGATTAGGATACACAGGAGGAACTATTGATAAACTAGAAGCGATACCAGGTTATTGTACCAATATTACTATAGAAGAATTTAGAAAAAATGTTGGAGAAATTGGAATTAGTTTAATGGGCCAAACTTTAAATTTAGCGCCAGCTGATAAAAAGCTCTATGCTTTGCGTGACACGATTGCAGCAACGGAAAGCATTCCACTCATTAGTTCTAGTATTATGAGTAAAAAGATAGCAGCAGGAGCCAATAAGATTGTGCTTGATGTAACTTGTGGAAGTGGAGCATTTATGAAAGATTTGAGTCAAGCTGTTAAACTAGCCGAAACTATGAAAAGGATAGGAGAATTAGCGCAAAAGGAGACAGTATGTGTTATTACTTCTATGGAGGAGCCTTTGGGTGAAGCAGTAGGCAACTCATTAGAGGTAGCCGAAGCAATTAGGGCATTACAAGGAAATATGGCAGAAGATGTAAGAGAGGTAGTGTTAGCTTTAGGTGCTTATATGCTGATGCTAGTAGGCAAAGAGAATGACATAGAAGGAAATAAACGAAAAATGATAAGACAAGTTCAAAATGGTGAGGCTTTGAAAAAGTTGAAAGAATTAATTCAAATACAAGGTGGAGATATTTCATATATTGAAAATGTAGACTTATTACCAAAAGCAAAATATATCGTGCCATTAGTTGCAACAAAATGTGGATATATTAGGAGTTTAGATGCTAAAAGTGTAGGAGAGATATCTATGCATTTAGGAGCAGGCAGAGAAACAAAGGAAGATGCAATTGACCCTGCAGTGGGAGTTGTTCTGAAAAAGAAAATAGGTGATTATGTACAAGAAAATGAGGTATTAGCATACATTCATGCTAATAGTGAAGAAAAAGGAAAAGAAGCAGTAAAACTACTAGGGACATGTTATGAGATTGTAAAAGAAAGAATAGAAAAGAAAAGTAGTATTTTGAAAGTATTATAGAAAAAACCGCAATTTATTTTGCGGTTTTTTAGTAATTATAACTGAATTCCCATATTTTCAGGAGTTTGTTGAATTTGTTCAGAAAAATTGGCAAATTGCTCCTGGCTAAGAAAACGATTTAGATTTTTTACAGTGATTCCAGTAGAAGCAGATAAATTATCTAGATTGATTTGATTTGTATTTTCTTCTAAGAAATTTTTTAGTTGTCCCATTTCATATTGGTCTTTAGGTTGACAGTTTGGACATACACTAGAGTTAGTCATAAAGAAACAGCCACAACGGCTACATTTGTTAAAATTCATAATATTACCTCCGAATTTGTTATCATTTGTGAAGACAGTATATCACAAATTCTGACAAATTTGTATAAAAAATAAAAAAATAGTTGAAATTTATAAAATAAATGAGTAAAATAGGTATGATTAAAAAATATAGTAATTGAAGGAGGAAAAAATATGAAAGCATATGTATGTAAAGTATGCGGTTATGTTCACTTTGGAGGAGAGGCACCAGAAAAATGCCCACAATGTGGAGCAAGCCAAGATAAATTTGAATTAAGAAATGAAACAGAGGAAAAAAGTTATTCAGATGAGCATAGAATAGGTGTTGCACAAGGTTTAGACGAAGAAGTAGTAAAAGGATTAAAAGATAATTTTATGGGAGAATGTACAGAAGTGGGAATGTACATTGCAATGAGTCGTCAAGCAGATAGAGATGGATACCCTGAAATAGCAGAAGCATTTAAGAGATATGCATGGGAAGAAGCAGAACATGCAGCTAAATTTGCAGAATTATTAGGAGAAGTAGTTTATCCAGATACGAAAAAGAATGTTAGCTTAAGAGCAATGGCAGAACATGGAGCTTGTGATGGTAAGAAAATGCTTGCTACAAGAGCAAAAGAGCTTGGATATGATGCTATTCATGATACAGTACATGAAATGTGTAAAGATGAGGCACGTCATGGAAGAGGATTTGATGGACTACTAAAAAGATATTTTGAAAATTAAGGAATAAAATATCAAAAGAGGTATACAATAAAGAAAATGAATAGAAATAAGGAGGTTTCATACAATGAATAAATATGTTTGTTTATTATGTGGATATGTATATGATGAAGAAGAACAAGGTGTAAAATGGGAGGAATTACCAGAGGATTGGACTTGCCCATTATGTGGAGCACCAAAAGATCAATTTCAAAAAGTAGAAGATTAGAATGTAAGTATAAAGATGTCGCAGGTAGTGAAAACGAATGCGGCATCTTTTGCTTGTCAACAATTTAGAAGTGTGCTACAATACAGTAGTATAAAGCTTTTGAAAAATTAATTATTAAAAGAGAAAGCAGAAAAAGGAAAAGGCAGGAAAGAAATGAGAATTAGATATAAACCATGGGCAAGAAAAGAGCTAGAAGAAAGCAGATTTTATAGAGAAGAGGCAGAAAAATTAAAGGGAATATGGAGAAATGAATTTGCAAGACCAAATCAACCACTCTATATAGAATTAGGATGTGGTAAAGGAGGCTTTATTTCGCAAATAGCATGTAAACACTCAGAGAATAATTATCTAGGCATAGACTTAGTTGACCCTATGCTGGGATTAGCCAAAAGAAAAACAGAAGAAGTTTATCAAGAACAAAATAAAGAAATAGATAATGTATTGCTTACTAGATTTGATATTGAAAGAATTTTACTTATATTGAGTGAAGAAGATAGAGTTAATAGAATTTATATCAATTTTTGTAATCCTTGGCCAAGAGGAAAGCATCATAAAAAAAGGTTAACACATACAAGACAGCTAGAGAAGTATAAACAGATTTTGAAAAAGGATGGAAGTATTTATTTTAAAACAGATGATGATAATTTATTTGAAGAAAGTATTGGATATTTTGAACAGGCAGGATTTAAGATAGAAAGAGCTACTAGAGATTTACACAAGGAACCAGATTTTTGGGAAAATATAGAAACAGAACATGAGAAAATGTTTTCAGAACAAGGAATTAAAATAAAGGCACTAATTGCCCAAAATAATTAGGAATTGTTCACATTTAGGACATAAAAAAACTGTAAAATAGTAATGGGTAATTACAAGGAAAGGATCAAGAAAAGCTATGAATAATATTACTGTTTTAGTAGTAGATGATGAATCTAGAATGAGAAAACTAATTAAAGACTTCTTAGCACAAAAAGGATATAGTATTTTAGAAGCAGGAGATGGAGAAGAAGCACTCAAAGTATTTGAAGAGAACCAGAGTCAAATTAACCTAATATTATTAGATGTTATGATGCCGAAATTAGATGGTTGGTCTGTACTTCGTCAAATTAGGCAAAATTCTAAAGTACCAATTATGATGCTTACTGCAAGAGGGGAAGAACAAGATGAATTATTTGGTTTTGAGCTAGGAGTAGATGAATATATTTCAAAGCCGTTTAGTCCTAAGATTTTAGTGGCAAGAGTGGAAGCTATTTTAAAAAGAACTATGGGAGAAAAAACAGAAATTAAAGATTTTGGTGGTATTACCATAGATCCAGAAGGCAGGACAGTTAAGGTTGATAATAAACAAATTGAGATGAGTTTAAGAGAATATGAATTATTAAAATATTTAATTGATAACCAAGGAATTGCTTTATCAAGAGATAAAATTTTAAATAATGTATGGAATTATGACTATTATGGAGATTCTAGAACGATTGATAGTCATATTAAGAAAATTCGTCATAAACTAGGCAAAAAAGGAAAATACATTGAAACGATGCGTGGAGTAGGTTACAAATTTGAAGTAAAGGAAAAATAGAAATGGAAAAGCTAAAAGATAAATTCAAATCCGTTCGATTTCGATTATTTGCAGTACTATGTGCTGTGATTATCTTTTTAGTGCTTTGTTTAATATTAATTAACAGTATTGTATTAGAAAACTTCTATATCTATTCTAAAACCAATACCGTCAAGAAACTGTATCATAAAATAGATAATTATTATGCTTCACCAAGTCTAAATACCAATTTAGAGAATGAACTTCGCAGAAGTGCTTTTATCAATAATTTTGATATTTTGATTAAAACAGATACAGATTTAATATTATTCACAACAGATAGAGATTTTTTGTCTTCTTTAAATCGAATTCAAAGTAGTAATCAATTAAAAGAGCAGGAAGAGACTGCTATTCTTTATAAGGATGAGAATATGCAAATTTGCAGAGTGAATGACAAAACATCAAATTTAACTTATATTTTATTAACAGGAAATTTGGTAAATGGTTATAGTTTATTTATTAGAATTCCAGTTGCACCAATAGAAGAAAGTGTTAATATTTCGAATAAAGTTTTGATGTTAATTGGACTTTTAACAATTATCATGGCAGCACTTGCTGTGTCAATTATTTCACGCAAATTTACAGAACCAATTTTAGAATTAAATGATATTACCAAAAAGATGTCCAAACTAGATTTTTCTAAGAAATACCGTATTAAAGATTCTAGTGATGAAATTAATGAATTAGGAAAAAACATCAATACCATGTCTGATAAGTTAGAAGGAACTATCAAACAATTAAGAGATAATAATAAAGAACTAGAAAAAGACATTGAAGAAAAATCCAAAATTGATGAAATGCGTAAACAGTTTATTTCAGATGTATCACATGAATTAAAAACACCAATTGCTCTAATTCAAGGATATGCAGAAGGATTGGTAGAAAATGTAAATAGTGATGAAGAATCTAAAAAATTCTATGCGGAAGTTATTTTAGATGAGACAAATAAAATGGACAATTTGGTAAAACAATTATTAGAATTAATGAAATTAGAATATGGCAAAAGGGAATTTCATGATAAGGAATTTGACTTAGTAGAGTTAATTCAAGGAGTTATTCAAAATTGCCATGTAATGCTAGAGGAGAAAAAAATTGAAGTGTTATTTGAAGCAAAAGGGCCTCTTTATGCAAAAGCAGATGATTTTTACATAGAGCAAATTATTACAAATTATTTTACAAATGCGATTAAGCATGCAGAAGAAAAAGAAGGCAAAAAACAAATACAAATTAGTATTAAATTGCAAGGGAAAAAGGCAAGAGTATCCGTATTTAATACTGGCAATCAAATTGCAGAAGAAGAATTAGACAGAATTTGGGGTAGATTTTATAAAGTAGATAGTTCTAGAAACAGAGAAGATGGAGGAAGCGGAATAGGATTATCTTTAGTAAAGGCAATCCAGAATAATTATAAAAATGCTTATGGTGTAGAAAATAAGTCTAATGGAGTAGAATTTTATTTTGATACAAATATAAGTTAGTTATACGAATAGAATCAAAATTTTTAGATTGGTCGAACTTTGTCATTAAAAGTCGACCGATTTTTCTTTACAAATTTTCAATGGGGTAGTAGAATATGTACAATAAAAAATTGCAATTTTTTTAGTTCACAGAAAGGCAGGTATGAGACATGTAATGAGTTACACAAAAAAGAACTTAGACACTTTAAGTCTCCTGCTAACAATTTCTATTTTAATAATTTTCTATTTGATTTATTCAAGCATTTCTTTAGCAGTTATTTCAAACAATAGCTTAGATTCGAATATGGTTTATTCTCAAAAAATTCCAATCGAAAGTCAAACGCAAAGGCAAATTATACAAGCGAATTTATCCAATAAGTGGAGGATTCAAATTCCAAAGTTAAATTTAGATGCTCATATAGAAGAAGGAACAACTTGGGATGTCTTATTAAGAGCGGTGGGTCACTTTGAAAATACAAATAGGTGGAATGGAAATATATGCTTAGCAGGACATAACAGAGGTTATCAATGCAACTTTTTCCAAAAGATTAAGACTCTAAATTTAGGAGATGAAATTATTTATTGTACTAAACAAGGAAAAAAGGTTTATCAAGTACAAATTAATAAAGTCATTTTAGAAACAGACTGGAGTTATCTGAAAGATACGAAAGACAATAGAATTACATTAATTACATGTGAAGAAAACCGAGAAGAATACAGAAGATGTATACAAGCAGTACAAGTATCAGAAACAAAGGAGATATTTTAGAGAGAAAAATCTAAGTGAAAAAGGAGAGAATTTAAGTGAAAAAAGTAATCAATATATTAATATTAACAACAATATTTATTTCTGCATTTCAAAGTATTATATTTGGAGCAATGGAAGTGGAATATGCTAATATTAAAAAAGGAGGAGCTATTAATACAGAAGTAGAGTTTTTTGATGATGGCAGATGGTATCCTATTGAGGCAAACTATGTTTATTATAGAAGTCCAGAAGGAGATTTTCCAGCTTATTGCATTAGTAATGGAAAAGATGGTGTGGAAGAAGCGGGAAATTATCGAGTAAATGTGGATAAATTAATATTAGATGCAGTACAATCAGGAGTGAATTATACACAAGTATGGCGAACTATTGTAAATGGTTATCCTTACAAGACACCAAAGGAAATGGGAGTTAACACAAAAGAAGAAGCATATTTTGTAACAAAACAAGCTATTTATTGTGTTATGCTAAAAAGAAGTATGACTTTGTATAGAGGAACTACAGACAGAGGTAAGAAGATTGTAAATGCAATAGAAAGATTATACATTATAGGAAGAGATGGAGGACAGAATCCAGAAGATGTTAGATTACGTATCGCCAAAAAGGGAGACTTTGAAAAGGAAGGAGAGTATTATTATCAAACCTATACTGTAACAGCTGAGGTTGATGTGAACCAATATGAAGTGAAAATAGAAAGCAAAGATAAGGGAGGTTTATTTGTTGCAGATAATTCAGGAAAAGCAAAAACAAAATTTAAGATAAACGAAAATTTTAGAATTATGATACCAAAAACGCAAATAAATAAGAAAACAGAACTGAAAATGACAATTAATGCAAAATGCAAAACTTATCCTGTTTTTTATGGAGTTACGACTGTAAAGGACACACAAGATTATGCTCTTACCTATGGCAATTATGGAGATTTTTCAAAGGATGCAAAATTAATTGTAAATCTTAATACAGGAGAGTTACAAATTCAGAAAATAAATGAAGAAACTAGAAAGCCAATTGCAGGAGTGACATTTGAATTATTTAATGAAAGAGATGAAACTGTTGGAATTGCTACTACAGATGAAAAAGGAATGGTATTTTTTGAGAATTTGTATCCTGGTAATTACTATGTTAGAGAAATTGCAACAAGAGAAGATTTAACTTTAAATCTAGAAAAAATTCCTATTGCAGTTGAGTATGATAAAATTACAACCAAAACGATTACCAATAGCTATCAAAAAGGAAGCCTAAAAGTTATCAAAACAGATAAAGAAACTGATAAACCAATTGCAGGTGTTAGTTTTGATTTACTAGATATAGATGAAAATGTTGTTCAAACTGGTATCACCAATGAGCAAGGAGAAATTTTTTTTCAAGACTTAACAGTAGGAAGATATCTATTAAAAGAAAAGAAGACAAACGAAGACTATACAGTGAAAGTAGAAGCAGTAAAGGTAGAAATCGAATATAATCAAACTACCATTCAGGAAATAAAAAACGAAAAGAAAAAGGGTAGTTTGCAAATTCATAAAGTAGATAAAGAAAATCATAAAATAGCGTTAAGTGATGTGACTTTTGAGCTATATAGTAAAGAATTAGAAAAGGTAATTGGAACTTATACTACTGATAAGGAAGGAAAGATTTACATAGAAGATTTAAGAATAGGAGATTATGAATTAAGAGAGATTATAACAAAAGAAGGATATGAAATTGGAGAAAACATGAATATTTCTATTCAAGCTGAGAAAACTACAAACATAATAGTTAAAAATAAAAAAGTGCCAGCGACACCTAAAAAAGAAGTTAAAAAGTTACCTAAAACAGGATTTTAGAAATATAAAAATTGTATATCTAATAAAACAATTTTTAAAAATGCTAGAATTACTGCAAAGTATTGACTTCCAAGTGGTTTGTAGCATATAATAATATCGATAAAAAACATAGGATAAGAAAGGAAAATTTATGTTTTCACAAATACTATTTTTAATCATTTTAATTTTATTAAATGCTTATTTTGCAGCGACTGAAATTGCTTTTATTTCTTTAAATGATGCTAAAATTGAAAAACAAGCTAAAGAGGGAAATAAAAGAGCAAAGCAAATTCAGAGAATGTTAAGAAATCCAAGCAAATTTTTAGCGACTATTCAAATTGGAATTACTCTAGCAGGATTTTTATCTAGTGCATTTGCATCAGATGCTTTTGCAGACAAATTAGCACCAGTCTTAAATAATGCAATGCCATTTTTAAGTATTGGAGTTTGGAGAAATATTTCTATTATCATTATTACCATGATTTTATCTTTTTTCACATTAGTATTTGGAGAGCTAGTACCAAAACGATTAGCAATGAAATACTATGAAAAAATTTCTTATGCAACTATTGGTGTGATTAGGTCAATTTCTATTGTAACAGCACCTTTTGTGAAACTTCTAACATGGTCTACTAATTTTATTTCTAAACTATTTGGAGTAGGAGAACAGGAAGAAGAAACAGTAACAGAAGAAGAAATCAAAATGATGGTTGATCAAGGGGAAGAAAAAGGAGTTATTGAAGAGACTGAAAAGGAAATCATTAATAATGTTTTTGCTTTAAATGATATTATAGCATCAGAAATTATGATGCATAGAAAAGATGTATTTGCTATTGAGATTAATGAGAACATATATGAACTTTTAAATAAGATTGATGATTATAAATATAGTAGAATTCCAGTGTATGAAGAAACAATTGATAATATTAAGGGGATTTTGTACTTAAAAGATATTTTAAAATTAGTAAGTACTCAACAACAATTTAAGATAGCAGATATTTTAAAAGAGGCATATTTTGTACCAGAGTCAAAACCAATTGATGAGATTTTTAAAGAATTGCAGAGTAATAAGATGCAAATGGCAATTGTAGTTGACGAATATGGTGGAACAGCAGGATTATTAACAATGGAAGATATTCTAGAAGAACTAGTTGGAAATATTTTTGATGAGTATGATGAAGAAGAGTTTGAATATAAAAAATTAGATGAGAATACCTATCTTATGGAAGGCAGTATTTCACTTTATGAAGTGAAAAAGATTTTGGATATTGAATTACCAGATGGAGATTATGAGACTTTATCAGGATATTTAATAGAACAATTAGGAAGGCTACCAGAAGAGCAAGAACACCCTATTATAGAAGATGAAAAACTAACTTATAAGATTGAGCATGTAGAAGATAGACGCATTAAGTGGGTAAAAGTATGTAAAAATCAACCAGCAATTCCAGAAAAAGAAGAGAAAGAAAAATAAAATGTAGAAAGGTTTAGGTGGCATAAGTGAAGGGAAAGATGAAATGGGTTATATTAGGTATTATTGTAATCATTGTTGCAGTAACAGTAGTTTTTGCTGTAAATGAAATGCAATTTGCATATGAAATAGAAGAAATCAAAGAAATTAATTATATGACTTTAGTACAAGACAATAAATATGGAGTAATTGATAAAACAGGAAAAATTGTAGTAGAGCCAACTTACAATGGAATACAAATTCCAAATCCATCTAAACCAGTTTTTGTTTGTATAGGCGAGTATGATAAAGAAGCAAAAGAATATGATACAAAGGCATTTAATGATAAAGGTGAGCAATTATTTAGTGAATATGATAAAATCGAAACGATTTCAGTAGAAACAAATATTGAAACAACTCCTTATGAGAAGAGCACTTTAATTTATCGCAAAAATGGAAAGTATGGATTAATTACTTTAGAAGGTAAGCAAATTACAGAGCCAATTTATGAAGAAATTAATAGTATTAATTATAAAGAAGGCACCTTTGCAGTTAAGTGGGAAGGAAAGTTTGGTGCTATTAATTTAAAAGGAAAAGAAATTATTAAGCCAGAATATGAAACGATTACTTCAGATAATTATTATAATGAAAAAACAAAAAATAAGACAACAGGTTTTATTGTGAGTAAAAAGACAGAAAATGGTTATCGATATGGATATATTAATTATCGTGGAAAAGTAATTTTAAAAACAGAATATACAGAACTTGAAAGAATAACAGAAATTGCAAATGAAAGAGATTTATATTTTATTGCTTTTAGAGAAGGACAAGCAGGGCTATTAAAGAAAACAAAAGTAATTTTAAATTATGAGTATGAGGATATTCAGTATAGTTCTTTAAATGATGTTTTTGTAATACAAAGAAATGGAAAACAGGGTGTTGTATCAAAAAAGGGAGAGACTATTGTTAATGCAGAGTATGATACTATCACATTTGGTGGCATGTATATTGCTGCTAGAAAAGGAAATAATACATATTTATTTGATTTAGTAGGAGCTTCTATTGAAAATAAAGAAATTGTTAGCAAAACAGCTACTACAAATCCAAATTATTTTATTACGGTAGATCAAAATGATATTTATAATGTAATAGATAGTGAGGGGAAAATAGTCATTGACAATAACTACAGCTATATTGAGTATTTATCAGGAGATTATTTTATAGTAGCAAAGGATGGAAAAAATGGAGTTATTGATATTACTGGAAAGTCTGTTGTTGATTTAGCTTATACAAGTATTTTTCGTTTAAATGATACTGAGATTATACAAGCTGAGAAAATAAAGAGTAAAACGATAGATTTGTATAGTGGCAGTATGCATAAAATTGCGAGTCAGGAAAATGCCAGTATTATAACAGGAAAAGATTATATCTTATTGGCATCAGATAAGGAGTTTGCTTATTACGACTTTTCAGGTAATAAATTAGATGCAAAAGATGTATTTCCAAATAATCAATTATTTGCGAAAAAAATAAATGATAAGTGGGGATTTGTCGATAAAAATGGAAATGTTGTGATTCAAAATGAGTATGAAATGGTGACGGATTTTAATGAATATGGATTTGCAGGAATTAAGCAAGATGGTAAGTGGGGAGTTATTGAGCAAAATGAGAAAAAAATTATTCAGGAGCCAGTATATGAGTTAGAATGGACACAACCAAGTTTTATAGGAAAATATTATCAAATTCGTAATTGGCATGGTGGTGCAAGATATAGTGCTGATGTTTCAGAAGAAGAGATGTAATTTAAAATAATACATAATCTCTTTATGAAAATTGTACTCTCATTGTAATTTTTAAATTGTTTAAAGAAAGGTAGAAAAATGGAACTAAGTGAAGATGTAATAGAGTTAGGAAGAAAAGCAGAAGCCGAAGTACAAAAGGAATTGAAAGAAATAGATGAACTTTGCGAATATCATAGTTTACGAGTATTACAGGCATTTCAAAAATATCATGTGTCAGATATTCATTTTAATAGTACCACAGGATATGGATACTCAGATGTAGGAAGAGACACTATTGAGAAGATTTTTGCAGAGGTTTTACATGCAGAAGATAGTTTAGTAAGAAGTCAATTTATTTCAGGTACTCATGCTTTAACAGTTGCTTTATTTGCCTTTTTACGTCCAAATGATACTATGATTAGTATTTGTGGAAAGCCATATGATACATTAGATGAAGTAATTGGAATTGTACCAAATCCGAGTTCTCTTCAGGCTTATGGTGTAAAATATGAGCAAATTGATTTAATTAACAATGATTTTGATTATGAAGCAATTCGAAATCGAATGAGTAAAAAAGATGTGAAGCTAATTGAGATTCAACGTTCAAGAGGGTATAGTTTGAGAGATAGTATACAACTAGATAAAATGAAAAGGGCTATCCAAGTGATTCGTGAAGTAAATGATGAAGTCATTATCATGGTGGATAATTGTTATGGAGAGTTTGTTGACAAAGTAGAACCAACTCAAATTGGTGCAGATGTTATGGTAGGGTCTTTAATTAAAAATTTAGGTGGAGGTTTGGCACCAAATGGAGCCTATATTGCAGGAAAGAAAGAGTTAGTAGCATTAGCAGCAGAGAGACTAACAGCGCCAGGACTTGGAAAAGAAGTGGGACCTACATTAGGAATTAATAAGCAAATTTTGCAAGGACTTTTCTTTGCTCCTAGTGTTGTGGCAAGTAGTTTAAAAACAGCAATATTTGCTAGTAAATTATTAGAGAATTTAGGATATAAACCATGCCCAAGATATAACGAAAAGAGATCAGACATTGTACAGACAATTGAATTCGGAAATTCTGAAAAACTAATTGCTTACTGTCAGGGAATTCAAATGGGTTCTCCTATTGATAGTGATGCGATTCCAGAACCATGGGATATGCCAGGATACACAGATAAAGTCATTATGGCAGCAGGAGCTTTTACGCAAGGTTCTTCTATTGAGCTTTCTTGTGATGCCCCTATTCGAGAACCATATGTTGCCTTTATGCAAGGTGGACTAACTTATCCATATGGAAAATTAGGAGTATTGCATGCAGTGCAAAATATATTATAAAAGGGAAGAGATATGAAAACAGTTGTAATTGGTGGTGGACCCGCTGGAATATTAGCAGCATATAGTGCTAGTAAAAAGGGAGACCAGGTCACAATTTTAGAAAAAATGAATTCTATTCGGAAAAAAGTTATTAATTACTGGTAAGGGTAGATGTAATATTACCAGTTCTTTTCCTATGGAAGAGTTTATTTCTAATGTACCAGGAAATGGAATGTTTTTATATAGCTCATTTTGTAGGTTTACAAATCAAGATATCATTCAAATTTTAAGACAACAAGGTGTAGAAGTGAAAGAAGAAAGAGGCCATCGTATTTTTCCAGTAACTGACCAAGCAAAAGATGTTTTAGAGGCTTTTGAGAGGATACTAAAGAAACAAAAGGTACTAGTTCAAACTAATAGAAAGGTAGAAGAAATTTTAATGGATAAAGGCAAAGCAATTGGTGTGCGATGCCTTTTTCATGGGCAAGAAGAAAATTATTTTGCAGACAAAGTGATTTTAGCAACTGGTGGAAAAAGTTATCCAGTGACAGGTTCAACAGGTGATGGATATAAATTGGCGGAAAAATTAGGACATACCATAACTAAGTTACAACCTTCTTTAATTCCATTAACAGTGAATAAAACATCTTTATCATTGTGCAAACAACTACAAGGACTTAGTCTGAGAAATGTATCAATTCAAATGAAGGATACTGAGAAAAATAAAGTAATTTATGAAGATTTTGGAGAAATGCTATTTACGCATTGGGGAGTTTCAGGGCCAGTTATTCTAAGTGGTTCGGCACATTTACTTCGTTATCCAAAAATACAAGAATTATTAGAAAAAGATAAAGTAAAGCTTTGCATTGATTTAAAGCCAGCTTTGGCAGAAGAAAAGTTAGAAGAGAGAATTTTGAGAGACTTTCAGCAAGAAAAAAATAAGGAATTTAGAAATAGTTTAAATGGATTATTACCAAATAAAATGATACAACCAATGATAGAAATATCAGGTATCGATAGAAATAAAAAAGTGAATTCTATTACGAAAGTAGAAAGAAAAAATTTAGTAAAGCTATTCAAAAATTTTGAAGTCATATTGAAGGGTTTTAGACCAATTGAAGAAGCAATTATTACTTCAGGTGGAATTGCAATACGTGAGATTAATCCTAAAACAATGGAGTCCAAATTAATCAAAGGACTA
This sequence comes from Clostridia bacterium, assembly GCA_022797635.1. Lineage (GTDB taxonomy): Bacteria > Bacillota > Clostridia > TANB77 > CAG-508 > CAG-273. Next base: position 37,812 of record JAAWKZ010000006.1, read on the forward strand.
TATTTTGCTGGCGAAATTATTGATGTAGATGCTTATACAGGTGGATTTAATTTACAAATAGCTTATTCAACGGGATTTGTGGCAGGAGGATATCAAAATGAAGACAATTGAAAAAGAAGTATCAGCAGAAATAGTAGAAAAAAAATCCAAGTTTATAGGAAATCTTTTTTATGTAGAAAGTGTACAAGAAGCAGAAGCCAAGATTGAGGAAATTCGCAAAAAATATTATGATGCAAGACATCATTGCTTTGCTTATCGCGTGATAGAAGAAAATCATGTGCTAGAAAGAGCAAGTGATGATGGTGAACCAAGTGGTACAGCAGGAGCTCCAATGTTACAATTACTAAATAAAAATGAAGCTGTTAATGTTTTAATAGTAGTTACAAGATATTTTGGAGGAGTACTACTTGGCACAGGTGGGTTAGTGAGAGCTTACTCGCAAGCAACTGCAGAACCAATGCAAAAGGCAAACTGGATAAGTTTAGAAAAAGGTGAGGTAATAAAGTTGCCAGTAGCTTATCAAAATTTAGCTTATTTACAATATTATTGCAGAAAAAATGATATTTCTATTTTGGAAACGAATTTTGACAAAGAGCCTTATGTTATTCTTGAAATTGCAATAGATAAAAAAGGTAAATTCTTACATGAAATAGAAGAAAAACAGTTTTGTATACAAAAAGTGGAAGTTTTGCAAGAAAAGTATATTCAAAAGAAAATACAAGAAAATGCATAAAAATTAACACTTTTAGAATAAAATGGAAAATATTTCCAAAAATACTTGCAAATTGTAATAAAGCATAATATAATTTCAAAAGTGAAAGTGAGGTTTCTAATTTCCAAAAAATGGAATTTTAAGAATCTTCTTTGCAAAATTTTGAAGAAAATAGGGGGAAGAAACCGTGAGTGAAAAGATTACAATATTGGTAGCAGATGATAATAATGATTTTACAGCCACATTATCAAGTTATTTAGAGCAAGAAGAGGAAATGGAAATTATAGGAATTGCGAGAGATGGTAATGAAGCATATAACATGGTTCTTGAATTACAACCAGATATCATTTTATTAGATATGATTATGCCACATTTAGATGGATTAGGAGTATTAGAGAAAATAGCAGATACAGATATGGAAAAAAGACCATTATCTATTATTCTATCAGCAGTAGGACAAGATAAAATTACACAGAAGGCAATTGCACTGGGAGCACAATATTATATTGTGAAACCATTTGATATCAATGTGTTAGTAAAAAGAATGAAGGAACTTAAGAACTATCAACCAGCACAATTCAAAAATTTTATTACTCGTGAGATTAAAAATCAATATATTGATATAGCACCAGAAAGGAAGAAAGACCAAGAAAACTTAGAAGCATTAGTTACAAATATTATTCACGAAGTTGGAGTACCTGCACATATAAAAGGATACCAATATTTAAGAGAAGCTATTATGATGGTAATCAGGGATACTGATGTGATTAACCAAATTACAAAACAGTTATATCCTGAAATAGCAGGAAAATATCATACAACACCAAGTAGAGTAGAAAGGGCTATTCGCCATGCAATAGAGGTAGCATGGGGAAGAGGACAAGCAGATACTGTGGAAAATATTTTTGGATACACTGTATCAGCAAACCGCGGAAAGCCTACTAATAGTGAATTTATAGCAATGATAGCTGATAAATTAAGGCTTGAACTTAAGAGTGCATAAAAAGCAAAAAACAAGGTTGAAATATACCTTGTTTTTGTTTGTACATAGGAGTTTTTTATACTATCATTGTGTATGCTTGCTCCAATAAGGATTTGCAACGAAATAATAAGGGTGGTTATTTTCAGGAGTTCCATACAATTCAAGGAACCTTTTTATTTCATTTTCCACTATCTCTAAAATTTCCTTATGACAGTTACCAACATTGAAAACAAAAGATTTAACAGGTATATTATTAGGATTACATTCTGTTCCAATGTACATAAAGTAATTATCTTTTTTTTGTTTAATCGAAATACTATGATATTTACGAACTTTTGGAAAGAAAGTATTCATACATAATGAGTGAGGATTACGAGTGCTACCTTCCCATACAGAAAGATTGTACTTAAAAGCAAGCTCGCAAAAAGAACTTAAAAAATATTCAAAATCTTTTTCTTGAGCAATATACTTATCACTGGTATATTTTCCATTTGGATATTTTGCATCAAAGGTATCTAAATTTAGTTTATATTTTCCTACTAAGGTAGCAAGATTTCCATAGGGATGACCAAAATGATAGGATGTACCTCCAGGTTTTAGTTTCCAAAATTTCAAAAATGCATGATATGTTATGATATTTCTTTCTTTTAGTTCTTGTATAAAGCTTTTATGATAGATTCTTTCATATTCTTTTAAAGCTTGGTTATCCCAAAAAGTATTATAAAATGGTGCATGGTATGACTTTATCCAATCCCACATAAAAGATGAGCTCTCAACATTAGGAGCTTGCTCATGACAATCGGCACATAGTAAAACAAAATTGCTAGGTTCATCTTTTCCCCCAAGAGAGTCAGGTATAATATGACAACGGTGTAATCTTCGTTCATATCCACATCGCCAACATATAGTATCAGCTTCAGCCCAGTCAAAATTTAAATCACACTCATCTTCAAGTTGTATCCAGTAATCAATAATTTCTTCTTTAGTAGTCTTTATATTTTCTCGTTTTTTACTCATAATATTCCCCTTTAATGTATTATTAGACACATTATAACATAGAATGATAAAAAGAAAATAAAAATGTAAAAATTTGTTTTGTTCGCTAGACAAATAAGTAAACCTGTACTATAGTTATAATAAATTATAAAATAGGGAGGGAATAGATAATGAAAGAAATTGAAGAACTATTTCAAACGGCAAAAGTAGAAGAGATAAAAAAGCTATTGAAAGTAATAATAGAAAAAATAGAAACTGTAGATAGACAGAAACAAGAGATATTGATAGAAGAGATAAAACAAAACGTTAAAAAAACAGAAAAAGAATTAAGAAAGAACTATACACCTTTAGAAGGATTATTTATTTTTCCAGAAGAAGTTGCACCATTAGCTTTATTAGTTGAAGAGATTAGTAATGATATAGATAATAATGAAGATATATTAAAAGTTTTAAAGTTTAATTTAAATAACTATTTTGAAGAATTTAAAGAGGTCAAAAAGGATGACTGGCATGTAGAAATTGAGGAGTTAAAAAGAGTTATTCTAACACTGCAATTAGAGTGTAAATACTTTAATATTTTACAGAAAAAAGACCTTCAACTAAGTATTATGATGTTTCACAACCGATTTCGAAGAAATAGTATGTCAGTATTAAATTATAGTACTGTAAAGAATAAAAATTTTGCTATACATAGTTATTATTGTGCGAATAGTAAAAATAATCGCGAAGCGGTTTCGGAAATATGTTTACAACAGTTTGGATATATTCTAAAGGAAATTGTGGTTGGTGGTTCACAAAGAGCACCAGATGGTTTTATAGAGCTATTTGAAGATATAGATATGCCAGAAATTGATGACGAATCTAAAGAATTGACTGCCTTATTTGCTAATACATTTAAACATTATATAATAGAAAAGATGGAAATTAGAGTAAAGCAAGAAGAAAAGGACGCAAAGATAGAGCATTTAGATACGCGAAATGAAGAATTTGTTGAAAAAATGTTAAGATATTTTGATAACATGTTTGAAAAGCTATTAGAAGATAAAAAAGAATTAGATGATAATGCAAAATGTTTATGTGGAAGTGGAAAGAAATATAAGAATTGTTGTAAAAAAAGGAAATTGAAATATTATGAAGGAAAAGATAAAAAACATTATATTAAATCTGTCCCTAAGCATCCATATGTAGAACAAGCATTAGAGAATGAAAGAATAAGATTTAAAAAGGTATTTGGGAGAACGCCAGGGAAGGAGGATTATGTTTGTGGTGGTGTACTCTTAAGAGATTTAGAAAGAGCTTACAAACTAATGAAAAGACAACAGATGGCAGATGAAGCTTTACTATATGCAACTCACAAAACAGGAAGGATGCTTACTACTTTCAATGAGGAATTGCTTCCAGAAAGAGAGGTAGAAGAATTTAAAAGTTATGTTCAAGAATATAGAAAGCTAATGAAAAGTAAAATCAAGGGACATAAGTGGAATATTTTACAAGCTGTAGCTACTACTAATTTTATTTTAGAGAATCAGTTGCAAGTAGAACTTCCTAATATGATTTATGCACTTAATTTATGTGTGAATTTTTATAGTCAAAATACAAAAGAAAATGAACAATTTATTATTCATAATATAAAAGATTTTTTAGTGTTTTGTGCCTATAAAGCAAGCATTCAGTTAACGGTATTACATGAATTAGTAAATGGAGAATATTACGAAAATTCTATAGCAACTATACGAATTATTTATGAAATTTTAACTGCAATAAGAGCTTATAAACGAAATCCAGAATTATTTGAGGAAAAAATATTATCAGTGGTGGGCTTACAATTAGGAAGTCATAGAAAGCTAGAAAATGGAAATATTATTGAAGATATACAAACTGGAAAAAGATATAAATATAATATCCAAAAAAAACAGCTTGCAGAAAAAGCGGGTAAAGATTATGAAAGACTATATGACATATGGTATTCAGAACTTTCAGGATTTGCACATCTAGATACAGAAACTGCTAAGGATATGTTTCAGAACAAAGATGCTTTTGAAGAAATTGATGAATGTTTAATGGCAGGCTTTTTAGGAATGATTTTAGGATTGGAAATTATTATGGAACTTATGGAATTTGAAGGAAGTGATAAAAAGGTGAGTAAAGATTTGAAGTATTTTTCTAATATTTTGTTGAAAGACTTTTTAGATATTATGCCTACAGTTATTTCTATTGAAGATAAAGAAATTTATCATATCTTGTCAAATACACTTGAAGCCTATAAAACAGACTATAAAATTAATTATCAAAGAAGCAGAATATGTGAGGTATATTAGAAAAATTAGATTGGTTGACAGAATATATAAATTATGTTACAATAAAAATGATGTATATTGAAAGAGGTTGCAATTTTTAAGAGTATTACTTTTGTTAAGCAGATAATTGCAAAGGTAAGAAAGGGAAAATTGCCGAAATTGAAAAGTGAAATCTGTAACTTTTCAGTTGGGCTAATGCAAAATATGTATTAGACTGTCACAAAAAAATTGTGGGGTGCTTTCAAACAAATAAGAAATGATTGATAGATTTTTTATGGGTTTGCGAAGGTAACTTTGCGAACCTTTTTTGATGTATATCAAATAAAAAATAAAAGGGGAATGACAATTATGAAGAGAGAATTATTGGAAAAATTACAACAAGCTTGTGAACTAATGACAAGAGATTATCATATGCAAACTCGAAACAGACATATTAGATTTAGTGTATTACAACTTTTTGAAGAGAAATATCCAGAGGTAATTTTAAAAACAGACTTAGTAAGGCAAGCAGCGCAACTTTATGATGAATATAAAGGAAACGAAGAATATATCCATATTCCAGATATCCATCAAATGCTATATAACTTAAGATATTATCCAGTGCTAGGTGCTTTTGATATGCGAAGTGGAGAGTTGGAAGGAGTTGTTACAATTAAATATCATGAAAACACTTCAGAAAAAGAAACAGATCCATATTATCCAAAGCCAGATGCAAAATTCTTTTCTATTACAGGAGTTATTGTAAAACAAAGAGAGAATATGTTAAATAAGGGATTGGGCAGCAATTTATATGCTTCATCTATATTAGGGCTGCAAGGATATGCTAGTCAACATCCTGCGGAGAACGTAGAATTGAATGTAGTTATTGACTGTACTAATTTACCAAGCTTATATGCTTTGACAAATGGAAATGAAAAAATAGCAGCAGGTGGATATTTGGGAGCAAATCAAAAGTTGCCAGCAGTTTTAGATGGAATTTATACTGTAAGAGATGAAGAACGCCATTTAATAGAAGCGCCAACGTATGTTATTAAAATTCCACTAATGCCACGAAAAATAGAAGAAGATGAGAGGGATTGCCAAGTTTTTTCATATGATACTAAAAGAGATACACCAAGTTATCAACAATATGAAGAGTTATTAGATACTATTTTGGAAAAAATAAAACAAGCTGAAACGTGTACAGTAACACAAATGGAAGATGAAGGAACAGGAACAGTTAGTTATATTCATACAGACAATTTAGGAATTTATTTAGAAGATATGAAATTAGAACGAAATGGAACGCAAAATATTGGAAAGAAAAGGATTCCAAGAGGAGATGTTAGTAGTTTCGTAGGTCCAATGCCAGACTTAAGAAAAGAAATAGAGGAGGACGAAAGATAAATATGGAATTAAATACAATACAATTCTTTAAAGAAATTGCGAAAATACCAAGAGAGTCAGGCAATGAAAAGCAAATTGCAGAATATTTGTGTCGATTTGCAAAAGAAAGAAAACTGTTTTATGAGAAGGATCAATATCATAATGTACTAATTAAAAAAAAGACTGCCGACAAAGAGCCAATTATTTTGCAGGCACATACAGATATGGTGTGTGAAAAAGAAGACGAAAAAGTGATTGACTTTGCTAAAGATGCTATTGAGGTAATAGAAGAAAATGGATATTTAAAAGCAAAGGGAACAACACTAGGTGCAGATAATGCAATAGGTGTGGCACAGATATTAGCTATTTTAGACAGTGATATTCCTTATAATATTGAAGCGATTTTTACTGCAACAGAAGAAACTTCTATGATAGGTGCCATGAATTTTGATGTAAGTAAACTGGAAGGAAAGAAATTACTAAATTTAGATGGTTTTGAAGAAAATGTTATTTTAATAGAAAGTGCATGTTTTTATGATATTATTTTAAAACTAAAAAATAAATTTAGTAAGCCAAGAAGACAAAACACATATAACATTATTTTAAGTGGAATGGAGGGGGGACATTCAGGATTTGAGATTGATAAAAAACGTGGAAATAGTAATATAGAATTAGCCAAATTACTAGATAAAATAGAAGATATAGAAATAAGTGATTTTATAGGAGGAACAAAATTTAATGTAATTCCTTCGCAGGCTAAAGCAAAGATTATGACTAATTTAACAGAAAGAGAAATGGAAAGATTATGTCAAGACATACAAAAAGAATTACGAGCAAATTATCCTAAAATTAAAGTTACATCAGTATTTGAAGAGATAAAAGAAAAAGTAATTGATACGCAGCAATCAAAAGAATTTTTACAAAAAATAATACAATTTCCACACGGAGTGTTTTATAGAAATGAGAATCAAGAAGTGACTACATCTGTTAATTTAGGTGTTGTTAATTTGCAAGAGCAAAAATTTAAAGTAGGAATGAGAAGTTCAAAGGAATCAGAAGAGCAAGAATGTTTGAATGTACTTAAAAGTTATAGTGGGAAATTTCAATTAGATTTTACTATTATAGGATCACAACCAGGTTTTGAATCCAACCCTAATAGTTCACTTATTCAGGAATTGTTAAAAGCTCACCCAATAGAGGAATTTAAAGAATTTCCAAAATTAAAATCAGTTCATATTACTGTTGAAGTGGGATTTTTTAAACAAAAAATTCCAAATCTTCAAATTGCTATTATTTCTCCCAACATTCAGGGAGCGCATACTACAAAAGAACGTGTGGAAATCGATTCTATTAGAAGAGTAGACAAATGGCTTATGAACTTTATAAAATAAATCCTTTACTTTTATTCTTTTTTTGTGTAAAATGGATAGGAAAGAATTAAAAAAGTAGAGAGGATAAAGTTTATGAAAAAACAAATTATATCATTTATGACAGCAGTTACTATTTTCTTTATATTGGGATTGACAGATTGTGTATTAGCAACGAATCAGTCTATTGAAAATGGAGATACACCTATTACTAGTGAAGTAACAAATGTATTAGAGTCAGGAATGACGCAAAATCAAGATAATACACAGTGGGTTGGTGCTAATTCTGCTCCAACAGATTATATTAATGACATTAATAATCAATTACAGAATATAGTATCGAAACAACAGCCAAAAGATAATAGAAGAGCAGTTGCCGTTACTATCATTATTATTGTTACAGTTGCTCTTATTGCAATGCTTGTAACTTGGTATTATATGACAAATCAATAAAAATAGGAATGGTGCTTGAAAAACTTCAAGTACCTTTTCGTTCATAGGAGATAAAATGGAAGAGTTTGATTTTGAACAAGCGAATAACCGAGAATATGTGTTAAATATAGTAAAAAAAGATGGAAAATTATTAGACTTTGCTTCTAAGGAATTGCAAGATGATAAAGAAATTGCAATGGCGGCAGTAGAACAAAACCCAATTGCATTAGAGTTTGTGAGCACGAGACTAAAAGGAGATAGAGAAGTTGTGTATAGTTCTGTATCGAGAATAGGGTGGACCGCTTGTTATGCTAACGATAAATTACGAGGAGACAAAGAGTTGATGCTAGCTGGGTTAAAGGTAGAAGGACAAATTTTATATTATTCTTCTAAAGAGCTAAGAGACGATAAAGATATCGTTTTACAAGCAGTGACTAAAAAAGGGTTAATTTTGAAATATGCAAGTAGACGTTTGAGAAATGATAAAGAGATAGTGCTTGCAGCCATTAAACAGGATAAAAGGGCAAAAGAATATATTGATTCAGAAGAATTAAAACAAGATGAAGAGGTACAAGCTATTTTAAATCCACCACAGGAGTAAGAAATGGAACCTATTAGAAAAAAATTATTTGAATTGCAGGATAAAAAATATCAAGAATTTCATAGTAAATTATGTCCAAATGTAAATGACATCATTGGAGTTCGCATTCCAAATTTAAGAAAATTGGCAAGACAAATTGCCAAAGAAAGTCCGCAAGAATACTTGGAAAATGCACCAATAGAGTATTATGAAGAGAGAATGTTACAAGGTTTAGTAATTGGCTATATGAAGGCAGAATTAAAAGAGAGATTGGAATATTTAGATAAATTTGTACCAATTATTGATAATTGGGCAGTTTGTGATTGCTGTACTTCAACTTATAAATTTACTGTCAAATATCCAGAAGAAATGTGGGAGTATATTCAAAAGTATCTTTCATCTAATCGAGAATTTGAATTACGTTTTGCAATTATTATGCTCATGGACTATTATTTAGAAGAAGAATATATTGACCAAGTTTTAGCCATATATGATAGTATTCATAATGAAGGATATTATGTTAAAATGGGAGTAGCATGGGCCTTATCTATGGCATATGTAAAATTTCCAGAAAAGACAATGAAGTTATTACAAGATAATCATTTAGATGATTTTACTTATAACAAAACATTACAAAAAATGAGAGAATCTTATCAAATAGATAGACAAATGAAAGAAAAATTAAAAAGAATGAAGAGAGGGTGAAATGCTATGCCATCATGGGCAATTCATTTGAAAGTAGCAAAAGAGTTAGCAAAAGATATGACACAAGAAGAACAACAACGTTTTTTATTAGGAAATCTTTTACCAGATGTAAATGTGGGATATTTAATTAATCCAATTTCTAAACAAATTCCATACAGTATAACACATTATGGAAAAATGGAAACATTTGATGGAAAAACCAGGGAGTTCCCAGACTATGAAACTTTTATAAAAAACTATGTAGGAAGTATGAAAGACCCTATTGTCAGAGGTTACTTAGCGCATCTAATGACAGACTTTTACTGGAATTATCAAACTTATATTAAAAAAGGAATTTATAAAAATGGCAAAATGGTAGGATTGCAAGGAAAGACCAATGTAGTTTTGGGAGAAAGTGAAGTGTTACGCCAAACGAAGGTTGGAGATTTTAATAGTCTTTCCTATTATTTATATCATAATAATTTAGTAGAGATTCCAGAATTTCAAGAAGGGTTTGTTCAGGAGGCACAAAAGGTAAATGAAATTCATATTGAAAAAATAGACCTAGAAGGGGTAAATCAATATTTTAAAGAAGTTCCAGAAAAAATACAAAAGGAAAATAAAGAATTTAAAATATTTAGCTTAGAAGAAATGGAACAAGATTTAGAGGAAAATGTAGAGTTTATACAAAATCTTTTTAAAAAGATAGAATAATTTGATAAAAACATCAAAGAATAAGTAATGGTGATAAAAAATGAAAATGTCTTGGATTAAATATGAAAAAGATGACAGAAGTTTTCGACTACCAGAAGCTTTAGGCTTTGATGTTTTTAAGTTACAGGATTTAGAACAAACAGATAATACAATTAAAGAGTTAATTGGAAAAAAATATGATACCATTATTATTTCTAATGAAGTAGCAGGATTTTCCGAAGATATCATAAAAAAGTATCAAAAAGATAAAGAAATTAAAATTGTCATTTCTCTGGACAAAGACTAATAAGATAGAAATAAGGAGAAAGACAAAATGGAAAAATATATATTTGCATGTATTGGAACTAGTCAGTTAATAGAGGATTCTTTTGGACCACGTGTAGGTGAGATTCTAGAAAAGGAATTAAAACAAAATGAAAACATTAAGATATTGGGGACTATGAATTGCCCTATTCATTTTCAAAATGCTCCCATTTTTTTAGATTATTTAAGGGGGTTACCTGGCAAGTTAATTGTAATAGATTCTGCTTTGGGAGAAGAGAGACTAATTGGTAATACTTATATGAATAGAGGGGGAATAGAAATTGGTAAGGCCTTTGGAAGAAGTTTTTATTTCCCTGCGCAATGGAATATTAAAACTATTGTGGGAAAACGAGCAAAGCAATTACAGGAAGAAAAAGCAGTTTATCAAATAAACCAATTAGCACAAAGGTTGGCTACACAAATTATAGATGTTATGCAAGAATTAACCTAAAGTTTTTCAAAACACCTGTATAAAAAATTACAGAAATGGAAAAAATAGAACTAGTTAATAAAACACTAAGAAAGGAAAAAGAAAAAATGGATACAGGTGGAATGAAAAATATTGTAATATTAAAGGATTTGCCTTCTAATTTAGTAGAAGAAGCGATTGTGTTTTTAAAGGAAAATCAGAAATTGAAGAAGCCAGAATTGGTGGATATCGAAAATAAAAATCAAAAAGGGAAAACTACATCAAAAGTAGAAAAGAGCAAAAAGGACTATATTGTAAATGAAGCGCAAATGCTTATTGCAGAATATATCTCTAAGATAGAAAATAACCATAAAAATGAAGAATTTTCTTATAAAAGATTAAAGAAAAAATATCGATTATTAAAAAAAGTAAGCTGTGTTTTAGCAATAGGGCTTGCAATTAATATTATTTTACTATTTGTTATTTAAATTAAGAATAATACATCTCTTCTAGGCATATAAATGAAGCAAGAAGCTACAAAGGAAGAGGTGTATTTTTGTGGAAAAAACAATATCTCCAGAAGAAAGAATTAGAAGAGCAGAAGAAATTTATTATAGAAGAAGAGAAAATAGTAATTCTGTTAGAATGTCTAGTAGTCAGGTAAAAGAGGGAAATGAAAACAGAAGGATTTCTCTTTACAAAAAGATGATTATACAAGTTTTAACTTGTATTTTAATTTATCTAATTTTTTCTTTAATTAAAGAAGCAAATTATATTTTCTCAGCAGATGTGATGAACAAGACAAAAGAATTTCTAAGTACAGATATTAACTTTCAAATTATAGCGGAAAATGTAGGACAGTTTTTTCAAGATAACCAAGATAAATTAGACTTCTTAGGGAGTTGGTTAAAAGAAGATGAAAATGAAGAAAATGTAAGTCAAGAAAATGGACAAAGTGAAAATGAGAATACGGAAGATAAGGAAAATGCACAAGTAGAAAATAATACAGAGAATACAGAAAAGGAAAACAAAGTAACCAATGAGGCAAAAGACAATACAGCCAATCAAATAGGAATAGGTGGAGCTTCTAATAGTGAAGCGGCAGTAGCAACATCTTCTAGTGGGAGCAGTAACAAAACACAAATGCAAAAAGATGCGGATTATATTAAAGCAAACTTCAAATTAGAACTTCCACTCAAAGGAACTGTGACATCACATTATGGAAAAAGAGAAGCAACAGAAATTGTATCAGAAAATCATTACGGTATTGATATCGGTGTAAATGAGGGAACAACAGTTGTAGCAGCAATGGAGGGAAAAGTAAGTTTAGTTTCAACACAAGGAGAGTATGGTACTCATATAAAGATTACCAATAAAGATGTTACTACAATTTATGCGCATTGTAGTAAGATTTTGGTAAAGCAGGGGGCAACAATAAAAAAAGGACAAAAAATAGCTCTTTCTGGAAATACAGGAAGAACAACAGGACCACATCTGCATTTTGAAATACGTAGAAGTAATAGAGTAGTTGATCCAGAATTAGTTTTAAAATTTTAAAATGGAAGGGAAATAATATGAGTATCAAAATAGATTTGAGAATTTTCCTGTTTGGAATTCTTTTTTTCTGGACAAAGCAAATTGAGATTTATGCAACTATTATGTTCTTTGCTTTTTTACATGAAATAGCACATTTGTGTGCTGGACTAGCATTGGGATTTAAACCAAAGACTATGAAGATAACGCCAGTTGGATTTCAAATTGCTTTTAAGACTAAAATAGAAGATTATCACAAGAAGATAGTTCTTTATTTAGCAGGACCAATGACAAATTTTTTTCTCATTTTAGTGTGCTTTTTATGGAAGACAGAACTACTGATTCCAAAGGAAACAATTATTTATAGTAATCTATTATTAGCAATTTTTAATTTACTTCCTATTTATCCATTAGATGGTGGAAGAATCTTAAAAGAAGTTATACATATTTTTAAAGGAAGCAAAGTAGCTTATCAAAAAAGTAATCTTATTTCATTTGTTACAGTTATTGTTTTGACAATTGTGGTTAGCATTTCTATTTTGTACATTCATAATATTGCTTTTTTACTTATTTTGATTTATTTATGGTATTTGGTAATAAAAAGTCAAAAAGAGTATGAAATTTATGAGAAAACCATGGAATTAACATGTTCATTTGACAAAAAAAGGAAATCATAGTATAATAAGAAACATCGGAATATGTTTTAAGTACGGAGATTAAAACAAGCATATTCATTTTATGTATAAAAAATGAAAATTACTCCATAATTTCAAAGAGAGAAAAGAAATGTTGAAGAGTAAGAAAGTGTTTAAATTTTAAGACGAGGCGAATTCTGTTCGCTTTTCTTCGACGTTAAAATGTACGGAATTTAAAATAAAGGAGAGAAAAAACTTAAATGACAAATGAAGTAAAAACAAATGAGACACAAGAAAGCGGTTT
>JAAWKZ010000002.1 GCA_022797635.1 Clostridia bacterium
CCAATTTGCTATATCTGTTTTTAGCTTTGCTTCTGACGCTCTTTTAAATACGCTATTATCTCCCATTGTATACATTATCGTTATCCCTGCCAAAATTAAAAGTACAACAATTGTTACAACTAGCGCTACAAGTGTTATACCGTTTTATGTTTCTATTTTGTTTCATTTTTTTAAGATTTCTTTTCATTCCTTCATATTCTCCTTTATTCTTATGTATAGTTTTTACATTTTAAGTAATCTTATTCAAAATATCTCAACCATTTGAAATATCTTAAGTTTAATTATTTACACGTATTATAACAATATGTTTTATTTCGGTCAACATTTTTTGTTACTTTAGTGTTAATTATTTATCTTTATAGTGTTTCCATTAACTTCTAATATCATTCTGTTTCAAAAAAATACATTGCATTTCTATCTGCAATGTATTTTTTATTTTTATAAACTTTCTTTAGTGAAATATACTTAAAATTAGTGCATAAATAATAACCTTAGCTGTGCAATTTATAATCAAAGTGTAATTTGTCATTTTAATAGCAATATCATTAATAATCTCATAATTATCTAGTACTTTATTTTGTTCTTCTATTGTTAATACTTTCTGCTCTTCCATATATTCTTTTGCTAATGGTTTTGCTTTTGTCATTGCATCCATTTCTATATAACTACGAATAGTATAATATATAGCACCTAGTATCGTAAGGATAAACAAATGCATCATTTTATATTCATTTAATCTTAGTAATGATAAAATACAAATACACAAAAAGTAAATAAAATAAATGTTAGAATAGAAGAAATTAAAAAGCAAAGTTCTTTTACTTTGAATAGAATGTAAACACTCATGAGCCATTGTTTGTACTCTTGTGAAAGTATTATTGATATTTGCTATTAAAATAGTATTAGTTAATGCAATATATAAACTAGTTTTATTGTCCTTATCTTCACTTTCTTTTAATTTTACTTTTTCATTGTTTAATTTCTTTAATAAGTATTTACAAATTTCCTTGTTTTCAGGCATCTTATTCGTTATCTCATTTAGTTCCTTATCATACCCTATTCTTTTTACTTTCTTAATATCACTAATCTTAATATTCCATACAAATTTCAAAACAATTAGAAATATTATACAAATTCCTATTACTATTAAATATTCCATTTTCTATTTCTCCTTTTATTATATAATATTTCCTTAATTTATAGATTTTGACTAAATATAAATCATAAAAATTGACTATTTTATTTTTTCTTTCATGTTGACTAAAATGTTTAAAGCTTCAATTGGTGTTAGCTCATCTACATTTACTTTATCTAATTCGTGAGCTAACTCTGCCAATTTATAGTTATACATGTCTAGTTGCCCCGTTGCTACTTTTTTGTTTTCTTTTTCTTGAGCCTTATCTCCTAAAACACTTTTTCTTTCTAAAGATTTTAGTATCTCTATTGCACGCTTAGATACTGCTTGTGGAACTCCTGCAAGTTTGGCAACATGTACACCATAGCTTTCATCTGTTCCCCCTACTACAATCTTTCTTAAGAAGATAATGTCTTCTCCTTTTTCTTTAACTGCAATAGAATAGTTCTTCACACCTTCTAGCTTATTTTCTAGTGAAATTAATTCATGATAATGGGTTGCAAATAAAGTTTTTGCACCACACTTTTCTTTATCTGATATGTATTCTGCTACTGCCCAAGCAATAGAAAGTCCGTCATAAGTTGAAGTTCCTCTTCCTATTTCGTCTAATATGACTAAGCTGTTGGCTGTAGCTTCTTTTAAAATTGATGCTACTTCCATCATTTCTACCATGAATGTACTTTGTCCCATGCTCAAGTCATCTGATGCACCTACTCTTGTGAAGATTTTATCTACTACGCCAATTTTAGCATAAGAGGCAGGAACAAAGCTTCCACATTGTGCCATTAATGCAATTAATGCTACCTGCCTCATATAGGTAGATTTACCTGCCATGTTTGGTCCTGTAATAATAGCTAATCGATTGTCTCCTTTATCTAAGTATGTATCATTTTCTACAAAACTTCCTGTTGGAAGAATCTTCTCAATTACAGGGTGACGTCCATTTTTAATATCCATTGCCCCACTATTATCTACAATTGGCATGACATAATTCATATCATCAGCTACTGTAGCAAAAGAAGTTAATACATCTAATATTGCAATAGTACTTGCTGCTCTTTGTACTCTATCAATTTGTGCTTCAATTTGGTCACGAATTTGGCAAAATGCATTGTACTCTAAAGTAATAACCTTTTCTTCTGCTCCTAGAATTTCATTTTCTACTTTTTTTAGTTCCTCTGTAATATATCTCTCACAGTTGGCTAAAGTCTGTTTTCTAATATATCTCTCTGGTACCATAGATAAATTAGATTTTGTTACTTCAATAAAATAGCCAAATACTTTATTAAATCCAATTTTTAGTCCCTTAATTCCAGTTTCTTCTCTTTCTTTTGTTTCAATTTCTATGACCCAATTTTTTCCATTTGTTGTTGCTTCTTTTAAATGATCAATTTCTTCGTCATATCCTAATTTGATTAAATTCCCTTCTTTTACACTAATTGGTGGATCATCTACTATAGAATGGTCTATAATTTCGTGAATATCCTCTAGAATATCTAAATTTTCATATAGTTGTTTTAACATTGGAGATTTTGCTTTTGCTAAAGTTGCTTTAACATCTGGCAATTGCTTTGCAGAATTCTTTAAAGATACTAAATCTCTACCAGTTGCACTGCCATAAGAGATTTTCCCTGCTAACCTTTCAATGTCGTAAACTTTTTTCATGCTGTCTACCAAATCTCCTCTTAGGATAATATCTTCTTTTAATTCTTTTACCGCTTCTAATCTTTCATTAATTCTTGCCACATCTATTAATGGATCATTCAGCCACCTACGAAGTAGTCTTCCTCCCATAGAAGTCGACGTTTTGTCTAATACCCATAATAAAGTGCCTTTTTTGCTTTTATCTCTTAGCTTTTCTGTAATCTCTAAATTTCTTCTCGCATTGGTATCTAAATTCATATAATGAGTAGTGTTGTATAAAGTAATTTTATGAATATACTCTAAATCATTTTTTTGAGTATCTCTTAGATAACTAAAAAGTCCGTTACTCGCTGCTACACTTAATAATTGCTCTTTTAAACCTTTTACTTCTTTTTCTGTTTCATCTACCACATCATATTTAAGCTCAAACACTTCATAGTCTGTATCAAATTTTTCTGGGTCAAGTAATGAAAAATATGCTGAAAATCTTTCCTTAATTTTATCTATTTCCTCTGTAGAGCTATACATCATATCATTTACAATAATTTCAGCTGGAGTGTATCTTGCAACTTCATCTAGTAAAGTAGCAAAATTGTTTTGCTCTTTAATTTGAGTTGTTCTGAAGTCACCTGTTGTTAAGTCACATACAGCTACTCCATAATATACTCCACTTTTATAAATAGACATGATGTAATTGTTTTTCTTTTCTTCTAGCAAATTTGACTCCATGACAGTTCCTGGTGTTACCACACGAATAACACCTCTTTTGACAATACCTTTTGCCGTTTTTGGATCTTCTAGTTGTTCACAAATGGCAACTTTATATCCTTTTTCAATCAGTTTGGCAATATATGTTTCAGCTGCATGATAAGGAACACCACACATAGGTGCTCTTTCTTCTTGCCCACAATCTTTTCCTGTTAGGGTTAGTTCTAATTCACGTGATACAGTAATTGCATCATCAAAAAACATTTCGTAAAAGTCACCTAAACGATAAAATAAGATACAGTCTTTATATTCTTCTTTATTTTGTAAGTATACTTGCATTGCTGGTGAATATTCTGCCATGTTTATTACTCCTTTTCTATTTGCTTTCTCATTTGACTTGTATTTTTTAATTCTTCTAATTTTAATCGATTTCTTCTAACAGTGCTAATGCTAGTTTGCATTTCTGCTGCTACTTGCTCTGCTGTTTTTCCTTGTCCTTGAAGATATTGTACTGCTTGCATAAACGCTTCTAGTCTTTCTATTTCTTGTTCTGTCTTACTTTTCATATCTATATCAATAACAGGGATATCTCCAAACATTTCCTCTAATAGGCTAGTATATAATGCCTTTTCAAATTCATTTAATGGTATTCTTTTCATTTTTCTTTCTGCACAAATTTTAGCAATTTCATATAATTTAATATCTTTTGGATCTTCACTTTCCCCTAGTTTTTCAAGTTCTCTTGAAATAGTCCTACTTGGTATGTCTAAATCTCTAGCAGCTTCACTTTGGGATAAATCATTTCTGATGATATAAATAATTAGTCCTTTAAAATTAATTTTTCCATAATCATATCCTTTTCTATTTTGATAATCAACATATTCTCTTAAAAAATTGCTATCTTCCTGTACAAATTCATTAATTTTCCTTCTAATTGTTTCTCTATCAATTTGATATTGTTCCTTCGCTTGATTGGCTGTCATTTCTCCTTTTAAAATTTGCATTACTATGCTTTTCATAAATCCATCTAGTTCTATTGCTGTACTATTTGCTTGATTACATCTTAACCTATCCTTAAAATTGGCTTTTTCATTTTCACTTTGAAGATCTTCCTCTATTAATTCCTTTAGTCTATCCCTATCTATTCCTAATTTTTTAGCAGCTCCGTCTTAAAGACATTTCTCCTGATAACACCTTTTGTTTCATTTCTTGTAACTTTTTGTCATCCATTTACAACTACCCCTTTTAAATACCACATGTGTTCTGAAACGATTTTTAAAGGAACATTTTTTCCAATCAAGCTATCTTCTCCTTCTAATACAACTACTTTATTAGAATCAGTCCTGCCTGTTAGCATAGTTTCATTTGTTTTGCTTTTGCCCTCTATTAAAATTTGCTGTATTGTTCCTATATATTCCTTATTTTTTATAGCAATTTGTTTTTCTACTAATTGTTTTAGTCTATCAAAACGTTCATGTTTTATTTCTTCTGGAATTTGATTTTCCATTTTATCTCCTGGAGTACCTACTCTCCTAGAATAAATAAACATATATACTTGTTCATAGTTTACCTTTTGCACTACGTCTA
The DNA here is from genome assembly GCA_022797635.1 of Clostridia bacterium. GTDB lineage: Bacteria > Bacillota > Clostridia > TANB77 > CAG-508 > CAG-273. The sequence goes on from JAAWKZ010000002.1 coordinate 5,075, forward strand.
AAGTATCCTCAAAATCTTCCTCAGCTTCTCCTGGAAATCCTACAATAATATCTGTAGAAAGTGTTAAATTCGGTATGGTTTTCTTCATTTTTTCTACTAAAGTTAAATATTGTTCTTTTGTGTATTTTCTATTCATTACCTTCAAAACTTCTGTACTTCCTGACTGTAAAGGCAAATGAACTAACTTACATACCTTATCGCAATCACGAATTGCCTCTATTACATCATCTGTAAAGTCCTTTGGGTGTGGTGATATAAATCTAATTCTTTCTATGTCCTCTATTTTATTGATTGCTCTAAGCAAGGTAGCAAAAGAATTTACTCCTTCATATTCTTCAAAAGGAATATGATTTTCTCTTTCTACTCTTAGGTAAGAATTCACATTTTGCCCTAATAGCATAATTTCTTTATAGCCTTGTTTAGCTAAAGCTTGTACTTCTTCTATGATATCTTTTGGCTCTCTGCTTCTTTCTCTTCCTCTTACATAAGGTACAATACAATAACTGCAAAAATTATTACATCCATTCATAATAGCTACAGAAGCCTTAATGGCATCTTCTCTTTTGATAGGAAGTCCTTCTATGATTTCTCCATCAATATCTAAAATGTCTTCAACTCTTTTTTTGTTCTCAATTATTTTATATAAATCTATCGGAAACTGTTTTAATGTATGTGGTCCAAATACAATATCAAAAAATGGATAACTTTGTTTTAGTTTTTCTACAATATGTTTTTCTTGCATCATGCAGCCACCAATAGCAATAATAGTTCCTCTTTCTTCTTTATATTTTTTTACTTCTCCTAATTTACCAAATAATCTATCTTCCGCATTTTCTCGTACACAACAGGTATTAAATACAATTAAGTCTGCTTCCTTTAAGTTTTCTACTTTCGTATAATTCATTTCTTCCATCATACCACATAACTTTTCAGAATCATTTTCATTTAATTGGCATCCCATTGTTAAAATGCTATATTTTAGATTTTTTCCTTGATTGATTTTTGCAATGTTTTGTATTGTTTCTAAAGAACTTTTAATATCTATTTTGGTCACATTCATTCCTCACTTTCATAACATGCTCATTTTATCTTATTTTGTTAGTTTTTGCAAGAAAAAAGAGAGAAAAAAGTTTCTCTCTTAATGCTGCCCCCATAAGTCCAAAGTGTCTTCCAATTCTACTTCTTTTTCCCTTTCTCTAGTATTCACTTCAATTCCTTTTAATCTTTGTTCAAATAAACTAATGGCATCAGCCTCTTGTGGCTTTTTTCCTCTTTGCATTTTTAGTGAATAAGTACGTAGTTTTAACAATTTTTGCCTTAACCCTTGGTTTTCCAATTCTACCATATTAGCTTGTGCTTTTGCTTTTCTAAACATTTTTGGTCTTTTGTCTGAAACTACTGGAAGTTCTGCTGTAATTTCACCTTTTGTTTGTCTTTTTCTAACAAGTTGTTGAATATATTCTTCTGAAAATTTTTCTGTTTCACTCATACCATATGTACTCATTATTGCCTGATAGAGTTCTTGCATTTCAGGAGTAAATTTTCCTCCTAGTTCTGTATTAGCACATATATACATATCTACTAACATTTCTCGAATACTGTATGTATCCTTTTCTGACGCCTCACTTCTTTGTGCTAATTCCATTTTTAATCTTAGATTTTCTATTCTTTTTTCTCTAAGCTCTTCTTTTCCAAATATTTTCCCCAAAAACCCTACCTTCTCTTGTTGAATATTTTCTTGCTCAGCAGCATATTTTTGTATTCTTGCTTGTTGTAAAACATCTTGTACTCTACCATATACACTTTTTTTAATTTCGCCTTCTATTTGTTGTCTATTTAAGTTTACAAGCTCTGGAAAGCTTTGCGCAATTTCCGCCCCATGACTCACGCCATCTAATCTCGAAGCCACTTCACTTTCAGCTTTTTTAGCATCTTCTAACGTTGTGTTTTCGTCTAATGTAATACTTGTTGCTCTAGCTGTTGTTTCTTGTAAATTGGCTTGAATATCTTCTACTAATTGCCTAGCAGCGGTATTCTTTATTGTTTTTGTATACTCTATTCCTAATTTCTTAGCATGTGCTCTTGCTGTTTCTTCATTATGTACAAAGTTATCATATGTTTTTAACATTGCTCCTTCTAAATTAGAAGATGTTTGAGGATTCTGTGCTAGTTTTGCAGACAATTGAGAGATTAATGTTTGTCTTTCTGCTTCTTGCCTTGCTAGTTCTTCTGCTGGAAATTGTATGATAGAATTTGCTTCTTTTAAATCCATTTTCATTTCTTCCTTTAACATTCTTTTGTTTAATGTTATTGTATAAATACATTCCAAAAAAGTCAATAAAAAACTAACCAAAAATCTTATTTTTGATTAGTTCTTATTTATCATTATTTTCTATTTTTAGGCTCTTGGGTGAGCTTTTTGATATACATCTTTTAGTCCAGGATCTTGAAATTGCATATAGACTTGTGTTGATGAAATGTCTGAATGTCCAAGCATTGTTTGTATTGCTTTTAAATCAGCACCATTTTGCAGTAAGTGTGTTGCAAATGAATGTCTTAATACATGTGGTGTAATATCCTTCGTTATATGTGCTTGTTCTTTGTAGTATTTTATAATTTTCCAGAACCCTTGTCTAGTTAGTCTCCCACCATTAATATTAACAAATAGGGCTTTATCATTTTCATCTTTAATTAAAACTGGTCTTGCCTCTTCTACATATTCTTTTAATGCTCTTAGTGACATAGAACCTAAAGGAATATTTCTTTGTTTTGCTCCACTTTTACAGACAACAAAGCCATCTTCTAAATTTACATCTTCTATGTCTAGAGAAATAATTTCTGTTACTCTCATTCCTGTTGCATAAGCAAATTCTAGCATTGCCTTATCTCTAGTTCCTTTTAAATCAACATCTTTTGGTTGTTCTAATAATAGCTCCACTTCTTGTGAAGTTAATACACTTGGAACTCTCTTTTCTATTTTTGGCGACTGAATACTTTCTGTAGGATCATGTTTTGCTTTTTTTATACGAATTAAAAATTGATAAAATGATCTAATAGATGCTAGATTTCTAGAAATAGTAGAAGTTTTTTTGCCAATTTCAGCTAAATGTTCTAGATATTCCTTAATATCTTCCTGTTTTACCTTTGCGTAATTTATTTTATTTTTTTCTACATATTCTTGATATTGTAAAATATCTCTTTCATATGATTGTAAAGTATTGTTTGATAATTTCTTTTCATTCTGAAGAAATTCCAAAAAAAGTTTGATTTGTTTTTCCATTTTAGCTCCCTTGTCTCTTTATATATTTTCTAATTTATTAATTACTTTTCCATTTTTATGAAAAAGCTATTTTTTTCTTAATGTTCTTTACTTTACATAAACCATATATGTTATATCAAATTTAGTTGAAAATGTAAATAGTTTTTTTCAAAAAATTACATAAAAACTAAAAAAGCTGTATGCATAATATAAACAAATTTGAAGATACATATGCTTCTAAAAAGGAAGCTATTACAAGAAAAATTAGCATCATAATAGAGAATAAAGTATGTCTTATAATCTTTTCTTTAATATTTTCTTTTCTTTTATCTTTTAATATAGATTTATATAATTTAATTCCACTAACTGCTAATGCTAACATGCAAGGAATAAGAATTAAATTTTGTAATAACATAGAAGTGATAAAAAATAAACTTCCTTTTCCTGTACCTAAAGTAGCGATTAGCGATGAAACAGTATATCCTAAGCAAAATCCTCGATATCCTACAATTCCCAGAACAATGGGAATTCCAATAACAGTAGAACCTGCAAACCACATAACAATTGCTAATATTAAATTATTTCGAAGAGAGTTACTCAATAGTTTTCCTGTATCAATATTAGTTCCATTTTTCAGTGTTTCCACAAATTGCTGTATGTAACTTTGTACTTCTTGTGATTGACTTTCTTGCAAGTTATTAACAAAACACACTCCTAGCACAATTCCAATTAATAGTACAATTGCAACTAAAAAATATGCTTTTATATTATCTTTAATATGTTGTAAAATGCTACTAACTAGTCTCGATTTTTTCTTGTGTGCTACTCTCATTTTATTCCTCCACTATCTATTGTAACTTTATACATAATGTCTATTCCATAAAATGAGATTTAGAACTTTTTTAATTAATTTCTATATGTCCATAAACTCCACCGCCACCACTTGATATATGTACTTTCCCTTCTCTGGCTGCTATAATAGTTTTAGCAACTTTTTGCCCTACCACTGCCTCTAAATCATCTTCTGATAATTTGTGTAAAATGTTCATTTCAGTTTCAAATGTATTTAGCAACTTTTCGATTGTTTTTGCTCCTAGCCCTGGTACAAAAGTAAGTGGTACTTGGTAAACATAAGGCGGACGATTTCTTGGACTTTTGCTTTCTTTTTTATCCGCAATTGTCATAATTCTATCTAAAACACCCATAGTAATGTTGTTTCCATGACATAATTGGCACTCATATACTGGTGGTTCTCCTTCTATCGGCATGTCACAGGTTTCACAATAAGTTCTATGATATTTTCCAAGTTTTGGGTCCATACCATAATTAGCAATCACTTTTCTTCCTTCTTCACCTTTTAAAGCTTTTACTAATTCTTTAAAAGAAATATCCTCTAATAGTACTTTATTGTACTCTCTTGCAATTTTAGGTAAAGAATGGGCATCTGAATTAGTGACAAAAGTTCTGGTTTCTAATTCAGAAATATGGTCTGCTAATTCTGTATCAGAACTAAGCCCTAATTCTATTGCAAAAATCTTATCAAATTTCTCTTTAAAAATTCTCTCTAATCTACTTGTACAATTTCCATAAAAACTTTTATGCGGTGTAAAACAGTGTGCTGGAATAAGAATTCCATTGTGCTTTTCTACAATATCTACTAGTTCATAAGCTGAAAGGCGAGCTCTCTGAGAACTTAAAGTAATATTATTAATATAATGACTCAGCTCTTGCGAAAATGCCTTAATATCCTTTAACGTTGGAAAATAGCAAAGATTATGTGCACTACCTGTTTTTCCATTTTCATTCACTTCTGCTGTTTCAATTTCACTACCCAATATAATGCAAACCTTATCTTTATAAATAATTCCACCATCTGCTATTTCATAAGCTTCTCCTGTTTTTAAAAATTCTTCTATATCTTCTATCACATATGGAGATGCGCAATCAATAATCCCTGCTATCTGAATTCCTTTTCTTTCCGCACATTCTCTTGCAATATTAGCAAAATTCAAACTTCTTGCAGCTGTAATTTTAATTGGTTTCCCCTTTTCGCTTCTTCCTATATGAATATGTAAATCTGCAAACATTTCTTGCATTTGTTTTTCCTCCTTTTTGTCAGGTTGGGGACGTTAGTTTAACTGACATCTGTCCCTTAACTGACATATGCTTTTAAACTGACAAAAGATTGGTCATAAAAACCAATCTTTCTTTATTTTTTCTTTTGTATCTTTTTGTTCTTTTGTTTTTTCATACTTTTGTTTTTTATTCCTTTACTTCTTCTTTTGCAATTTTTTATCTTTTGTGTATTACTTTTCCCCTTTTGTATCCCTCTTTTATTTCTTTAGTATAAAGTATTTATGTAAGGCTCTATTGCTTTTGCAATTAGCGGTACATCTCATCTTTAATCTCTTGTGCAGTAACTACTGGTGTCTGCTCATTTTTTCCTTGCAATTTTTCTTTTGCTTCTCTATACTTCTCTCTTGCTTGTTGCACTGTTCTATATATTCTTGGAGTTGCTTTCATGCTTTCTAAGGTATCGCCTATTTTATTATATTGATTAAAAGCATGCTGTACCATGTTTTCCCCTCTAGGTGTATTAGGATCTCTTCGTCTTTCATCTAAATTGCTCATACTAAAATCCCCTCCATTTCTACTACAAATTCTTTGAATTTTTGTAGATAACGATTGTATTTATCTTTTAAGTTTCTATATTCCAAAAGTACTAATGCTTCATCTACTTTAAAAGCAATTCTTTCAGGTCTATCTAATAGCATACCCCCAAATTGATCTACTAATTCTAAAATGTCACTTTCTTTTTCTCTTGGATAACTTCCACTATACCTATTTACTTCCTCACAAATTTTACAAAAGCGTGGAGAAAAACCTAATGCTTTTAAATATTCAGCTCCATCTTTTGCATACGATTTAATTTTTGACAAGTCTTGTGGGTTGTTTATTTTTTTACAATTGCATAGTAAACAAGCTGTTATTACCAAGTTTTCATCTAGTCCTAAATCGGTTTGTTCTAAAAACATTTTTGCTAGGAACGTTTTAGCAATAACAGAATTATCAAAGAAAATTCCTGTTTTTTTCTGCAAATAATACATTATTTCCATTTTTTTTATCCAGTCTTGTTCGGAAAGGATATAATCTGCAAATGTTTCCATGTCTTCTTCTCCCCTTTACATGGATATTCTTCCTGTGTACTTCATGTTATTTATTTAAGTTTATTATATGTTAATTTGCAATGCAATTCAACAATATTACATAAATGTCATATAACTGTAAAGAGATTGTAATATTCGATTTTAACTATACAATAAATACTCAACAATTATTACATTGTTGAGCATTGAAAGTTATATATGAAGCTGCTCGGAAGCCACCATCGCTACTGTTTTCATTTGGAGCATAAGCGTAACGTATAGAAGCTGGTTTTCTCTCCGCTGGATTGCCATAGTCACCCTCCCACGAAAAGTTCGACTATCAGTGTTATAAGCCTCCATATTTAACTCCCCTACATTTCCTGCCATATCATAAATATGCTTTTGTTGATAATTTACATTGTTACCAGTAGTCGCAATATTTCCTGTATAATTTCCCTTTTAGAATATATAATACTAAATGCAAAAGCCAGGGGCCACACCATAAGTACGAATTGCATCGTCATAGTGACCGACACTACCACCTATACCAACACTGCAAAAGCCTTTGCTGTAGTTATATCCAGGTGAGCGAAGCCACCACCAGTCTGTACTATCCGAGGAACTTGGTCTCTTCTGACGACCTATGCTCGAGGCATCCCATGCATCTGTTTCACTTTGATAATATTTATATTGGCTTCCCTCACTTGTTATCGTTACTCCATATGTTCCGTTTTGATATCCACTACTTATTATTTCGCTTGACGCCAATAACCATAAGTAATCATTACATCTTGTCACACTATTTGCATCATTATATGTTCCAATGTACTTTTTCTTTGCTTGTTTAATATATGATTTGTTATTTAAGTTTGCTCCTAGTCCTCCTATTGCTCCATTTTGCGCTGCATTTTCGTTTGAATATCCGTTTAGGTCTTTTCTCATCTGGGTTGCTGCCCAACCTCCTGAGTTGGTGTTACTCCCATTCATACTCTTGTATGTGCTTCCTGTCACGAAATCTAAAAACTCAAAACTTATACTTGCTTTACTATGATTTCCCCCATATGCTCCTGTATTGACTAGGTCGTCGTGTTTAAATCCTAGTACTCTTACTCTTTTGACTTCTCCCTCATATTCTACTTCAAATATATCTCCTGGTTTGATGATATATCTTTTTCCATCTAATATTACTTTTACTTCTTCTGTTTCGCTTGTAATAGTATCATCTTTTGCTATCTCTTTCGCTATTTTTTCAATTGTTGACCAATCTGATTTGATGTTTTCGATTGGTTCATCTGTTGGCATACTTATCTCTCCATTTACTGTTTTATTAATATATTCATTTACCATATTATCAATTGAATTCATATACTCTTGTTCATTTTTTATTGCCTCTTCCGTTTTATTCTTTGCTTCTTGCGCTTTCTTGAATATATTATTATCTCCCATGGTATACATGATTGTGATACCTGCTAAAATTAAAAGTACTACTATAGTTACTACTAGTGCCACTAATGTAATACCTTTTTGCTTTTTGATAAATTTTTGTTTCATTTTCCTTCGTTCCCTCCTTTGTCTTTAGTGTTTCTTCTTTTCTTATTTTTATACATTATAAGCAATTTTTTACTCTTTCTAGCATGTTTTGTTCATGTATATCTTATCAATATGTGTCATAAAATGTCAATATTTTTACAAAAAATATTACACTATAGTCTATTATTTTAATATCCTATAGTGTAATATTCTCTATAACTTCTTTTATTTGTTCTTCTATGTCTTCTATTTTCCCATCATTTACTATCACATACTGACTTTTACTCGTGTAAAACTCATCTGGCATTTGTGCCTGTAGTCTTTTAATGGCTTGTTCTCTCGTAATACAATCTCTTTGTATAATTCTTTCAATTTGTAATTCTTCATCTTTTGCAATAACAGCAATGACTAAGTTACAAATATCCTCTAATTTTGCTTCAAATAGTAGAGGAGCATCAATAGCAATTACTGCTTTTGGATTTTCACTAAATATTCTCTGAATCTCTTTTTGTATTGCTATATGAATATGTTTAAAAGTACATTGATTTAATAATTCTCTTTTTTCTTCGTTATTATAAATAATATTAGCAAGCTTTGGTCTATCTAACTCACCATTTTCTTGTAATATTTCTTCCCCAAATAAAGTTACAATATCTGTTAAGTACTCATTTCCCTTTTTTGATAGTTGCTTAGCCATTTTATCTGCGTTTAACACTTTTATCTGATATTCTTCTAGTATTTCACATACTGTACTTTTGCCTGCTCCTGAGCTCCCCGTAATCCCTATAATCATACTCTAACGGTTCCTTTCATATCCTCCATTGTAATAATTTTATTCGTATAATCTAAATTAGCCCAAGAATCTTTTTCATATCCCAAGGTATATATGTTAGTAGCATATATATCTGTCTGCAACATTTCTTTTAAGACTTTATTTTTGCTTTCGTCCATATATTTTTTAACAGATGTTATAATATTTAATTTTGGATTTCTGGCTGTTGCTTCTGAAATTAGTTTTCTGCCATTTTCATTAAATCCAAGTACACGTACATAGGGTACTATTTTTCTAGATGCTTCCATCATCTTTTTATTAATCCCTAATAAGCAGTAAATTAAAATTCTTTGAATTCTTGTTTGTGTATAGCGCTTTGATTTAATAATATTTACTAAGTCTATAATGTTATTACAAGAATCGGCAGCACTCTTAATTGCATTTTCTAGGCCTTCTGTTACATCTGGTATTTCTCTAATTTCTTCTATTGTCATGGTTCTTAATTTGTATAAAATTTGTGTTTGGAATTTGCTTAAGTCTAATACATAATGTCCATTTTGAAGTTCCTGAGCTAATAAAATATATGAAGGTCTAGGCATTACTTTCATAATATCATTGAATTGTCTACCTACTATCATTTTGCGAATTGCTGTTGCACTAGCAAAATCATCCACAATAAAATCATCATGGTAAACTACCTTTTCTCTTTTAATTCCTTCTGGTCTTAAAGAACTTTTTAACTTTTTCATAGCTTTTAAATATTCTATTCCTAGAATATTATTGGAACCTGCTAACACATTAGCATATCTTTTGATATCATTCAAATATAGCATTACTGCGCTTTCACGCGCTTTTGGAAAAGATGTCCCTTTGCTCAACTCATGGTTTAGCATAGTAACATATTCTTTTGGCTCCTGATAAAGTACATTAGCAATATTATTTAAGGTTGCTAAATTATCTGCTTCCATTCCAAAGGAAATACTGTCAACTACTTGCAAAGAGTCCAAAATCTTGATAGCACCTTCTGCAAAATTTTCTGCGCTAGAAGTACTGTATACTGTTGGAAGTTCTATTACTAAATCAGCACCATTTGCCATTGCCATTTTAGTTTTTGTCCACTTATCTACAATGGAGGTATTGCCTCTTTGTACAAAGTTACCCGTTACAACACAAACAACATAGTCTGCATTCGTTTGTTCAATTGATTGCTTAATATGATATAAATGTCCATTATGAAATGGATTATATTCGGCTACGATACCTAGTACTCTGCTCAAGACTTTTCCTCCTTTGATTTTATATAAAATATACTTTATTAGTTGAACAAATTTTAATACATTGATATAATATCATAAATTATTAAAATTGACAATTAGAAAAGGAGAATTTTTATGGATAAAGTTACAATTTATACGGACGGCGCTTGTAGCGGTAATCCTGGACCTGGTGGTTGGGGTGCAATTTTAATGTCAGGTGAAAGTTCAAAGGAGATTTCTGGCGGCAAAAAAGATACCACTAATAATATTATGGAATTGACTGCAGTCATAGAGGCTTTGAAATTATTAAAACGTCCTTGTCAAGTGGACTTATACAGTGACAGTGCTTATGTTGTAAATGCTTTTTTGCAAGACTGGATTTCTAGTTGGATAAAAAATAATTGGATCAATTCTAGTAAAGAAGAAGTAAAAAATAAAGAACTTTGGCAAGAATTAGTAGCACTCACCGAAACTCACTATGTTATTTTTCACAAAGTAAAAGGACATAGTAATAATAAATATAATAATCGTTGTGATGAACTTGCTAGAAATGCAATTAAAGACTTAGATTAGCAAAACTGATTGCTCCCTGTTTAAGATACGAAAAGGGACAGTTTCATTTTTTTAACTGTCCTATCTTTTATTCATACCACTTTAGTATTTCATTTAACTCTTTTCTAGGCCTTTGGTGTGGATCTTGGTTAGGATATCCAATAGAGATTGCACAAATTAGTTCTTTTTCTTCTCCCACTAATTTTGCAATTTCTTTTTGAGTATAAACAGTATCTCTAATCCAGAGTGAACCTAATCCCATGTCTGTTGCTCTCAAACAAATATGTTCTACTGCACCACCAATAGAAAGTGCATCTCCAGTTGTCCAGTTTTCATTATTTTCTTTGAAAACTAATATTAATACTGGTGCTTCTCTAATCACTCTCGCTGTTGTTGGTACACTACTTTTCTTTTCTACTAATTCTTGTTCTCCTGTTTCTCTAGATGTTAACTCATCTTCTAGCATGATGTCTGCAATTTTGTTCTTAGTATCTCTTCTTACAATTAGAAACTCCCAAGGTTGTCTATTCTTAGCAGATGGCGCTAATCTTGCACAATCAATTAAATCCTCTATCAGAACATCTGGTACATCCATTGTTTGATATTTTCTAATACTTCTTCTATTTTCTATTGCTTCTTTTAACTCCATTTTTCACCTTTCTAGAAGTAACAACAATTCCCTTTTTAACAGTTCTCTTTACTTCATCTGCTCTTTGTGTTATCTCTTCTTTTACTCCATTAGCATAATCACTAATATCTTCTCTCATTTCATAAGCTTTATTGCTAATTTCCTCTTTCATTTCGTTAGTTTTTTGTTTAATCTTTTCACTCTGTTCTTTTATAATGGCAGTCCACTTTGGAAATGCATTAATTAATCTTCTATTCAAAATCGATTTTCCTTTTAAGAATTCTTTTACTTTTTGTGAAATTTCTTCTGTATTATCTTGTGGATTTTCTTTATCAAATTTTGTAGTCGTAGAACGGAAGTTAACTACTACTCTTAACGAAACTATTAAGTCTGCTACAAATAGCAATGCCATTGCAATGGTTACAATATTCAATATATTTCCTGGTACTTTTGCCAAATTATCAAAAATAAAAGGATTAACAACATAAATCAGCAATACGCCTAAAATTCCAAATGGAATAATGGTTTCAATACAGACTCTTCCATTAATATTAAATTTACAATCACTGTAATCCCACCATCTAGCATGAAATAGCTTCTCCATGATATAACTAGTAGCATATTCTAATACACCACACACTAAAATTGCTGTACTAAAAAGCCCTACGGGGTGCTCTTTTAATCCTGTTAAACATAAAGTGATTAAAATAGCCCCACAACCATAAATTGGGCAATATGGTCCTACTAAAAACCCTCTATCTGCAAATTTATGCTTTTGTATCAATTGCAAAGTTACTTCCATCATCCAACCACAAATGGCAATGATGAGAAAGTACAAAAAATATGTTGCTATACTATACTCCATTTTCTTAATAGCTGTAGCTATATAAAGCTACTCTCTTTCCCCTTTCCTTAAGGCTTATTTAATTGTTCTAATTGCTTCATCTGTAATTTTATCTTTATCAAATTTTCTCATAATTATTACAATAATTGCTACAATCAAAAAGGTTACTCCATAAATTAGCAAACTAGCTTGCCAATTTCCTTCCAATAAGCTCGCTCCTGCCCATGTAGAAGAAATCACAGAAGGAAATCTAGCTATTGTTGAAATAATGATAAATTCTATTGGTTTAATTGGCAATAGTGCTGCAATATATGTTAACAAATCTTTTGGTGTACCTGGAATAAAAAATAGAATAAAAATCAAAAAACGAATGGTCTTTGGATTTTGAAATATTTTATTATTCTCTATCTTTTCTATTTTCTCTTTAGACACAAAATCGTAAATAAACTTTCTTCCCAATTTGTGTACTAATAAATAAATAAAAGCTGAGATAATAGCTGCTGATATCATAATAAATACTGTTCCCCATATACTTCCATAACAAACACCTGCTAAGATTTCAATTGGTTCTCCAGGAATAATAAATAGAAAGATTTGTGCAAACTGTAAACCAAATAACATTAATATTCCTAGAAAGCCCGAATCATTAACCCTTACTTGAAATGCTTGTTGTCCTTCTGGCGTACCCAACTCTTTTATGACTGGTACTAAATATGCTGTAACTGCTATTGCAATGGCAAGTACAACACCTAATAAAACTAATTTAAATATCTTTGTTTTTTTACTCATTTTAGTGTGCATTCCTTTGTTCTTATTTCTAGATAGCATTATACCCTAATTATTTGTAGAATAAAAGTTATTTGAGTTAATTTTAATAAATTCTTAATGTCAGAGAAAAAGGAACGACCCTAACCTGACAAACTTATAACACATACAACACAATACAAAGGAAATGCAATAAGCTACCAATACAAATACACACATGGAAAACAGAATGAATATAGCTATGTTTTTTACCTAAACCATACAATATAGCACCAATAGTATATACAATTCCTCCAGCAAGTAATAGCCAAAATCCTGTCATACCTAATAATGCTGGTAAGATATTAATTTTAACAATAATACACCATCCCATAACTAAGTAGCAAATCATAGAAAATGCTTTATATTTCTTTAAGTCAATAGCTGTAAAAACTGTCCCTATAATTGCCATTGCCCAAATAATACCGAAAATAGACCATCCCATAACTGTGCTATATTCTCTTAATGTACACAAAGCAAAAGGTCCATAAGAACCTGCTATTAAATAATAAATGGTACAGTGGTCTAATACCTGCATCACTTTTTTGCCTTTTACTCTTGGACTTAAGCCATGATAAACACTAGACATGGTATAAAGCACAATCATAGATACTCCAAAGATGGCTCCTGTTACAATTCCATATACATTATGGTGAATACTTGCTACTACAATGCATAACACAAGTGCTACCAGTCCAATTACTCCACCAACAATATGAGTAACCATATTACAAATTTCTTCTCCCTTTGTGTAGTTGGGAAGTATTCTATCTGCTAGTTTTGTTCTTAATATTTCTAACCCCTCCTATCGTTTTCTTTATATTCAAATTTTTTCCAACTTATTGAATTTTATTCTACTATCTTCTAGATAGTGTATATCAAGTTAGAAAAAAATTCCTATTTAAATTTTACTTATTCTATCATAAGACAAGAAAATAAAAAAGCCCCTTAAGAAAATCTAAATCTTCTTGGGCTTTTTCTCTATTCTTCCTCTCCACCATCTTGGAATTGTGAATTATATAAATTCGCATAAAATCCATTTTTCTCTAACAATTCTTCATGAGTTCCTTGTTCCACAATATCGCCTTCATTCATGACTAAAATTACATCTGCATTTTTAATAGTAGATAATCTATGTGCAATAATAAAGCTGGTTCTTCCTTTCATTAAGTTATCCATAGCAGCTTGAATTTGTTGTTCTGTTCTTGTATCAATAGAACTAGTCGCCTCATCTAATATCAAAATTTCAGGATTTGCCAAAATTACTCTAGCAATAGTTAATAGCTGTTTTTGTCCTTGTGAAATATTACTTGACTCTTCATCAATCACCATATCATATCCCTTAGGTAATGTTTGGATAAAATGGTGAACATGTGCAGCTTTTGCCGCTTCAATCACTTCTTCATCTGTTGCATCAGGCTTTCCATACTTAATGTTTTCTTTAATTGTACCACCAAATAGCCATGTATCTTGTAATACCATACCAAACATCTTTCTAAGTTCTCCACGGTTAAAGTCTTTCACATTATGTCCATCTACTAAAATTGCCCCTTGGTTTACATCATAAAATCTCATAAGTAGTTTTACCATAGTTGTTTTACCTGCACCTGTTGGTCCAACAATTGCTACCTTTTGACCATCTTTAATCGTTTGATTAAAGTCATGAATAATCATCTTATCTTCGTTATATCCAAATTGTACATGGTCAAAAGTAACATTTCCTTTTAATCCTTCTGTTTTCACTGCCCCTTCTATTTCTTGCACTTCTTCTGGTTCTTCTAAAAACTCAAAAATTCTTTCAGAAGCTGCTACCATGGATTGTAACATACTAGAAATTTGTGCAATTTGGTTGATTGGCTGTGTAAACTGTTTGTTATATTGAATAAAAGATTGAATATTTCCAACTGTAATTCTACCTTGTACTGTTAAATAGCCACCTAAAATAGCTACACCTACATACCCCACATTACCTGTAAACATCATAATAGGGTGCATTAAACCCGACATAAATTGTGACTTCCATCCAGAATGATATAACTCTTCATTCATTTTTGTAAATTCGTGAATAGCTTTTTCTTCCCCATTAAATACTTTTACAATATTATGTCCGCCATATACTTCTTCTACTTGACCATTTACATGTCCTAAATAATCTTGTTGTGCCTTAAAATATTTTTGTGACTTCTTTATAATCATACTTACTGCAATTGCTGAAATTGGTAAAATGATAAGTGATACAATCGTCATAGTCCAACTAATAGATAGCATCATAATCAAAATACCAATAATCGTACAAATAGAAGTAATAATTTGCGTGATACTTTGGTTCATATTTTGAGAAAATGTATCCACATCATTTGTGATAACTGATAATACTTCTCCATTGGTTTTCTTATCAAAATATTTCATTGGCAATTTATTAATCTTCTTAGCAATATCATTTCTAAGTCGATAGGTTAAATTTTGTGATACACTTGTCATGGTAAAACTTTGAATAGCAGAGAATATCACACTAATCGTGTATAATCCTAATAGTGTTAATAAAATTCCTGCTACTTTTCCAAAATCAATTCCTGTTCCTCCTGAAATCTTACTAACAATTCCATTAAAAATTTCAGTAGTCGCATTTCCTAAAATCTTAGGACCTACAATTGTAAAAATGGTGCTTCCAATTGCAAAAATGAGTACAACAATTAATTTCCATTTATAGTCTTTTAAATAATTTCTCATTAATTTGCCAACTGTACCTTTTACATCTTTTGCTTTTTCTCCTGCACCCATACCTCCCATTGGGCCATGACCCATTCTCATTTTAGGAGGCTTTGGGGGAGTTTGCATATTTTCATTTTTGTTTTCTTCCATTATTCCAATTCCTCCTTCGATAATTGTGATAAAGCAATTTGCCTATATACTTCACAGTTCTTCATTAATTCTTTGTGTGTTCCTATACCTGCAATATTTCCATCATCTAATACAATAATCTTGTCTGCCTGTAAAATAGTATTAATTCTTTGTGCTACAATAATCACTGTTTTGTTTTGTGTCTTTTCTTTTAGTGCTTCTCTTAACTTCGCATCTGTCTTATAGTCTAATGCTGAAAAACTATCATCAAACACAAAGATTTCCGGATCTTTTGCTACTGCTCTTGCAATAGATAAACGTTGCTTTTGTCCACCTGATACATTAGAGCCACCTTGTGCAATTTCTGAAGCATATTTTTCTTCTTTTTTCTCAATAAACTCTGTTGCTTGTGCAATTTCAGCGGCAAGTTTCATTTTTTCATCTGACATAGTTTCATCACTATATTTAATATTAGATTCTATCGTTCCAGAGAATAGCACTCCCTTTTGTGGAACAAATCCAATAATATCTCTTAATTCTTTTTGAGTTACTTCTTTGACATTTACTCCATCAATCAACAATTCACCTTTGGTAACATCATAAAAACGAGGTATTAAGTTTACAATTGTAGACTTTCCGCTTCCTGTACTACCAATAATAGCTGTCGTTTGTCCTGGCTCTGCTGTAAAATTAATATCTGTTAGTAAATCTTCATCTGCATCTGGATAGCGGAATGACACATTTTTAAATTCTACTAATCCTTTTTTCTTACTATCAAAATGTTTTGGTTCTTTTGGATCTTGAATACTATTTTTCTTTTCTAATACTTCATTAATACGTTTAGCAGATACTCCTGCTCTTGGTAGCATAATAGATATCATAGAAATCATTAAGAATGCCATGATAATTTGCATGGTATATTGTAAAAATGCCATAATATCTCCAACTTGCATAATACCATCTTCTACATTGTGTCCTCCTACCCAAATGGTAAGAAGTGAAATACAGTTCATAATTAGCATTAAAATAGGCATCATTAAGTTCATAGCATTATTAACAAATTTATAGGTTTTGGTTAAATCTTGGTTAGCACCATCAAAACGTTTTTCTTCCCTTTTTTCTGTATGGAATGCTCTAATGACTGGAATACCTGTAAGCATTTCACGTGCTACTAAGTTTAGTCTATCAATCAAATCTTGTAATTTCTTAAATCTTGGCATTGCAATCGCAAATAGGATACCTACAATCAATAGAATGGATACAATTGCTACACCAATAATCCATGCCATAGAATTATCACTGTTGGCTAAAACCTTGAAAAATCCTCCAATACCAATAATAGGGGCATATACTACTACTCTAAATAGCATAGAAATCAACATTTGAATTTGTTGAATATCATTGGTACTACGAGTAATTAAAGAAGCTGTTGAAAACTCTTTGAATTCACTAGTAGAAAAACCTAATACTTTTTTGAAAATTTTATCTCTTAAAGTTCTTCCTAGTCTTGCTGCTACCCTAGAAGATAATAGCATAATGGTAATACCTGTTGCCATACTTGCAAATGCTACTCCTAACATTTGAATTCCTGACCAAACAATATAGCTATTTTGATAACTGTCTATATTAATTCCAATAGCTTGGTATTCCTCTTTAATTGTACTAATGGCTGCTTGCTGAATAATACTTTCTGGAATTTGTTCCATCTGTTTTGTTGCTTGTTCTATCATTGGTCCCATAGGGTTACTACTAGTACTTGCTTGCCCTAAGATCTGCTCAATTTCTTGTTCATTGGTTGCTTTTTTATTTAGTACAGAGGTATCTGTTGGAACTAAACTCATATTCAATTCTGTCATTACTTTTAGTAGTTTTAATACACTAGCATCTTGATATTGTGCTTGCATATTATCTGGCAAATTAGAAAGTATGGATTGCTTTAAGCCCTCTGCCATTTCACCTTCTTCTAAATTCTTTAAAATCATCAAAGGTCTTGCCATTTTGCTACTTAAAGTGTCAATTTCTTCTTCTTTCAAATTTTTACGAAGATATAGCTCTTCTGTCTCTAATTTTGGATATTTTTTTACATATTTCTCATACTCTTTTTGCTCTAAATTTTCCTTAGAAATTAAAGTATATCCTTCTAAAATTTCTTTATCATCCTCTGTAAATAACAATACACTTTCCATTGTAGATTTACGTATTACTTCTGGACTACTATTCTCAATTCCACCTTGTTGAATACCGAATATTTACTATTTTAGAAGTATAGTCAGGCAATGCTAAATCAGCCATTGCTTGAAGTCCTAAAAATAGAACAATGATAATAACAGATATCCATGAAGCTTTTAAGTTTTTTAATACTTTAAACATTTCTTCCTCCCCTGTTTGTTATTCTATATAAAAATAACCTTTTTTGTGTTTATTTTCTATCTAAATAAAAAACTGTCAAAACGACATAACCGGTATTATAACACAGTATGTCGTTTTTTGTTAACCTTTTTCACAGACTTTTCACATTTCTTCTTCTACATCTTGAATGTCTTGTTTTCTATATTCTTCTGGCTTTAGCCCAAATTTGTCTTTCATCCAATATAATACAATTGCTAAAATAGCTGTAAATATAATTCCAATGACTAGAAAACTATTTCTTGGGTTCATTACCTCTAATAAATAACTACAAACCATAGCAATTACAAAAGAGGAAACACTTTTGATAAAATCAAAGGTAGTAGCTATTTTCACTCTCATTTCTGGTGTTGCAAAACTTTTTAAATATTTTTGATATAAAATATCATAAGGTGATTGCAAAGCATATTGTATTGCAAAAAATACAAATAAAATACCAAGTACTGCTTCCTTTGGAATATTACAATACATCCCAATTATTCCTATCATAACAAACGTAATTACATAGATTAATCCTATAAAAGTTAATGCTTTATTTCTAAATTTTTGATGAATAACACTTTGCAAACTAGCTGTAACTCCTGATAAAATGGTCAAACTGGCTATAATAATCGCAAAAAACTGTGCAGGTATTTGTAAATCATCTAACAAACTTTCTCTTAGTGTATAAGAGGCATAAACTAATCCACTGAAAAAGAAGGTAAATACCATAATGGCTTGTAATCTTCTCGAATGAAAAATAAATTGAAAAGCTGTTTTAATATCTTGAAAATATCCTTGTATCCTTCCTTTTAAAGTTTGGGATTTTTCTTCTTTGATTTCACATACTTCTTTAAAACAGGTTGACATTGCAATTGCTATTACTGTAAACATTAAGCAAATCATCATAGGAATATATCCATTTATAACAAATAGAAAACCTGTAAGCATAGAAGTGATACCATCTAGGAAGTAATAATTTCTTGCTCCTTTTTCTTCTATTTTAGAGAAAATTCCCTTTCCTTTTTTATCTGGTACAGAATCATATAATAAATTGGTCTCTGCCACATTTTTAATAGAGAATGCAAAAGCCATAAAAGCATAAGAAAGAATAACCATTGGAATTCCACTTGATACTATTAAAATGACAATACAAATTGATAAACTAAAATTACCAACAATTAAGCTTTTCCTTTTTCCTAATTTATCAATAATAGTTAAACCTGGCATTTGAAAAATTAATTTTAAAAATGGATAAGTAGCATCTGTTAGCATTACTTCTGCTGGACTCATGCCTTTGGTTTGTACTAAAAATACAAATGCAATGGCATAATAAAATAGTAAATCCCATGCACACATTTTATAAAGTGGATATAAGCGTGCATTATATTTTCTTTCTTGAATCGTTACTTTTTTGGTTGGTTTTATCCTATCTTCTACTTCTTTCAATTTTTATCCCTCATTTGTTTATAGATTTCATAAATTTGTATCCAAGAATATACTCTTTCTAGCTCTGGTACTTCTACTCCTTGGTTTGCATTAGTTGTACATAAAAGTGTTTTAATCCCTCCACTATTTACTCTTCTACAATGCTGAATACTATCATCAATAAACAAATCTATTTTCTCATTTTGTGCTGCTATTAGTTTATCCTTTGCATTTAATACAAAATCATCATAGGGAATATCATTTTTAGCAAGCCATTCTTTTGACTTTGTTTCTATGGTATTGTCATTTGGTAATACCTCATACCTAGAAGTAATAATGACTATTTGGTTTCCTTCTTCTTTTAATCTATGAATCACCTCTTGAGCATATGGTTTTGGTCTTGCCTCTGTTACTGTTTGCATAAATATTTTTTCCCAAAATAAATTGGTTTGTTCTTCTGACCAGTGAGGATACATCTCTTCTATATAGTTATGATTTTCTTTTTTTCCATAAGTTTGTACTTTTCCGTTATTTCCTAATTCTTCTATGTCAAATTTTTGTGAAAATGGAAATACTAATTCAAATGATTCAGATAAGGTATCATCTATATCAATTCCTATTCTCATTTTTTCTCCTCCGTTTTTTGATTATTGTAACATACTGAAAATTATTTTTAAATAGTCTTGTACGAAAAATCATTTTAACATATACTATTTTTATTAACAATGTATAGGAGAGTTTATCTATGAAGCCTTTATTTCAAAATAAAACTACTTTATCTAAGAATATTTATATAGAATTATTATCCTTTCAACAAAAGAAGTTTGGTTGGAGATACACAGTATATACTGTTATTTTCTCTCTTCTATTTATTTTGCTCATTTCTTTTTTGTTTGCTCATCATTATTTTGCCCATGGTTTCGTATTCTTTGTTATTTTTGTTTGTTTTTTAGCTTATCAATTTATTCAGCCTACACATAAAAATATAAAGGAATTTCGTAGTGATAAGGTACAAAATAACTTAGCCAATACTTATTCTTTTTATGAAAACTATTTTGTTATAAAAAATATAGTAGGAAGTGATAAGATAGCATATTATAAATTATATAGAGTTTTTGAAACAAAAAACTATTTTTATCTTTACTTGGATAAAACAAATATTTTAGTACTAGATAAATCTGGATTTCTATTAGGAACCATTCAAGATTTTAAAAAATTTATGAAACATAAAATGTGGTTGAAATTTAAGGAGTTTTAATCTGATAGAAATTTGTTATTGAAATCTTGTTTTGAACTTAAAATTCTAGAAAGCATAACTGTATTATCTTGTATTTTATAGAATATAAGCCAGTGCTTCATGATTAAATAATGATAATTCGTATTTCGATACACTGGCATTGCCTGTGGTAAATAAGAGAGAATAGAAAGCTTTTTTACTAGATTATTGTAAAATTGGTGGGAAGCAATTGGGTTTTGTAATTCATATGAAATATAATTAATGATTGAATTTAGTTGGCTTAGGTATGTTTCCGTTTGCAAAATCTCGATACCTACATCCTGCATAAAGACCTCCAAACATAATTTCAAATGCTTCTTCCTCAGTATAATATTTCACTCTTCCTTCTCTTTCTTCTCTTTCACATTCTTCAAGTTCTTTGTCAATAAATTCTTGTAATTCTTTACTAAATTTCATAATGACCTCCTTTGTTTTGGCAAAATATTTTTACTCTATATTTATTATTAACATATTGTTTTACAAAATGCAACAAATTTTGGACGACTTTTTTCGACATTTGGTTTGTTTCCCTTTATTCTCTAATACTAAAACTATTTTACTTTTTTCAAAACTTTTGTTTGACATTTCTTTGTAAAAGTATTATACTATTTACACAAACATTTGTATTGTATTTTCTATTTAAGAAATACTATTCATAAACTATTTATATTACAAAAATAAAGGAATGATGAAAATGGATATAGAAGAAAAATTACAAATCTTAGCAGATTCTGCTAAATACGATGCCTCTTGTAGTTCTTCTGGAAGTAGGCGCAAAAATACACCTGATGGAATTGGAAATGGAGATGTTTCTGGTATTTGCCATAGTTGGGGGGCCGATGGTAGATGTATTTCTTTGCTTAAAATTTTAATGACAAATAGTTGTATGTATGATTGTAAATATTGTGTCAACCGTTGCAGTAATAGTCGAAAAAGAGCTACTTTCACTCCAAAGGAAATTGCTGATTTAACAATTGGATTTTATAAAAGAAATTATATTGAGGGACTTTTCCTAAGTTCTGCTGTGATAAAGTCTCCTAATTACACTATGGAGCAAATGATACAAGCAATTACTATTTTACGAAATGAATATCACTTTAATCGGATATATCCATGCCAAAACAATTCCTGGCTGTAGTCAAGAATTAATTGATAAACTTGGAGTTTTGGTAGACCGCATGAGTATTAATATAGAACTTCCCTCTCAAAATAGTCTTCAATTGTTAGCACCTGATAAGTCTAAAGAAAATATCGTAAAGCCAATGAGTTACATCTCTAGCCAGCTTAGTAATAGTGCCCAAAGGTTGTTACCCAATAAAAAGAATTGGTCTTTTACACCTAATAGTATGCTTCCAAGTGCTAATATTTCTAAACCTAAAATTAGAAATTTTGTCCCTGCTGGACAAACAACTCAATTAATTGTTGGTGCTACACCTGAAAGTGATTTTAAGATTATAAAATTATCAGAAAGTTTATATCAAAAGTTTCATTTAAAAAGAGTATATTATTCTGCTTATATTTCAGTAAATGAGGACTCCCTTCTTCCCACTTTAGAAAGACCTCCTCTATTAAGGGAAAACCGAATTTATCAAGCAGACTGGTTGCTTCGCTTTTATGGTTTTAGTAGTGATGAACTATTAAATGAACAAAACCCGAATTTTAATACTTTATTAGATCCCAAATGTGATTGGGCTTTAAGACATTTAGAATGTTTCCCCGTTGAAATCAATTCAGCTGATTATGGAACTTTATTAAGAGTCCCTCGGAATTGGTGTAATTTCTGCTAAAAGAATCTTACGTGCTAGAAAAGATTGTCACTTACAATTCGAGCATTTAAAAAAGTTAGGTGTGGTATTAAAACGTGCTCGTTATTTTATTATTTGTGACGGGAAATATTATGATGCTATTCACAAATTTAATGATAGCTTTATTTCTGAAAATTTAATTTATTTAGAAAGAAAACGGACTTCCTCTTCCAAGTTATATACAAACCTCTTTATTTGATAAATTAGAACCTACAAAAGAGGATAAAATAAAGTGCTTAACAGGAGCTTTATAAAAGGAGTTTAAAACATGAAAACAACTATTTTAGATTATCAAATTTTAGAAAATCAAGTTTATATATATGATGGAACTTTTGATGGTTTACTTACCATTGTTTTTGACTGTTACTTGCAAAAAACTATTCCTAGTAATATTATGCCTGAAGCAGAGTATATTGCTAATCTTTTAGAACAAATGAAGCACATTTCTACAGATGAAATAAAAGCTAAGCGTATTTGGAATGGAATTTATCACTCTATCTCCTACACTGCTCTTTATGATTGTTATTATGCTTTCTTATCTCATCAAAAAGGTAAAGAAATGTTAATTTTGAAATATTTATTACATGGTTTTATGGTTGGTTCTCGCATTAGTAATCAATTATCAATTGATTATGTGATACGGAATTGCTAAGCTTCGTAAAAACGTATTTGGTGAAGCACATCGTTTAAAAGGATTGGTTCGATTATGTGAAATGGAAAACAATCTATGGTACTCCTCTATTCATCCAGATAATAACGTGATAGAACAAGTAGGTCAATTTCTGATGAAACGTTTTCCGAAACAAAATATGATTTTACATGATAAAAATAGAAGATTAGTACTTCTATATAATTGTCAAAATAAGAATGATTATGAAATTATACAAGTTCCTCATAATTTTGAAATAAATTCATTTTCAAAAGAAGAACTACAATTCCAAAAATTATGGAAAACGTTTTTTCAGACGATTACTATTCAGGAAAGAACTAATAGTAGATTGCAAATGCAATATATGCCTAAAAAGTATTGGAAAGACTTGGTTGAAATGCAGTAATTTATGTGATATAATTATGTCATCTTATTTGAAAGTGAGGTAAAAAATTAGAGTACGCTACTGACCCAAATCTATTTTTCACAACAAAGGAGGCTATTCTAATGGAAAAAGTCGAGAGAATGAAACTGGTTGATGAGAATGGCAAAACCATTCTCATGACCAAAAGCGAATACCTGGAACTGGCGCGACAGAAAGGCTGGGATGTTAAAATCCCTCAGTTGGATGATGGCACTTATAACTGTGATGTCTTCGGCGGAGATGAGGTGTGCTTTAACTTTAAATTCGTCATCTCTGGCATTCTGTATCTGAAAGACAATGCCACTCTTCAAGACAATATCTCTGCCCACGAAGGCATTATCTTAGGCAATTATGCTTACACCTTAAACCTTTTTTCCAACAATGGTGATATTATTCTCGGCAACTATGCTGACACCTGTAACATCTCTGGTCGAAACATTATCTGTGGTGACAACTTTGAGGCAAGATATTGTAACATCTCCACAACCATCGGCTTTGTCATCCTCGGCAAGGAATCTGTTATCCACAATCCTGATGAAGGCGACTCTGGCTATAATGGCTATGTTTCCGCTACTGAGGACATCATCTTCGATGACGAGATCCCCTCTTAACCTCACACAATGTTTCCTAAGTAGGAAAATCCCTCCTAGACTAAACATCTAGGAGGGATATTATTTTTAACTGTTATTATCATCTTTACTCTTATACATTTTAATCATATCTTTTAAAGTCACTCTGCTACCATAATTCAAAATCGCATTAGAATAAATCTTAATGGATATATTCGCAATAATTAAGATAGTAACTACTAATACTGCAAATGAGATAGCTATTTGGCTAGGTGTTGCAATTCCCATCATAATTCTAAATGGCATACAGAATGGTGATGAAAATGGGAATATGGAAGCAAATACATTTAGGTCACTAGTAGGGTTCATCATAGTAAAATAAGATAAGTAAAATCCTACTACTGCCACAATAGCAACTGGTCCATTAGCAGTTTGTACATCTTCTGGTTTGCTAACTGTTGAACCTGTTAAGGCATATAGCAAAGCAAAAGTTGCATAACCTAAAATAAAATATAGAATTGTGAAAATGCCAAGTGTTGGTGTAATTTGCGACATATCTAATACCGCATCTAAAACTCCTTCAGGTAAGCAATATTTTGCACAAACAAGTGCTACGGTCACTATCACAATTACTTGAATAAATCCAACAATACCAATACCAATTGTTTTTCCGAGTACTATTGTTCTAGGCTTTGTAGAGGTAACTAATGTCTCCATAATTTTTGAGGTTTTTTCTGTTGTAATTGAAGCTGATACTTGATAAGCGCAGAAATAAATTGCATAGAACAATACTAATGATAAAAGCATAATAGCAAATACATTGCCTTTTACTTCTTGTTCTGCTGTTTGTTTGAAGCTAAATTCAAATTCTGGTCTTAAACTTGCAAGTTCTTCTTCAGATAAATTTAATTTTGTTAATTGTAAATTCGTATATAAATTCGTAAATGTATTTCGCAAACTTTCTGGCACTTCTGTCATCATAGTTGCATCTTCTACAATATATGTCATTTGAATTTTATCATTTATTTTATCAATAATGATAGCATCTTCAATTTCCTCGTTTTCAATTTTTTCTTTGATTTGTTCAAAAGTCACTTCTTTATTTTCAATAATAAACTCATACCCTAAGTCTAAAGAATTTAAACTATTTAAAGTTCCTTCATAAATGTTTTTACTATCTACTACTAATTCTTTAGTAGTACCACTTCCACCTTCTTCTCCTTCACCGTCAAAAGAAGACAAAATATTTGGAATATTAAATCCTATTACAATCATAATTAATATAATTAAATTAGATATTAAAAAGGTTTTCTTTTGAAACATATCCTTAATGGTATAAGAAGCTACGGTCCATAAATCTTTCATTATTCTTCACCTACCTTTTCAATAAAAATGTCATGTAAACTTGGTTTCATAATCTCGAATTTTTCTACTTTTACATGATTTTGAGCAAGAATATCAAATAAACGATATCCATCTTCTTCTCCTGAAATATTAATACTATATTCATTATTCTTACTGTTATAAATCTCAAGATTTGCTTGTTTGATTAAGTTATCTACATTTTCTGTTGTACTAAGTGATAATCTATTTGCTGCATATTGCTCTTTGATTTCTTTTAAGTTTCCTTGTAATACTGTCTTCCCTTTATTTAATATCAATACATCTGATGCAAATTCTTCGATAGAATGCATTTGATGGCTAGACATAATAATATAGGTTCCCTTTTTGATGAGTTCTAAAATAACATTTTTTAGAAGTTCTGTATTGACTGGGTCTAATCCACTAAAAGGCTCGTCTAACACTAGTAATTCTGGGTCATGCAAAATAGCTGTAATAAATTGAATTTTTTGTTGATTTCCTTTTGATAATTTTTCTGGCGTCATTTGCAAATATTGCTCAACTTCTAATCTTTTTGCCCAATATTGCATGCGTTCTTCAGCAGTTTCTTTTTTCATGCCTTTTAATTTTGCAAAATACATTAATTGGTCATGTACTTTTGTTTTTGGGTATACTCCTCTTTCTTCTGGCAAATATCCAAAATTAACATGCTTTCTTTGTACTTCTTTTCCATTCCAAGTAATTTCTCCACTGTCTTTTTTTAAAATTCCTAAAATCATACGAATAGTCGTTGTCTTACCAGCACCATTTGTTCCTAAGAGTCCATATACACCTGGTTTTTGAATTTCAAAATTAATATTGTCAACTACTTTTTTCGTACTAAAACTTTTATCTACATTTTTTACGATTAGTCCCATTTAAAAAGCGCTTCCTTTCCTTAAATTTTTATTAATTATATACATAATTTAACTTGAAATCAAGCATACTAATAGCAATAATTATTTAGATTTTCTTAATTTTGTCAAAAGTTGACATTTTATGTAATTAATGTTATAATTAATTAGTTAAATCAAGAGATAAAAGGAGGATTTTTTATGGCTGATAATATGATTCGCGTTTTCGGACATACAAATCCAGATACTGATTCTATTTCTTGTGCTATTACCATGGCAAATTTGCAAAATCAACTTGGTCGTGATGCACAAAGTTTTCGTTTAGGAGAGATTAATAAAGAAACAGAATATGCTTTAAATACTTTCGATTTAAAAGAGCCTGAGCTTCTTTCTAATATAGATAGTAATACAAATGTTATTATGGTAGATAATAATGAGTTTTCTCAAAGTTTACCTGGAATTGAAAATGCACACATTCAAATGGTAGTTGACCATCATAGATTAAATTTGCAAACAGCAGAACCTGTTTATTGTATTGCTGAGCCTGTTGGTTGTGCTTCTACTATTATGTATAAATTATATAAACAAGACGATATTTCTATCACGCCTAAAATAGCAGGTATTATGCTTAGCGCCATCATTTCAGATACCTTAATGTTTAAATCTCCAACTTGTACAGAACAAGATAAAATAACTGCTGAGCGTTTAGCCAAAATTGCAGGAATTAATTTATACGATTATGGATACAAATTATTAGAAGCTGGTACTGATATCAGTAATTTTACTGGTTTAGAAATTATAAATGTGGATTCTAAAGATTTTAAACATAATGATTTAAAACTTACTATTTCTCAAATTAATAGTTCTAATTTGGAAGAAGTTTTTAAAAGAAAAGTTGAAATCGAACAAGCAATTGAACAAAGAATTCAAGAAGAAAATATAGACTTATTTATCTTTTTAGCAACTGATATTTTAGAAGCAAATTCTAAGGTAATTGTTTTAGGTAATCGAATTGATATTTTTGAAAGGGCCTTTAATACAAAATTAATTTCTAATACTACTTTATTAAAAGGAATGGTTTCTAGAAAAAAACAGATTCTGCCAGCTATTATTGAAACACTAGAACAAAAAATTCGAATATAAGTGATTTAGTATAAATTTAAGGTGAACCTATAGCAAGGTTCACTTTTATATTGCATTTCTTCTTATTTTATTTTATAATAAATATAGTTTTATTTTTGCGGGTATAATTTAGTGGTAGAATGTCATGCTTCCGACCTGATAGCGCGGGTTCAATTCCCGCTACCCGCTCCAATTAATATACTAAAAAATGCTGATTAAAAAATCAGCATTTTTTATCTTTCCATACTTCATTAATATGTTGCGTTAATGCCATAATAAAGGCATCTCTAGTTAAATCAATTCTGTTAATTACCTCATGTGTCAAAAAACTTATTCCTCCTATTGAACTTCTCAAATCATTTTTCTCAAATATTTTATCCATTACTTTTCCTAAGTCAGTTGAAATAATTTCTTCTACATATTTATCAGGTACTGGAAATGCTGGACTTGTTCCCCAACTTTCATATCCTTTCTTGTCTCTTATCACAGCAATATTAATGATAACCCATTTACCTAACAAATTAGTAATTCCTGACTCTATCCCTAGAAAGTATCTTGCATCTATATTGTTCTCTTTTGCATATTTCATTAAGTTGTCTACACGATTTCTAGCCCCTTCATATATCTCATGATTGACTGGCTCCTCACTAACATCAGAAGAAACTGGTATTCCTTGTATATCAATGTCATCAAAATATTTTTCTAATGCTTCTTTTGCTCCTTGTATTTTTCCTGGATTTTTTGTTCCTATTAAAATCTTCATTTTTACCTCTTTTTCCCTAATCTTAAATTTCTATGACTTTTTGTTTATTATATATTAATACTTTTATTTATACAATATTTTCTTCATATAATTTTCCTTCAAATACTGTAACTGCTGGCCCTGTCATATATACATGGTTATCTTCTTTTCTCCATTCTATTTGAAGTTCTCCTCCTAGTAACTCTACCTTTGCATTTCTATCCACCATATCATTTAGTACCCCTGCTACAATGGCACTGCAGGCACCTGTTCCACAAGCTAGCGTTTCTCCTGTCCCTCTTTCCCATACTCTCATTTTAACATGTTGTCTATCTTCTACTTTTATAAATTCTACATTTGTTTTATTTGGAAATTTTTCATACTTTTCTATCTCTCTTCCATATTTGACAACATTAAACTCTTCTATATTTTTCACCATAATTATAGTATGTGGATTTCCCATAGAAACACAAGTAGCTAAAAATTCTTTGTCTATTGCTTTTACTTTCAAATTCTTTACTGGTATTTCGCCACTTATTACAGGAATTTTATCAGCCTCTAATACTGGTTCTCCCATATCTACAGTTATTGTTTCTGCTTTTCCATTCTTGATATTTAATTCTAATTTTTTAATGCCTGCTAATGTTTCAATGGTGACCTGTGTTTTGTTTGTTAGTCCCTTATCATATACAAATTTTCCTACACATCTTATCCCATTTCCACACATTTCCGATTCACTGCCATCTGGATTAAACATTTTCATTTTAAAATCTGCCACATTGCTTTTATCAATTAGAATCAATCCATCTGATCCAATCCCCCAATTTCTGTTACTAATTATTTTTGTTAAAGAAGATGCATCTTTTATCTTTTGATTTGTTGTATCTATATATACATAGTCATTTCCTAATCCCTGCATTTTTGTGAACTTTAACATTTCATTGCCTCCTTTATTTTGCTATATTTTATGTTAGAGTTCTTAAAAATGCTAATAGTATTTTTATCATTATAAACTGTAAAAGCGAAAGTAAATTTTATCTTTACTTTCGCTTTTTACTTATTTCATTAACGTCTATCTTGAATGTCTGCCTCTAGGCCTTCTTGGACCATCTTCTTCATCATCTTGAGCATTGAAGAATTCGTCTAACGTTGCATTTCTGGAACCTCTTATTTTTCTTTCTTCTTGTTCTTCCTCTTCTTCCAATTGCTCCTCATTTTCATAACTTGCAAATCTCCTGCCTCCTATCCCATCTTGCTTGTCACTTCTTATTTTAATATCGTCATCTTCTAAAAACTCTTCTTCATAATCATCTTCTCTATTAGCTCTATGTCGACGAACTACTACTATAATCGCAATAAGAACAATTGCTACAGCAATTCCAATTAAGATATATAACGAAATATTTTCTTCTTCTGCTGCCTTTTCCATTACTTCTGCTGGTACATTTACTTTAATTTGATAAGTAGCTGTCTCATTTCCATCAGCTGAAGTTAGAAGAATAATAATAACATTTTCTCCTTCTTTAAAATCTTCATTTCCTGAAATTTCAACAGTTGCATCTGCTTGACTTGGTGTAGCAGTAATGTCTAATTTCTCTACATAGCTTGTTAAGTCTAAATCATAAGAATATACATCTGGTTTAAAAGTCGACTCAAAATCTACTCTTTCAATAATTAATTCTGATAGTTTTAGTCCTGTATCAATTTCTGTTCCTTCACCTTTTGTAACAGTAATAAAGTAAGTTCTTGTTGTTTCATCTTCTGCTGTTACTTTTACTTTAATGATATTGTCTCCCTCTTTTAGCCCTTTATTTCCTTCTACTGCTACTTTTGCCTTTTTATCTTCTGCTTTTGCGTTAATTTTTAATTCATCTACATCTCCATCTACATGTGCTGTATATTGTGTAGTATCTTTATCAAAAGTAGGATTCATTGCTATTCCATCTATCTCTAAAGAAGAAAGATTTTTGTTACTTGATTTTTCATTTTTATTATCGTCCTTATCATCATTTTTGTCTTTGTTGTCTGGCTTATTATATGTAATTAAACTACTTGCAACATATTTTGTACTTCCTTGATAAGTAACTCTATACCAAGTATATCCATTTACAGTTTCAGTTGATGTTCCTGTTAAAGTTAATTCAGTATCTTTTGATATTGGTGTAGCACTGCTAGATGTTGACCAACTAGAACGCAAATTACAATCTCCTGTTGTATAAACTTTTTGGTTTGTGCTTTTAAAAGTTGGTGTCTTTGTAGTATTACTTCCTGATGAGCCAGATCCACTTGAAGAACTTCCACTGCTACTACCAGAATTTGAACCTCCAGCTGTTTTTTCATTAACAGTTACTGCAATTGATTTACTTCCTGTAATCTCATTTTCATTTGTATCTGCAACTTCAGCTGCAGTTACCGTTATGGTTGCTTTTCCCTTCTTCTTGGCAGTTAAAGTTATGGTTTTTCCATTGGAATCTATCCACTCACTTGTATTACTCACTGTTACTACACTTGAGTCTGAAGAAGATATTGTAAATTTTCCTTCACTGTTTGAAACATTAATTTTAAATGTGGTACTACTTCCCTCTGTCAAGGTTACTGATGACTTTGATAAACTAAAGCTGCCTTTAGCTGCTAAAGATGTATTTGAAAGTAATATAATAAAACTTAAAATTGCTATTAATCCTATAATTTGTTTTGTTTTTTTCATTTTTTCCTCCTAATTTATACCAATGGTTGAAGTTCCCATAATATAATTTTTTATCTTCATATAGTCAGTTGCTTTTACTTCTCCGTCATTATTAACATCTGCAGCTTTTTTTTCTGCATCACTTAATTTAGAAGTTCCCATAATCATATTTTTAATTCTCATATAATCTGTTGCTTTTACTTCTCCATCTCCATTTGTATCACCTTTTACAACAGCAGTATATGTTTTTCCATCTATTGTAATTGTGTATCCTGTTCCGATTTTAGCATTATTCGCTATGGTAGTACTTCCTTTTTTTACTACTATATTAGAAGATAATGATTTTAAGTCTTCTACTTTAACATTTGGTACACATATGATGTTAGTATTTTTATCATCTACTTCATACTTTTGATTTAATGCTGCTATCCAAGGTTCACCACTACCTTTATCTTGTCTAACGCAATATCCTATTACTCCCGAAGAGGTTACGACTTTATCCCAAAGATAACCTTCTGCACTTGACGCATTTTTTTCTGCTCTAAATAGCTGTGTGCCTTTTGTCACTGTAGCTATAATATTATTTTTTGAAGTTGTTGGCTCTTTTCTAATATTTAATCCATCTGTGCAAACTACTTTTACATAATCGTATTTTGAACTATTCTCATCATATGGAGTAATATTGGGATTTTTTGAATTTCCTACTGCAACATATCCATAAGTATTGTCATTTAATCTTAAGCGATACCAGTTTTCCCCATCTAAATTAGGATACTTATTTTTTTCTATTACAGTTACTATCTGCCCTGGCGCAATATACGATACAACTGCTGTGCCTGTTTTTCCTGGTCCATTTCTTACCTCTGCATTATTTAATACAATATCTTTTTCATTGCAATTACTCTGTAATGATAAATTATTTAGTCTATCTCTAATAGCATATCCTTTTCTTCCATCTGATAGAACTACTTTATCCCAATAGTAGTTATTTTCCTTTTTCTTCGCATATTCAATTCTAAGTAATTTAACACCTTTTTTAAGTGTTGTTATTGTTTTTGTATTTGTTCCTTTTCCTTCTCTAATATTTACTTCTCCATTGGTTTGTACGTCTTGTGTTACAATGGTTGCTTTTCCTGGCTCTGGACAATTATATGTTGGCATATTTTTATATACTGGAATTTTAAATTTCATCTTAGCATTTCCTGATAGCATTCCCATTTCAGAATAGCCATTCTTTACAGATAATCCCTCATTTTTACTAGCTACTACATTTGTCATGTACTGATGACCATAATAACCATCTCCACCATCTACTACATCAAATTTTTGAAGGTATAAAGTATCTTGTCCTATACTAATATAATTCTTAGCAAGTAGCTGAGCACCTCCCATAATAGATTTCTCTGGATCTGTCCAACCGTAACTTTTAGCACTTTTTAAAGCATTTAATACAATATTGCTTCCAAATGCTCCCCAGTTAAAATAGTTATAATATCCCTTATAGGAATTGCCTTCTTCATCTTTTCCTGTCCATGTACCACTAATAATATTACTTGTTCCACTTGTTCCTTGCTCTTGGCGAATTCTGGAAGCTAGATGATATGGGCTAATATTATATTTCTTTGCTGCCTCCATAATAATGTCGATACCTGTTTTATCTAAAGTATGCTTCTTTCCTTTTGTATCATAGTAAGTCATTTTATTTTGCATATACTTACAATCAGAAAGTATTTGTTCTACACCTGATCTTGTTTGATTAGTAGTATCATAAGTTAATTGTTCAAATTGGAAAATATAATTTTCATTTAAAGAATTTCTTGGATCTAAGTAATAAGCAACTGCTTCTGTAGATGCGCAATACCAATTTGGTTCATATTCTTTGCTTTTACATGTTGAACATCTCCATAAACTATTTGTTGACTGTATCAAGCTTCTGCCGTGTCTTGCTACTGATTCTGCTTTTACTACATCTGCCCAGTTTAAACCTGTTTCTAAAATTTCAAATTCCCAATTAGGGTGTGCTTTTTGAAGAGCTTCTATCAATTCCTTATATCCTGGATAATTTGCAAATTTGCTACTATAACCTGCATTAGAAGACCTTTCAAAATAAGCTAAAAATGTTGAAATTAATAATATTATCATTAGTAATATACCAATTATTTTTTTCATTTTAAGTGTATTATTTCCTCCTCGTTTGTGACATTTTTTTACAAAAATAGTATAACACTCTTACATTTTTCCGTCAATTAAAATTGAAAAAAGAAGGAAAAAAATGTGAACTTTTCTAAAAAGTTCACATAGAATTCACTTATGTTTAATTTATGGCTTTTAGTTTGCCTAAAATTATCTACTACAGCAACCACAATTTGTAAATAACAATAAGAAAATAATGATAAAGAATAATATAGTGCTATCACCACATCCACATCCGCAGCCACCAAATAAGTTGCTTAAAAATCCTCCATTATTACATCCACATCCGTTATTGCATCCACAATTATTGTTGCAAGCACATCCACAATCTCTGTCTTCTGGCATTTCTTTTTCCTCCTTCTATCGAAATCTTATATAATATAGTATGCAAAAAACAAATTTTGTGTTACACTTATCTTATCTGTTAAAAAATATAATTATTGAGGAGGTTCTTATGCCTGATGTTGAACTTTTATCCCCTGCTGGAGATTTTGAATGTTTAAAGGCTGCTGTACAAAATGGTGCTGACAGCATTTATTTTGGTGTAGATAAGTTCAATGCTAGATTTTATGCAACTAATTTAGGTTTGGATACTTTAAAAGAAGCTATATTTTATTGCAAGCTTCGAAATGTACAAACACATTTGACTTTAAATACTTTGGTAAAAGACACTGAATTTGAAGATGCAGTACTTTTAGCTAAAGAAGCTTATGAAGCTGGAATTGATGCTATTATTATTCAGGATTTAGGTCTAGCTAAATATCTTATTAGTCATTTCCCTGACTTACCAATTCATGCAAGCACTCAAATGACTGCACATAATTTAGAAGGTGTCTTAGAATTAGAAAAACTAGGATTTAAAAGAGTAGTCCTTGCCAGGGAACTTTCTATTAGTGAAATTGAATATATTTGTAACAATAGTAAAGTAGAAATTGAAACTTTTATTCATGGCGCTTTATGTATTTGTTATTCTGGTCAATGCCTATTTTCTAGTGTAGTAGGTGGTCGTTCTCGGTAATCGTGGAAAATGTGCTGGTCCTTGTAGGCTCCCTTATGAATTATTAGCTGAGAGTAATGAAAACTCTACCAATAAAAAAACGTTAACTTTAGATAAGGGCTATTTACTTAGTCCTAAAGATTTATGCGGTTTAGCACATATTCCTCGTTTAATTCAAGCTGGCGTAAAATGTTTTAAAATAGAAGGTCGCATGAAAAATCCTGAATATGTTGCAACTGTTACTCGTATTTATCGTAAATATATTGACCTAGCTTTAAGTGAACAACAATATGTGATTGACGAACAAGATATTACAGATTTGATGCAAGTATTTAATCGTGGTGGATTTTCTAGTGGTCATCTAGATAATAACTCCAATAGGTCACTTATTTTTCCTGAAAAGCCAAATCATATGGGAATTTATTTAGGTACTGTTCAAAAATATAATAGTAATAAAGGACATATTACACTTTCTTTAGAAGCTCCTTTGTCAATTGGCGATTCTGTTAGTCTTGAAAGAGAAACTGGAAGCTATTTAGTTTCTGAATTAATGGAAAAAAATACAAACCTGAAAACTGCTGATGTTGGAAATTATGTAACAATTGGTAGAATGAAAGGAAAAATCTCCATTGGTGATAAACTATATAAAGTATCTAGTAAAAGGCTAATGGAAGAAGCTCGTTTTTCTTACGAAAACTGTGAAAATAAAAAGATTCCACTAAATTGTAATGTAACTATCAAAAAGGATATTCCTATTCAAATGGAACTATTTACTATTAATGAAACACACCCATCTAATATTTATCATCAGATTAAGGTAAAAGTAACTTCTGATATTATTCCTACTGAGGCCTTAAAAACCCCAATTAGCATGGAAAGAATTATTAAACAAGTTTCCAAAACTAATAACACACCTTATACTTTTGAAAATATTACAGTTTACTTAGATGATGGACTCTATGTGCCAAGTATTAGTAGTTTAAATGAATTAAGAAGAAATGCTATTGAATCTTTGGAAAAAGAAGTAGAAAAACGAATTTTGCGTAAATCTCCTGAATTTGATTTCAAAAATGAGGAAGCAATTACCTATATTCCTAATTTAGAACACCCAAAAATCTCATTATTTTTAAGGGATTTACATGTAGATTACGATTATACTCAATTAGAGAAAGATAAAATTGATAAAGTCTATTTATCCTTGAAATTGTTTGTTGATAAGCAATATACTGATATTATTGAATACCTATCAGAGCAATATAACCTATACATCTATTTGCCAACTATCATTAAGGGAAATTACAAAAACATTATTTTGAATTCTTTTGATGATATTACCACAAGATTTTCTATCAAAGGATTTGTTCTTTCCAATATTGCTGACTTTGAATTTTTGAAAAAATATCAAGATAAATATGAATTCATTGGCAACTATTCTTTAAATGTGTTTAATCATCATACTATGAAAGAATATAAAAAACTTGGAATTGACCGTGTTACTTTATCTCGAGAACTAAACGAAGAAGGTCTAAAAGATATCTTACAAACTTCTGATATCGATACAGAACTAATTGTATATGGAAATCTTCCTATTATGGTATCTAATTACTGCTTCTTAGGAAAAACGAATCATTGTTATCCTGACTGTGGACAAAACTGTACCAAAATTTCTAAGTACTATTTGAAAGATAGGTTAGGATTTGAATTTAGAATTATACCAGATAGTTTCCAAACTGTTACTTTGATTTGTAATAGTAAAACCCTTTCTATTAGTACAAAAAACTTACCAATCACTTCTGTTAGGTTAGACATGATGGATGAAACAATTGAACAAATAAACGAAGCTATTAGCAAGGCTTATATTCGCGAAAAGTTAGAAGGTATGCAATATACTAATGGAAATTTGCATAGAGAAGTCTAAGTAAAAAATGAGACGGATTTCCGTCTCATTTTTTATTGTCTTGTAGTCAACTGAATAATCAAATCCATATTATCATCATTTGCTGCCTTATTCTTGCGAATAGCTCCACATTTTTTACAACGATAAATAATCACATATCCCTTCTTACTATCTAGTTCTACTCTAATTGGTTCTAATAATCCATGACAATCTTCTTCTCTGTCTCCTGGATTGACATCAACATGCTTAGAGCATAAACAATAACTGCAGTGGTCACGACAAGTGTAGCCTAATGGCTCTATTGGTTTTTCGCAATTTTCACAAATAAATGCTTCATCAATTTCTGTAAATCTTCTTCCCATTTTTTCTCCTATCTGTCAGGTTGGGGACGTTCCTTTTTCTGACATCTTTGTCAGGTTAGGGACATACCTTTCATTATTTTCTAACAAGGTGTGTCCCCTATATGACACTCTTGTCAGAAAAAGGAACGTCCCCAACCTGACACTAATACTCAAAAACACTGCCACCAATAAATTCTCTTAGTAAAGAATTTTCTGGTACATATTTATCTTCGATATCTTCAAAATACTTTAAAAACTCATATAAACGTTTTGACTCTGCGAATTCAGGATTTGTATTATCAATCTCTTCTAATAATGGCATTAGGTATTTCTTTAATACGCAAATTTCATAAATTAAAGAAGTGTTAAACATACTATCTGCTTCTTCTTGGAATGGGAAAATATGCTTTGTTTCTCCACGGTTTACAGAATCCCAAATTTGTAAGGTATGTAATGCACTATATCCTCTAAAATTATTATCCCTTACCATTCTTCTAATTAATCTACTATCTGTTGTTGAAATTCTGTTATAGTAGTCAATATTTAGAACAGTTAGTGCACTGATATATACTTTATATTTCTTTTCTTTCGGAATAGAGGCTGTTAATTTATCATTTAAGCAATGAATTCCTTCTATAACAAGGACTTCATCATCTGCTAATTTCATAGTTTCCCCATTATATTTTTTTGTTCCTACTTTAAAGTCAAAAGTTGGACACAAAATTTCTCCACCATTTAATAGAGTATTTAAGTGATCATTAAATAGTTTTAAATCAATTGCTTCTAAGCATTCGAAATCATATTTTCCGTCCGCATCTAATGGTGTATCTTTTCTTTCTACAAAATAGTTATCTACTGAAATAGTAACTGGTTTTAGTCCATTTAGTCTTAACTGAATTCCTAATCTTTTCGCAAAGGTAGTTTTTCCTGAAGAGGATGGGCCTGCTATTAATACTACCTTTACGCCTTTTCTATTAACAATATTATCTGCAATATCAGATATTTTCTTTTCGTGTAATGCTTCAGCTAGTAAAACTAGTTCAGCAGAATTTCCTTGTGTAATTTGCTTATTTAATTTGTATACTGTATTAATGTCTAATACTTTGTGGATATCTTTGTATTCTTCTAATGTAGTAAATAGTTTTTTACTAGTGGAGCTTTGTTCTAGAGCATTTGGATTGTTTTTGCTTGGATAACGTAATAAAAATCCTCCATAATATGGTACTATTTCAAAATAGCGAACATATCCAGTGCTAATTGGCATAACTCCATAAAAGTAATTATAGTACTCTTCACAAAAATACAAAGAAACTTCTTCTTTTAATTTGTTGTCTAACTGTAATTTTCCTCTAATTGTCCTTTCTTTGTTATAAAATTCTTCTGCTTTTTCTTTTGTCATTTCAATTTTGCGAATTGGTATATCTTTCTCAATAATTTCTTGCATTTTATTACTAACTTTTTGTAGCATTTCTTCTGTTACTTCCATATTGTCAACTTCACAGTACATAGCATTGGTTAATTGATAATTGACTGTAAGTAACGCTTCAGGATAACACTCACTAAAAGCCTTGCTCATCACATATAGAATACCTCTAATATAAATTCTTCTTCCATCTCTTGTTGTTACATCTACTAATTCTATTTTATCATGCTCTTTTGAAATATAATTCAAACTTTTTATTTCATAATTGCTGCTACAAGCAATAATTGTACCCTTCTCTTTGATTTCCTTTTCATATAATTCTGCAACTGTTTTGTTATTCATATTTGTTTCATCCTTTCTCACGCATCTTATTGTTTCTTTTTGTATATTATGATTATATGTTTCTAGTATAACACAAAGAGAAGATAATTTTCAACCAATTATCTTCTCAAAATTCTTCCTATTCATTTAATCTTTTTCTCTTAACATATCTGTCTTAGCAGTTCCATCTTTGCTATAACGAATGCTAATTGCACCACCTATTGTGTCTAATTCTTTTATCTTCTTTAGTTCACTTTCTTTGTTTGTTGTCACTTGTACTTCGATCCAGTTTTTATCTTCTATAATAGAAGATGATATCACGAAAGGCAATTCTTTCTTTGTCATTTTCTCACTAATTTTGTTTTGCAATTGTGTTAAATATTCATAAGAATATTTGGCAACTTCAAATTTCGTTTTGCTTTCTGTAATACTAAGCTTGCTGCATATCTCTTTTCTGTTTTCCTTTGTATCTACTTTTAATAGCACTACATTATCACCTTGTTTGTCTACATATGTTCCTGCATAGTATTCTGGATAAGTTTTATCTGAGAAGTTTGTTTGCTCTTTTACATTGACATCTTCCTCTTTTGCTGTTATTTGCTCATAACTCTTGCTATTGCTAATCAAAGAAGTTAAAAATTCTATCAACTCATCTTGTGTAATTCCCCTTGTTTCAATATCATAATTAACAGCTTTATCACTAAATATCACTAAATAACTATCTTCATATTGTGTAATTTTAAGTTCTACATCCCCTATTTTTGATACCTTCTTTACATCAGCAAAGTAGTAATCTCTCATTGGCTTTCTTTCCCTAAATCCTATTCCTAAAGTAATAATTCTTGTTTCGGCTTTGTTCTTATAACGAAACTCATAATTTTGTAGTACATCATATTTTTTAGGATTTTCTCCTTTGACATAAATACCAACTACAGAACAATTTTCTTCAAAATCTTTTGGAAGCTTTGCTTCTATAGCAAAACTTAAATCTACCATACTTTCTTTTGCATCTATTTTTCTCATTTGAGCATCTATTACATATTCTACTAATGCTTTTTCATCTAATTTATTGATATTAATTTCTGTTTTCAAGGTTTCCTTTTCTTTACTTAAATCATCTTTTTCCATTTTTGCTTGTAATAGTGTTTCATTATTTTGGCCAAATGGCAGTTGAATTGTTATAATTCCTATACCTAGTATCAACATAGCACAACTTCCTAGTACTCCATATATTATTTTTTTATTCTTTCTATTTTTCATATGCATTTCCTCCTTCCACTTTGATATAGCTATATCTTCTCGCACATTCTTTTGCATGTTTTGTTTTAATTTATCCATTTCCATAACTATATCCTCCTTTCTTTAATTGTTCTTTCAACTCTTTTCTTAATCTATGAAGAATTACTTTTACTTTACTCTCTGAAATATCTAACTTTTTGGCAATTTCTTTAATCTTTTTATTTTCATAGTAAAACGCCATAAAAATTTGATATTCTTCTGGCTTTAAATTGCTCAAAGATTTTTTTATCATTTCATTTTGCTCTCTTTCTTCTGAAATTACTTCTAATGTATGGGGGGCAATTAATTGTTCTTCATAGTCTGATAGGGAAAAGTCCATTTTTGTCTTTCGATATTTATTTTTCAAAACATTCTTTGCAATTCCTGTTAAATATGGTTTTATTTTTGTTTCCTCCGTCAAATTGGCATAGTTCTTCCATAATGCTAAAAATACATCAGAAATAATCTCTTCCATATCTTCTTCTAATATTCCAATCGATTTTATATTTTTGATAACCATATAAATATATCCATAGTAATCTTCTACTACTTTATCTACATCTAGCCTATTGTTCTTGCTATACTCCTTTAGTATCATTTCTCTTTTTTCCACTTTAGATTTAAATCTCCTTTTCAAGATATCTTTCATATATATAGTAACACATTTTAAAAAAAGGTTACAATTGTATATCTACTATGCACGAAAAAACAGGTGAGTTATTTCACTCGCCTGTCTTCATTTACACTTTCTACAATACATCTTTAATTGCTTCTGCAATAATTTTATTAATATCTGCTATCATTACATTAAATTTCACTTCTAAATCAAAGTATTCTTTAATGTCTTTATTTTCAATTAAAGTAGCATACATTTCTTCTAATTTTTTTGTTTTTTCTTCATTTTTTTCCTCTCCTGTATATGCCATCAATTGAATTTCATATCTTAATTTTTCAAATTCTTCTACTTTTTGCTTTTTCTCAGGATTATTATGTATTTCATCTTTCAACTTTTTATATGCTTTGTATTCCTCAGATTCTCTTATCTCTTGTGCTAAGCGATTTGCTGTATCATATACTTTCATGACATTTCCTCCTTTTTTGTCCGACAAACTAACATCCCCAATCGGACACTTTATGCATAAGCATGTTTTTTCTTAAAGCTAAGTAGATTTGTAATTTCTGTTTCACTATTCTTTGCCTTGCTTGCCTTTTTCGCATTTTCTTGCTCAATTTCTTGTTTTTGTTTTTCAGCAACAGTTTTGCAAATTGCCTTTTCATATATGTAATGAGTATCTTGTGCAATTTTAGTCCAATTAAATTCTTCTTTTACTTTTTGTTTTGCCTTCTTGGCAACATTTGAAGCTAATTGTCCATCATAAAGTAATGTTAATACAGAGTCTGCTATTGAATTTGGATTTCCAGCATAGCTTTTCATTCCATTGACACCATGGTCTACAATTTCATTTAATCCACCAATATCAGATACAACTGTAGGAACTCCTGCAAGCATCCCCTCCAACGCTACAATACCAAATGGTTCATAAGTACTTGGGAATACTGCTACATCTGCACATTTATATATTTTTTGTACTTGTTTTGAATTTAAATATCCTGTAAAGTATATTTTGTTAGAAAGTCCCATACGTTCCGCTTGTGTCTTTAATTCATCTAACATTCCGCCTTTACCTGCAATCACTAATTTAGTATCATGATATCCATTTAAGATTTTAGGCATAGCTGAAATTAAATGCTGAATTCCTTTTTCATATACTAATCTTCCTACATATAGAATCATTTTTTCATTATCCATAGCATATTGTCTTCTAAACTCATAGTCTCTCTCAACACCATTAAAATTAGTTAAGTTAATTCCATTTGGAACTACATTAATTTTATCAAAAGGTAAGCCAAATAAGCCTTGAACATGTCCTTTCATAAAATTACTATTGACTATTACCTCTGTTGCTTCATAAGTCAACATCCATTCTGTATCATTAATATATCTTTGTGTTTCATCATGAACACCTGAATTTCTGCCAGCTTCTGTAGCATGAATCGTTGCTACTAATGGAATATTAAAAGCTTGTTTTAACATCTTAGCTGAAGTTGCTGCTAACCAGTCATGTGCATGAATGACATCAAACTTACCATTTTCATTGATTAACTGAGTAGCCTTTGCTGCCATATTAAAGTTTAGCTGTAAAACCCATTCAATAAAATTAGTAGGATGTATCATAAAGTTTTCTACACGATATACTTCCACTCCCTTATCATTTTCATAATCTGGTAAGTCTCCTTCTTTGTAAGTTACCACTGTCACTTCATGTCCATCTTTGATAAGTCTATGTGATAAATCGTGTGCTACTCTAGCAATTCCTCCTACTATTCTTGGTGGATATTCCCATGTTAACATTAATATTTTCATTAGGTGTCCCCTTTCTTTTCTTTTGATTTATATATAGAATTACAAAATTTTTAGCAAAATTTTGCATAAGCTACCTTAATTGTATTGTATACATTTTTTTGACAAAAGTAAACAGTTTTTTACAAAGTTTTTAGATTTTATTTTGAAGTATTAATATATATTATAACTCATATTACTTCTAATCATTATCTTATAAATTTCTTAACAAACTCTTTATTAAGTTCTATTTTAACATTTTGTTTTAAATTCACATATATTTTAAAAAATAAGGCATAATATTAATAAATATTAATGAATAAGGGGGCTTATTTTATGACTTGTATGGAATTAGTAGGTTTAAATACTAAGTGGTATCGTTATCAAAACCATATGACACAAGAACAATATGCTAATAAAACTAAATTTAAAATGGCATATATTAGTGTAGTAGAAACAGGAAATGCAAATTTGACTTGCAAAAATATTGACATTATTGCGAAATCTTTTGGCATTGCTCCTACTTTACTATTTAATGAAGAGACTGCAAAACTTGCAAAGAAACTACCTACTAGATTAGACATGTACAAAAAAGCAAATTAAAGAACATCAAAAAAAGCCATTCGATGATTCGAATGACTTTTTTTGATACTTCCTTTTTATGATTTTTTTATTGAATACCATATTTCTTTTTAAATTTATCTGCTCTACCACCAGTTGTTTCTCTTTTTAAGTTTCCAGTCCAAAATGGATGACATTTTGAGCAAATATCAACTTTCATATCACTTTTTGTTGAATTTGTTTTCATAACATTACCACATGCACATGTGATAGTTGCTTCTGTATAATTTGGATGTATTCCTTCTTTCATCTTGTCTTCTTCCCTCCTTAACACTCTTTAATAATCAATACTGCCATTTATTGTATCACAATCTTTTTATAATTTCAAGTATTTTCTATTTTTTATTTTGTTCTTGCATATATTGTACAGAAGCTTTTACTTCTTGCTCCATAGATGCTTTATGTACAAGTTTATTAATTACATTAAATAAACATGCAATAATTAAAACAAATAATAAAATTTTTTTCCAAGATTTTGCTAGCATAAG
The DNA here is from genome assembly GCA_022797635.1 of Clostridia bacterium. Taxonomy (GTDB): domain Bacteria; phylum Bacillota; class Clostridia; order TANB77; family CAG-508; genus CAG-273. The sequence continues at coordinate 47,987 of JAAWKZ010000002.1, forward strand.
CTTCTCTTCCTTTCGTTCTTAACTATATTAATTATACTATATTTTCAAATTTTGTCAACTGTAAAAAATTTCAATTATTTTTATAGAAATTTTGGCAATAGTAAAACTAGAGGTGTAAATATTATGAAAGATAAAAAATGGATTTTTATTTCATTAATTGTTGTGGCTTTAATTGGAATCGGCATATACTTTTTCTTTAGTTCTACTCAAAATACAAATCCCATTCCTGGAACTAGAGTTAGTACAGATAATTCTAATCCACAAAATATAAATAGCCAAAATGAAAAAAATAATGACATCACAGAAAAAGAAAGTGTTGGAGTAACTGAAGGTTTAGAAAAAGAAATTGCAAAATTTTCTACCAAAATTATGGAAGAAGATAATCACCGTGATAATAATATGAAAATTAGTCTTTCTAAATTAAATGATACTATTGTAAAAAATGGAGATACCTTTTCTTTTAATGAAATAGTGGGAAGTCCCACTCCTAACGAAGGTTACGAAAAAGCTGGCGTATTCGTAGAAGATAAGTATAAAAAAGATTATGGCGGTGGTAATTGCCAAGTTAGTACTACTTTATATAATGCTGTTTTAAAAGTAGATAATTTAAAAGTAACTGAAAGGCATGAACACACACAAGAAGTCTATTATGTTCCGCTTGGTAAAGATGCCGCTGTAGCTTATGATGAAATTGATTTTAAATTTAAAAATAACACTGGTCATGATATTAAAATTTATGGTGAAATGAATGAAAAAGAGGTTAAAATTAAACTAACACAACTAAATTAAGTAAGCTTTATTGCGCAATTTTTAGCAAGATACTTTGTATACAGAAAAAGAAAGAATTTCAAGTTATAATTGAAATTCTTTCTTCTTTATAAATCTATAATTTAAAACTATTCTTTTTATTCATGCTCTTATATCCAAAGGCTAATAAAACGCCTACTAGTACAACTAATGCCATAAATATCCACACTACTATAAAGTTGTCTTTTTCTCCTGTTTGTGGTAATGCTCCTGTTGCAACATTATCTACTTGATTAGAAGAAATGTCGTTATCTATTTCATTGTTGTCTTCTATATTGTTCTCATCATCATTTTCTTCGTCATCTTTGTCTTCTTTATCATTATCTTCATCATCTTTATTGTCTGTATTGCTTCCAGAATTAGAACCATTTGAGTCGTTTCCGCTTCCTGTTGAGCCATTTCCTGTATTTCCACTTCCTGCGTTATTACCTCCTTGGCTTCCTCCTGGCTTATTCGTACTTCCACCTTGGTTATTATCTCCTGTACTTCCGCCTTGATTTCCACCACTGGTACTTGCTGTATAACTTATTTTATCAGATGCTTTTGCATCTACTTTTGTATCTTTATGTGCAATAGAAGAAGCTGTTGTCTTATCCGCAATTGCTGATACAGTTACTTTTGTACTTTTATTGGTTTCAATTTTAATGGTTCCTACATCTATAGCTTTCCCTGTATTTTGCTCTGCTTCTGTTACTACATATAGATTTAAAATTCCTTTTTCTTTATCATAACTTTCCTTTTTTAATTTTGCACTTCCTATATTAGCCCAATTGAAAGTAACATTTTTAATATCTGCTGCCTTACTAGCCTCTATTTTTAATCCTATTTGGAAGGAGGCAATACTTGCCCCTTCCTTTGGACTTAAACTCACTTTTATATTTTGCCCATCTTGTTTTAGGGCAACTGTAGTGTCACTTGCTGCTTTCACATTACTATCGCATAGAAAGAACATTGATATTGTAAATGCCATCATGATAAAAGGAATTGCTATGAACTTTAAAATAGTATCTTTTCTTATTTTCATGATTTTTTTCTTTCTCCTTTATACTTTTTGTTAATCACGTTTAATCTCTAAATCTGGTAAACTTGCTGGAACTGCTATACGGTAAGTATCACTAACAAGTCTTTCTCCTTCATTTGTATGTGCATCATCTACACGATATAGTTCTGCTCTAATAGTTTTTGGAAGTACAGCTGGAATATCTTTTGGTTCAATATAATATACCCAAATACCATCTGCTGTTTCTCCTAGTTCTCCTTGTTCTGGTACATCTGCAAAAATAATTTGTACACCTTCTATTAATTTGTTATTTTCATCCCATAATTTAAGTGCATTATAGGCTGGATTTCCTTTATAAGTTCCTGTAAATACTACTGAACCTGCTGGAATAAAGTCTTCTGGTTGGTCACCATATTTGTAATCTTCTTTCAATATTCCAATTCCTTTTTCTACTAGTTCTACATTATCACCTGTTTGACCTAACAAATCAATTTCAGCAATAGATACACTAGTTCCATTCTTAATCTTTAATTTAACATAAGCTGCATCATAAGTGTATAACCAAGAATCTCCTGCTTTATTGAAGTATACTATTTGTGAATTATTACTATCTAACTCAAATGTTCCTGTTTTTACAGTTTCCCAAGTTACATTATCTTTACTAATTTGAATTTCATAATTGCTAATTGGTGTACCTGTTCCTGCTGTATATTTTAAAGCCACTAAACTTGTAACTTCTCCTAAGCTAATTGTAATTTCACCATTACCATTTGTGATAGTTCCTGTGTAATTATCACTATAGTTGTTATTAGCAATCTTATCAATTGCTGATTTTTTAATTGTTCCACAAGTAATGTCTTGTTCTTCATCTTCTTCTGTTCTATCTGTATCTTCTGTTGATGTCAAGTTTGTTTGTATTGTCCAGTCTTGTTTTGAAATACTTCCATCATGTGATATCTTAATTGGATCTAATACTACTTGTGCTGTTGCATTTAATAGCTTATCATAAGCAATTACTTTATAAGTGAATACACGATTATTGATAGTTTCAATCGTATCAATATATTCTGTCTTATCAGCTGTAACAAATGCTACTGCTCTGCTAACTTCTTTGTCGTTTTCCATATAGCTTCTAATAATTTCATATCCAAGCATAGCGTTTGCTGATTGATTTGTATTTCCTAATGTAATTTTCACTTGATTACTATTATTTTCTTTGCTTAGGCTAGCAGTTACTTTTGTACCTGCTGTCATTCCGGTACCACCTGCTAATTCATAGCTTCTAGCTTCATCATTTACATAGTAAATTGGTCTAGTTTCTTTACTAAATTGTGCTGCATATGCTCTAGTCGTAGCATCTGGTGTCATTCCCCATCTTTCAAAGAAAGATAAAATATCTTTTTGAGCTGCTGCTACTGCTAATCTCATTAATTTGTTATCAGAATCACCACTTAATGTTAAAGCTACTCCTCCTGGCTTTGGAGCTAGCGCAACATTTCTTGCATAAGTATCCATTCTTGCAAAAATTAAATTATCAAATTGTTCTTGGTAAGTATCAAATGTCTTATAGTTATATCCGCCTTTATCATAAGCTAAATGTAATTGCCAATATAATCCTAATTGTGTAAATACATTAGACGCTCTTCCTTTGGTTCCTGAAGTTACTTTTTTGTACACTTCTGAATATTGTAAACGAACACTATCATTTGTATCTTTTGCTTGTGCTAATACTGCAAAATAGTTGTTAGTAACTTCTGCTACTGCATAAGCACCTTCATTAATGATATGTCCAATTTCATGTGCAATTCCCCATCCAAAGTATCTTCCACTTTCATATTTTCCTTCTTCTGTTGCTTGAACAGGAACAGAAGTTGCTAAGCCTCCAACTGAACTCCATTCAATACCAATATGAAGTCCGCCTGCATACATAAATGCTCCTGCAAACATTCTATGATAACGAATATTTAATCTACTTACAGGATATTGATTTTTTGCTCCTGCATCTGGTGATTTACTTAGACCTTTATGTGAATAGAATAGGTCTACCATATCATTCATTGCTTCTAAAGAATTATATAACTGATTTGTCTTTTCATCAGTTGTTCCTTTTAGAGCTCCTAAGATTTGTTCTGCTGAAACAGAATACATCATTTGTGGTAGAACAATATCTGTTGCACCTAAAATACAATTTTGTTTTTGATATTCTCTATTTAATGTATCATTTTTTGCTTTATGTTCATTATGTTTTGCTTCTAATGTTGGAACATATGCCTCTAATTCTTCTACATAAGTTTTAATAGCTGCTTTTTTATCTTGTTCTGTTGTTAATTTTGAAACATCTAGCATTGGAACTTTACTTCCACCACTTACTCTTACACCATAAATATCATTTGCGTTATTACCTGTGTATTCAATGTATAATGCTCCACCTTGTTCAAAATCAAATGTTGCTATTTTTGGTATGGTAACTTCATTTTTACCTACTTTTAAAGTAGTTACTGCTTGATGCCATTTACCAGATTCTGCATGATATTGTGTAGCAATTAAAACTAGATTTGTATTAGAACCTACTGTTAATTTTGGATTTCCTACATAGATTTCTAGTTGTTCACTTTCATGTGCAACTACACCTAATGGTTGCCATGCATTTAATCCTCCACTAAAGGTAATATGTCCATCTTTCTTCTTTGTAACTGTTGTGTCTATTTGAATTGCTTCATTTAAAGCTTTGTTATTGTAGATTTCTTTTGCTGTATCTAATTCTCTTTGTAACATTTCTCTTTCTGGATGATATTCGTCAGAATCTTTCGTATCTAATCTTGTTTGTAATTCATCTAAAGTATCTTGGTTAACATCATCTCTTAATGTTACATGCATTTGGTCTGCATATAGATTGTTAATGTCATTTTCTAATGTGTCATGATAGTAGAACTTAATTTCTGCTATCGTGATTTCTCTTACATAAGAATTTCCTTCTAAACCAATACCAATTTTATTTGTTTCAATTGGTTCTGGAAGCTTAATCACATAATATTTTCTACCATTTTCACATGTTCTTCCTAATACAGAATAGTTACCAATTTGTTTTTGGTTTCCTTCTCTGTCTGTATAGTAAATACGTGCAGCTTTTACTACTCCATTATCTTTTATTGCTGAGAATGCAATATAGCTCATTTGGTAATAGTCGTCAAATTCAATAAATGGTACTTTATTTTTGTCTGGATAACTACATCCCATATCCCAGTCTGTTCTCTTGAAATATGAAGTATGATTATCATCTACCATTCCTAAGCCGCTTCCTGCTTTTCCTTCATCTAAAGGACTATCTACCATACTATTCGTTCCTACACTACCAAAGGTTACATTTTTAATATGATTTGTTACTTTTCCTTCTCCATTTGATGTGTTAATCAATTTGTATTTTGGCATAATGGCTGGTTCTAAGCTAATAGTAGTACCTACTCCTACAATAGATGGGTTACTAGTTCCTATTGCATTTGTACCTGTTACATATACTTGATATTTTACATTGCTTTCTAAGTTTTCAATTGTATAACTATTATTGGCTAAGTTTGTTACAGCTTGAATATAGTTTCCTTTTTCATATTCTCTATAATATACACTATAAGTATCAGTATCTTCCATGTCTTTCCATGTTAGATTTAAGCTCTTATACGCTCCTGTTACTGACACATTATCTGGTGCGTCTGGTCTTTTATTTGGTTCTGGTGTAACTTTTACTATTTTGCCATATCCACTTTGCCATTCTCCATTAATGGATTGTACTTTTACTTCAAAAGTTGTTCCATTTTTAATTTTATCTTGATTATAGCTACTTACTTTTAAACTATTGGTATCTGTTCTAATAATATCTGCTTTTGCATTTACAATTGGTTCTTCTTTCCCAAATTTTCTTTGGCTAATTGCTTTAATACTTACTTCATATCCTGTTACATTTCTTGCTCTGTCCCAAGTAAGTGAGAATTCTTTACTTCCTGCTACTGCTCTTAGATTTTCTGGAATATCCATTTCTGGTGCTGGAATTCGGTTTTCCATATCATTTAAGAATTCTACTTTAGAAATATCTGCTAATTTATTGCTTCCTGTTTCTGTTACTTTAATCGTAATCCTTTTAATAGCAACTTGCCCTCTTAAGTTGATTACTACGGTTCCATCTTTTTCTATTGTTGCAATTTCATTTGTAATTGCTTTTGCTATTCTTGTCATAGCTCTTGCGCCACCTGCAAATGCTCTTGCAATACGTTGATTTGGTGTTACTTCTGGTGTTTTGATTGGAACACTAATTTCCTTATCATTTTCATCTACAATAACAACTTCGCCATCTTTAATAAAGTTATTTGGATCTTTGGCTGGTGAAATGACTATTGCTTCTGTTTGATTTTGGCTTTGGCTTAAGTCAAGTGAAATTTCTACTGGATTTTCCTTTGAAATTTCTTCGTTTTCTCCTGTTGGCGCTAATGTAATGTATTTTTCATTATTCTTTAGAACATCTTCTAATTTTGTTCCTTCTTCTAATTTAACTTTTGTTCCTTGTTTTTCTTCTACTGCAATTTCTTGTGTATTTAACAAGTTAATTGGAGTTGCCACTTTGTTTGGGCTTCCCTCTGATTTTTCAGTTTTATTAAAAGTAATATATGATAAATCAATAATATCTAATTTTTTGTCCCCATTTAGGTCGTATTTTTTGTCATATTTACCTGATTCTATTTTTTGTATCATTAAGTTTTCGTCTTTTTGGTCAATGACATTGTCTCCATTAATGTCTCCTAAAACAACAACCCCTATTTTGCTACTAGCTAACTCATCATATCCATTCGTTAGTTTTAACTCCATTAATTGATTTTCAATGGTAACAGATTGTTTATAGGTAACATATCCTTTGCCCGTTACTTCTAGCTCATACTCTCCTATTTCTAAAGCATCAAAATGATAATACAATGCTGTGTCACTGTTAGAAACTTCTGATGGACTGTATGTTTTTTCACCTCCTATTTTTGTCATAGTAATAGTTGGTTTTTCATTTTGTGTTGGAAATTTCAAATTAATTTGTACATTAAATTCCCCTGTCATTTTGGTATTAGCTTTCACACTAAAACCTACCATAGTAAAAAGCATCAATAGGATTACCGTGATTACTATGGCTTTTTGTTTTCTTGTTTTCATGGTTTTCTTTTTTCCTCCTTATACTACATAGTGAAATTATTATATGCTATTCTATTTTTTTTGTAAATATCTTTCTTAACCTGTTTTAGCATTTTCAGTTTTATTCTATATATAGAAAAACATCTTAGAATTATCTTCTAAGATGTTCTCATTTTTATATTTATTTAGCTAGCATTTAATTTGAGAAATTCTATGATTTTTTTCGTATATACTGTTTCTTTATCATAAAAATGGATTTGCTCCCATACAATTTTACTAAAGCATATAATGATTTCTAACTGCTAAAGCAGTAAAACAATCATTTAACAAATCACTTTTGGGGAGGTCTCACTTATGTTTTTAAAAAAGAAAATATATAAAATCATTAGCCTTTTTCTTCTCTGTATCTCATTACTTTCTACCTTTGTATATGCTAGTAGTATCCCTACTTGGACAACAGAAACCAAACCTTTAAATGATACTACTCCTACTAGCGGAAATGTAACTTCTTCTAGTGACTCTACAACCTCTACTAGTCCATCACAAACTAATAGTATCGCTTCTCCTAATAACACAGTTGCAACCAATAGCAATTCTAACTTAAGCTTAAATTGTGGCAGTTGCATTTTAATTGAGCAACACTCTGGTCAGGTTTTATATGAACAAAATATGCATGAAAAGTTAAGACCTGCTAGTGTTACAAAAGTAATGACTATTTTGCTGATTATGGAAGCTTTAGATAGTGGCAAATTGTCCTATACTGACAAAATTCCTTGCACAGAAAATGCGGCTGGTATGGGTGGCTCCCAAATTTGGTTGGATGTACGTGAAGAATTAACTGTTGATGAAATGTTAAAAGCAATCTGCGTAGTTTCTGCCAATGATTGTACTGTTGCTATGGCAGAGTATTTAGCTGGCTCTCAAGAAGCCTTTGTTGCCAAAATGAATGAAAAAGCACAAGAACTAGGTATGAAGGATACTACTTTTAAAAACTGCCATGGTATTGATGAAGATGGCCATGTTACATCTGCCTATGATATTGCTTTAATGTCTAAGGAACTATTAAATAAACATCCTTCTATTACAAAATATACTACTATTTACATGGATAGTTTAAGAGATGGTAAATCTTCTTTAGTAAATACCAATAAATTAATTCGTAATTACAAAGGCGCAACTGGGCTAAAAACTGGTTCTACTTCTGTTGCTTTATATAACTTATCTGCTAGTGCCACTCGCGATGACCTTTCTTTAATTGCAGTTATTATGAAAGCTCCTAACACCAAAATTCGTTTTGCTGAAGCTCAAAAATTATTAGACTATGGATTTGCTAATTTTGAATATAAAAAATTGGCAAGCAAAGGTGACATTATAAAAGATGTTTTAGTAGATAAGGGAATTGAGACTAATGTAAATGGAATTTTAGAAGATGATAGTGGAATTTTAATCCAAAAAGGACAGGATAAAAACATTGAACAACAATTAGAATTGCCTACTATGATATCTTCTCCCGTAGAACAAGGGCAAGTTTTAGGAACTGTAACTTATATGCTAAACAGCCAGGAAATTGGCAAAGTCAATATTATTGCAGAAAAATCAGTTAACAAAATTTCTACTTTTACCATGATTGAAAATATTTATAGTAAATGGTTTAGTTTGCTGAGAACTTAATATTCAATGGGATGGTTTACTTTAAAACAAACCACCCCATTTATCATTTTCTATTCCATTAATTCGTCTACTGAAATCGTATTAATTACATCAATATCATAATATATGAAATCATAATGAATTCCTAATCTATTTGTATTTAATAAATTAGTCAATTCTTTTTTCCATTCTCCTATTACTACATGTATACCTTTTCCTAGAAGGAAGATAGCATTTACGTTTTTTATCTCTCCTGCTTGAACAGCATCATATAGTTTTTCATATCCACGGAAATTTTTTACTGGTTGCTTTTTATGTATCCTTTCTTTATGACAATGTATTTGCTGGGCAAAAATTGAATAAAAGAACAATTCTGAGAGTATTCCCAAAGCTTCATTATCTTTATCTTTTTTTAATTCAAAAATACACAAATTTCCTTTTTTATCAATTCCCCAAAGATCATAATCTCCCCTTGTCATAAATATCTTGCCTCTGTCTAGTTTTTCATTAGGACTATTATGAAACAATCCATTTGGTAATTGTGTATAAACACATAATAATTCATTATCTGGATACTTTTCTTGATATTTCTTTTTTAAATATTCTCTTCCTTTTTCTGTACGTCCTAATCTATTTTCTATTCTATGTTCTTCCCCCTTATTAGGGTTAAAACTTGCTTCTGCTTTTGGAAAATTATTCGTAACTTTTCTTTCTCTTAATGCTTCGTTGAATACTTTTTTAAATTGACTAATTTCTTTTTCATTTTCCTTTGCATTTTTTACCCAATCAAATGCTTTTTCAAACATAATCATCCTATACAAAAATCTTAAGTAGGCATGTTCTTTTGCTTTTCCTTGCTCAAGTGTTCCATTCCATTCCTTGTCTTCTTCAAATTGAATTGTAACCTGAATACTGGGCTTAATGCATTTGCATATTAAAGCAAGAGATTCAAAATTTGCACTATCTGTCTGCATATTCTCAGAAGGTTTATTGATTTTTATTGTTACACTATTATTCTCTTCTATTATTTCTACATAATGTGAATGTGAAATTTTTCTAATTTCATCATATTTTTTCATTTTATTTCTCCTTATAATTCCATTTTTTCTTTATTCTCTTCATCTATTAAATTATATCTCTTTTTATTTATAATTAGCAAGATTTATAAAAAATAAGGCCTGTTATAAATAATAACTGGCCTTATTTTCTATTCTTCAAATTTCTGATTTTCTTCATCTGTTTCATCATATTCATATTCGTAAGTGATGTGTTCTGCTTTAGGCATCTTACTACGTCTTGGTCTGGTTTTGTTATTGATGTTATTAGGAGTTGGAACTGTCTCTGAAATAGTTTCTAATGTTTCTTTTAAATCTTTTCTAGCTCTCTCTTGATTTTTTAATTCTTCTCTTTTTTCTTCCTTTTTATTTTGCATATTTTTGTTCAAAAAATTATTTAACTTATCCATTAAATCTGGTACATAATCTAATAACCTATCTACTGAAGAACAATGTTCTACTGGTAGTAATTTAACAGTGTTTTGTTGTACTACTAAAAATGCAATTGGAGAAATAGATACACCTGCTCCGCTTCCTCCTCCAAATGGTAGCCTATATTGAATAGCCTCTTCTTTTTCTCTCTTTGTATATTCATTAATAGTTTCTCCTTTAAATTCACTTCCTCCTGCTGCAAATCCAAATCCTACTTTAGAAATTGGAATAATAATTACATTATTTGTCGTCTCTATTGGTTCTCCTATAATAGTATTAACATCTATCATATCCTGTATACTATTCATAGCTGTAACCATAAGACCTTCTATGGGATGTTGCTCGTTCATTTAAATCACTTCTTCCTTTCTTTAAAAAACTACTGATTACATTTATAATATGTACCATTTTTACCTGAATTATACAATCAAATTGAATTTTATATAAATTTTGATTTTGATAAATTGGTACAATTGTATATTCATAATTTTCTTTTTTTATATTAGTTGCTACATATGGTAATAAAATTGAAATAATAGAAGATAAACTTGTAACAGCAAATGCAGTAACTGCAGGATTCTCTAATCCTATTTGCATGTTAAATTTTAAATTAGCTATTTTAGGATGCAACTTTTTCATTAATTTCAAATCTTCCCATCTAAAATCCTTTTCTAATTTTTCTAAATCTATTTTTTCTAATTGCATTTTACTATATACTTTTCTTAATCTTTTATTGTTTAAATGGATGCTTAGCCACTTTATTTTATTTCCTAAGTATAAAGATAAGATAATTGCATAATTTTTGTCTAATTTTTCTTCTTTCATATTAGTTATACTAAAATTTTGTATTTTTACATGGATAGTAGATAATAGTATCAAAAAGAAAAATGTTAATAGAATAATTAGTATTGTTAATAAAATAAAAACTAATACCACTTGATAACCTCCTTTTCTCGAAGTTATTTGGTATTAGTTTTCCCTGTTTCTTTGTTTTTAATCAATTATTATATTACTTTTCTTTTTGCCTTTTCTACATTGATGTCTCCAAAAAGTTCTTCTTGTTCTGTTAAAACTTTACTTCTCCTTGATAATTCTAATAAGCCTGTAAATGCAGTAACTACTTCTTGTTTATTGCATTTTCTAGTAGAAAACAATTTATTAAAAACAAAATGTTTTTTATGTAGTAATTCTCTAAACATGACTTTTACTTTGCTTTCAACTGTATAAGTATCTGTAATAGCAATTTTTTCAATATTTTGTGCATTTTGATTTTGCTTTTGCTCATTCTTTTTTATTAATGTTTGATAAATTTCTGGTATAATCTCCTTACTATAATTCACTTCTAACTTTTGTTTTGGAAGTTCTATAACCTCAGGAGCTTTAAAAAATCTTTGAGAATTTTCTTCTACAGCCTCTCTAAATTTCTTGGTAATCTCTTTATATTTCTTATATTCAATAATTCTTCTTAATAGTTCTTCTTCTGTTAACTCTTTCTCATCTTCTTCGTCTGTCTTTGGCAGCAAAGATTTAGACTTTAAATATAGTAAAGTAGATGCCATTATTAAAAATTCGCTTGCAATTTCTAAATTCATTTTTTCCATTTCATTTAAATACTGAATATATTGCTCTGTAATTTCACTTATTTTAATTTCACAAATATCCATTTTATTTTTATCAATTAAATGGCATAACAAATCAAGAGGACCTTCAAAGTTCTCAATTTTAATCTTATATTTATTTGTTTCTAATGTTAGTACATTTTGCATTCAATTTCATTTCCTTCTAATTAATCTTCAAAAGCTAATCGTATACTTTCTTTTTTATATCCCTTACGATATAAAAAATTTTCTATGTCTGTCTGTTCCATTTGATTTTGCTTTTTAGTTGCTATTTTCTTGGCACATGTTATCTCATATTCATCCAATTTCTCTTCATGGTCTGAAAAATATGTATCTATTATATCACGTTCTAATCCTTTTGCATATAGCTTGTTTCTAATTTCTTTTAAGGAAAGTGTATTAATAGCTAAAAATTCATTCATTGCTCTTTGAATATATACTACATCATTAATATAACCATTTTCTTTTAAATTTTCAATTACATCATCTAGTAAATTTGGGTTTACCAAAGAAGAAGAGAACTTCTGTCTAACTTCTTTTTCTGTTCTCTTCTTATATACTATATATTTTAATACCTTTGTTTTCAAGTTATCAAACTCTACTAACTCATTATTATCACTTTTGGATTTTTGTTTGATTTGAGAAGTCATCTCTTCTTTTAGTTGTTGTACATCAACTTGACCATTTTTTTGCCTTTTTTGAGTTAGCTGATGTTTATCTCTTTGTATAATATTATCAATATAGGCACGGATTTCCTCTCTAGAAGAGTTTTGATTTAATTGACTCATTCTAATACTACTCCTCTTTCTGTTTTTCTTACTCTTCTGGTTCTGTTTCTTGTTCTGGATCTACTTCTTCATCTCCAAGGCTTTTTTCAAAAGCTGTAGCATAATTATCCCTAATTTTTTTCTCTACTTCTTCTGCTATTTTAGGATTATCCATTAAATAGCTTTTTGCATTTTCTCTACCTTGACCAATTCTATCCCCATTATAACTAAACCACGAACCACTTTTATCAATAATTTCTAAATTAACTGCAATATCTAATAAATTGCCTTCTTTTGAAATTCCTTTGCCATAAATAATATCAAATTCTGCCTCTCTAAATGGTGGCGCCACCTTATTCTTTACTACTTTTACTCTTGTACGGTTTCCTACCACTTCTCCTTCTTGTTTAATTGCTTCAATTCTTCTAATATCTAATCTAACAGAAGCGTAGAATTTTAATGCTCTTCCTCCTGGAGTTGTTTCTGGATTTCCAAACATAACACCAACTTTTTCTCTTAATTGGTTAATAAATACAATAACACATTTTGATTTGTTAATAACACCTGCTAATTTTCTTAAAGCTTGTGACATTAATCTTGCTTGTAAACCAACATGGCTATCTCCCATATCTCCATCAATTTCAGCTTTTGGCACTAATGCTGCAACTGAGTCTACTACAATAATATCTAATGCACCACTTCTTACTAATGCTTCTGCAATTTCTAGTGCCTGTTCACCTGTATCTGGTTGGGATACAATTAAGTTGTCAATATCTACCCCTAAATGTTTTGCATATACTGGATCTAAAGCATGTTCTGCATCAATAAAAGCTGCCTCCCCTCCCATTTTTTGAGCTTCTGCAATTACATGTAAAGCTAAAGTAGTTTTACCAGAAGACTCTGGTCCAAATACTTCTATAATTCTTCCTCTAGGAATTCCTCCAATTCCCAATGCTATATCTAAACTTAAAGCTCCTGTTGGTATAGCCTCTACATTCATTGCTGTGAAATCTCCTAATTTCATAACAGAACCTTTACCGAATTGTTTTTCAATTTGTCCTAATGCTGCCTCTAGTGCTTTCATTTTTTCTGGATTTTCATTACTCATTTTCTCTTCCTCCTAGTTTATTTTTATTCTTTCCTCTGTTTCTTCTATTCTCTAGATTTCATTTTTTGTGTTATAAACGTATGTTTGTACTTATTATATCTTATTTTTTTCTTTTGTCAAGCATTTTTTATTATTTTTCATTTTATATTTTGAAGGTATGTCCCTAACCTGACAACTTTGTCAGAAAAAGGAACGTCCCCAACCAGACATCACTGCCTATACCACTGGCTAAATTGATAAAAAATACTATAACTATTAGGTGTAACTTCTCCTCTTACACTTTGTCCATAAGCAACTGTCACTTGGTTACAATACAAACCTAAATATGGCACTTCTCTTCTCCAAGTTTCTGCTATTTTTTGATATGCTTCTTTTTGCGAATCTTCTGATGACATAGTACTAACTTCTTTAAATAAACCATTTATTTCTGCATTTTGATAATTTGCTAGATTTCCCTTTTCTAAAAAAATATTTAATTCTGGGCTATATCCATTATATACTCCTGTTAAAAGAATTTCATATCCATGATTTATTAATATGTTTTTGTAATCATTTTCTGACACTTTCTTCACTTTAACTTGAATTCCAATTGTTTCTAATTGTTTTTTTATTTCCTCTACTACCTTTACTCTTTGTCTGTTTTTTTCTTGAACTGTTATTGTAAAATTTAGTGTTCTTGTTCGTCCTTCTATTTCCTTTGACCAAATACCATACTCAAATTTCCAACCATTGTCTTTTAGAATTTTCTTCGCCTCTTCTTGATTAAAAACTTCTCCCCATTCTAAATCCTTTGCTAAGTAATTTCCATAGTTTAAAGGTAAATTTGCTACATACGCTTTTTCTTCTAAAACAGAGGAAACTATCTTTCCTTTATCAATTGTTTTTTGAACAGCTTGTCTCACCTCTACATTTTGAAGAACAGAATCTTTACAATTAAAAGCTAAATAGTCATATTCTCTTCCTGGATATTGCTTTTTCTGGTACCCCATACTGCCAATATATTCTTCATATTGATTATTATTAGTGTGTATTAAATCAATGTTGCCTAATCGAAAACTGTTATATACTTCTCCCATATCTTTATAAAGGGAAATAGTGATTGCTTTTATATTACTATCTTCTTTTTCGATATTGTGCCAATTTTCATTTTTAGTTAATTCTATTACTTCTTTGTCTAGTCTTGTAACTTTATATTTTCCTGTTCCAATTGGCAATTCTTTTGACTTTGCCATGTCTTTTCCTTCATATTGTTTTTGAGATAAAATTGGAAAAATCAACCTATATTCAAAAAATGGAATTTCCTTTTTTAGTTCTAATCGAATAGTATGTTTATCTACAACTTCGGCCTTCTGAATATCTTTTACATTTTCTAGATAAATAGATTTTTTGTTGTTTTGGATTTGTTCAATAGTAAACTTAACATCTTCTGCTGTAAACTCGTTATTATTTTGCCATTTCACATTTTCTTTTAACTTTATAATATAACTCTTTTCTGATACTTTAGACCATTCCTTAGTTAAACAGTTTTCTACTCTATAGTCTTGTGTAATTGTTAATAATGGTTCAAAAATAAGAGAAGCTATTTGTATCACATCTTTGTTTTGCGTTATATGTGGATTAATACTATCAAATTTAGAAATACCTAATCGAAAGTTTGTAATCATATTTGTCTTTTCATATTTTATATCTGCATTTCCCTGCTTGTCCTCTTTACTTTCAGCATAAGTAAAATATGTAGTAATCCCAATTATTCCTAATATGATGATGATACAAAGAAATAATTTAACCTTATTAATCTTCATAGCCAGTCTCCTTTTACGTTTTATCATATACTAAAGTATTTACTTTTTCAATAAATTCATACAAAAGGGCACAAAAATATTCATTCATATTTTTGTGCCCCTAATATCTATATACTATTTCCTTATCAAAAATCCTTTTTTTATTTTCTACCTTCTACCATAAGCTTGATGCCTGTTCTTTCTTCTCCTTCTACTTCTACCTCAGCAAATGCTGGTATACATACCAAGTCCACGCCTGCTGGTGCTACAAATCCTCTTGCTATTGCGATTGCCTTTACTGCTTGATTAAGAGCTCCCGCTCCAATTGCTTGCATTTCTGCTTTGTTAGATTCTTTTACCAAACCAGCAATTGCTCCTGCTACTGAATTTGGATTTGATTTTGATGAGATTTTTAAAATTTCCATTTTTTGCCTCCTATAATTTTTATTTTTGTTACCTGTGAACAGTTATAGTTATATTATATTTATAGGATTTTGTCTATATATTTTTGGAAAAAAGTGGAAAATTTCATCGCATTTTTTTACATTTCATTTTCTTTATCGAATAAATAATCTATTAATCTTCTCTGTTCGACAATTTTCGTCATTTA
Source organism: Clostridia bacterium (assembly GCA_022797635.1). GTDB lineage: Bacteria > Bacillota > Clostridia > TANB77 > CAG-508 > CAG-273. Next base: position 63,979 of record JAAWKZ010000002.1, read on the forward strand.
CTTCGAAAACTACCCCATTAAAAATGCAATCTCCTTCTGCTAATTTATATCTTTCTGGAAGTGAAGTTTGAAATCTTTTCACTGATGCTTCCACTTCCATACCAATAACAGAATTTTTTGGTCCTGTCATTCCTAAATCAGTAATATATCCAGTTCCTTTTTCTGTAACTTCCTCATCTGCTGTTTGTACATGGGTATGTGTTCCAAATAAAGCTGTTACTTTTCCATCCAAACAATGTTTCATCGCAATTTTTTCAGCTGTTGCTTCTGCATGAAAATCCACAAAAATCATATCTGCTTTTTCTGAAATTTTCTTTATAATTTCTTCTGCTACTGTAAATGGATTTTCTGATAGTACTCCCATATTCGTTCTTCCTATTAAATCAACTACTGCTATTTTTTTGTTTTTACATTCATAAATGAAGTATCCTCTTCCTTGTACTCCTTTAGAATAATTAGCTGGTCTTAATATTTTAGGATGATTAATGAATTCAAAAATGTCCTTTTTGGCCCAAGTATGATTTCCCATAGTCATACTATCTACTTCTAATTTTAATAGCTTATTAAAAGTTTTAAATGTAATTCCCATTCCTCCTGCTACATTTTCTGCATTTACAATTACAAAATCTATTTGATATTCCTCTTTTATTTTTGGTAGCACTTCTGTCAACTTTTCTAACCCATTTTCTCCTACTAAGTCCCCTACTGCTAGTATATTCATTTTCTCTTGACCTTCTTTCTCTTCTATTCTATTTGCTATTATCATACTATACTTTTTATAATTTAGCAAATATAAAAAAACTGCTATTTTACTTTACATAATTCGCAAAATTTGATATAATAGAAATACCATTATGTTTTTCCCTAATTAATGGTAAATAAACCATAGGGAGGTGCAAGCTTATGATGAAGTTTGCAGAAATTGTCCGGGAAGCCGGATTAAACACCGAGGACGTCCCGCACGTTTCTCAGCTGCCTATCATCTTGTATGATAGTAAAAGACGGGCAATTGAAGACGAAACCATTAAATTCGTCGAGCCCCTCTTTAAGGAAAATCCTGCATCGCACAAAAGTTTTTTCAACTTCTGTACTGAGCTCGAACAGCAGCTTGCCAGTAGTAGTGTATACCAGGATTTTTCCTCTAGCCTGTCTGCCCAGATATCAGAGTCCGCTTTGATTCTCTGGTATGACTCTTGCGGTCCTTATATTTTTTTAAGGCATCCGCGTTCCATTTAAGCAAACAGGCAAAACAAAAGCAGCCAACCCGCTTGGGAAGGCTGCTTTTGCGTTTACATATGGTTATAATTTACTTTGCATAATCAATTACTCTGGTCTCTCTAACAACATTTACTTTGATTTGTCCTGGATATTCCATTTCATCTTCAACCTTTTTCGCAATATCTCTTGCCATTAAAGTCATTTGATTATCGTCTACCTTTTCTGGTTTTACAATAATTCTAATTTCCCTACCAGCTTGAATTGCAAAAGATTTATCTACACCTTCAAAAGAATCAGCAATACTTTCTAATTGCTCTAATCTCTTAATATATGCTTCTAGTGTTTCTCTTCTTGCACCTGGTCTTGAAGCCGAAATTGCATCAGCTGCTTGTATCAATACAGCTTCAATTGTTTTTGGCTCTACATCTCCATGATGAGCTTGTACACAATTAATAACATTTTCATTTTCTTTGTATTTCTTGAGTACATCAACACCTAACTCAACGTGTGTTCCTTCCATATCGTGGTCTAGCGCTTTACCTATATCATGTAATAAACCAGCCCTTCTAGCTAAAGTAGAGTCTAACCCCAACTCCTCTGCCATAATTCTAGCTAAGTTTGAAACTTCAATAGAGTGATTTAATACATTTTGACCATAACTGGTTCTATATTTTAGTTTACCAATTAATAATGTTAGGTCTTGTGGTAAACTTACTACACCAGTTTCTAATATTGCTCTTTCTCCTTCTTCTTTAATGATTTGGTTTACTTCTTCTTTCGCCTTTTCAACCATCTCTTCAATTTTCGCAGGATGAATTCTTCCATCATCAATTAATTTTTCAAGAGCAATTCTTGCAACTTCTCTTCTTAGTGGATCAAAGCCAGAAATAACAACTGCTTCTGGAGTATCATCAATAATTAAATCAATTCCTGTTAATGTTTCTAAAGTTTTGATATTTCTACCTTCTCTACCAATAATTCTTCCTTTCATATCATCATTTGGAAGAGCTACAATAGATACAGTAGTTTCTGAAGTATGATCTGCTGCACATTTTTGAATCGCATAACCAATTACTTCTTTTGCCGTTTTGTCTGCTGTCTCTTTTACTTGGTTTTCCATACTTCTAATCAAATTTGCTTTTTCAGCAGTCAATTGATTCTCCATTTCTGATAATAGTTGTTTTTTTGCATCTTCTTTTGATAATCCAGAAATTTTTTGTAATTCTTCCATTTGCTTATTTAGAACTTCTTCAATTTCATTTTTCTTTTCATCAATTTCTTGATTTTTTCTTTCTAAGTCTTTTTCTTTTTTCTCCATAGTGTCTAATTTTCTTTCTAAATTTTCTTCTTTCTGAATTAATCTTCTTTCTTGACTTTGTACTTCGCCTCTTCTTTCTCTAATTTCTTGGTCTAAATCCTTTCTGGCATTCATAATTTCTTCTTTTGCTTTAAAGATTTCTTCTTTTTTCTTATTTTCTGCTTCTATGTTTGCCATTTCAATTATCTTTTTTGCTTCACTTTCTGCACTTTCCATTTTAGACTCAGCAATTTTCTTTCTTACATATATTCCTACGAAAGTGAAAATTACTGCTGAAACTAGAAAAACGGCGATATTGATTACGATATCCATAATCTTTAAACACCTCTTTCTTATTTAATTTTCAATGTACTAAATATATATCACTAATGTGTTTTAAGTTTAGGTAAATCTGTATGTTTTTGTATTTTATAAAACTTAAATTTATTGATTATTAGAATATATTTATCTACCTTTTTATTTTATCCCGATTATTGTAAACTGTCAAGGGGTTTGGTTAGAAAATTTACTAATATAAATATTTTATTAAAGTCATGTCTAAATACTAAATCCAGGCGCGACGCCACGGGTATAGCTCGCGTTGTGACTACCGTTAGCGTTACCAGTGCTGCCGACAAGGCAAAAGTATCCGTTGCCGTCGTAACCTGGTGAACGAAGCCACCAGCGGACCGTACTACCCGAGGAATTTGGTTTCTTTTGACGGCCCGTGCCCGAATCGTTCCATGCGTCTGTTACTCCTTGATAGTATTTATACTGACTTCCTTCTGATGTGATTGCATATCCATATGTTCCGCTTCCATTATATCCATTATTTACTATTTCACTTGCTGCTAATAACCATAAGTAATCATTAGATGTTGCTATACTGTTTGCATTATCATATGTTCCAATATATTTCTTCTTTACTTGTTTGATATATAATTTATTATTTAAGTTTGCTCCTAAGCCTCCGATTTCTCCACTTTGTATTGCTGCATTTGTTGTATATCCGTTTAAATCTTTTCTCATTTGAGTATTTGCCCAGCCATTTTCATTTGTATTAGTTGAATTCATTGGCATGTAATTTTCTCCTGTCATGAAATCTAAGAACTCAAATGAAATACTTGCCTTGTTATGGTTTTCTCCATAGGCCGCTGTATTAACTAAGTCGTCGTGCTTAAATCCTAGCGCTCTTACTATTCTAACTTCTCCTTTATATTCTACTTCAAACAAATCTCCTGCACTGATGGTATACTTTTTGTTATCTACTATTACTGTTACTTTCTCTGTATCGCTTGTGATGGTATCATCTTTTGCTATTTCTCCTGCTATTTTTTCGATTGTTGGCCAATCTGATTTTATTTGCTCTACTGGTACTTCCTCTGGCTCTTTTGGAGTTTCTGTTCCATTGATATATTGATTTACCATATTATCTACTTGATTCACATATTCTTGTTCATTTTTTACGGCTTCTGCTGTTTTATCTTTGGCATCTTGCGCCTTTTTTAAGATACTATTTTCTCCCATTGTATACATGATTGTGATTCCTGCTAGGATTAATAATACCACTATTGTTACTATTAGTGCTACAAGGGTTATCCCAGTTGTAGCATCTTTGATGCATACAAGTGGGTTACACTGGCAAGAAATACCTATTTCTTTTTCTAATTTTCTCTTCACTTTTCTTTCTCCTTTGTTTTTTAGTATTTTCTTTTTTAGTTATTTTTATACTCAGCTTTATTCCTTTTTATATAACATTTTGTTTTATTTTATCAATACATATTACAAAATGTCAATATGTTTGTTTTTTAAATTTTTTTGACTTTATTCCCATTTTATATTGAAATTATTTTCATTTTGGGTTAAGATTATATCATAGTTTTAAATCGGACAAGCGGAGGATAAAATGCCAAGAAAAACAAAAGATGAAGAAGTGAAAAAAGTAACAAAAACAAGCTCTAAAAAAGCTAATACTGTAGAAGTAGAGAAAAAATCTACTTCTATTAAAAAAGCTACTAAAACGGCAACCTCTAAAAAAACTACTACTACAAAAAAGAAATCAGCTACTACCAAAGAAATAACACTAAAGACACCTGAGAAAAAAGCAACTACCAAAAGTTCTACTACAAAAAAAGCAACTGTTGCTAAAACAACTAAGAAAACTACAGCGAGAAAATCATCAACACAAACAACTAGAAAAAGAACTACTAAAAGGGCTAAGCCAGTTATTACAACAGAATACTATGATTTACCAGCAGTATATAATAGAACTATTGTAAAAATATTAGCACAGACGCCTTCTAGTCTATTTGTTTATTGGGAAATTTCTGAAGAAGATAAAAAGAAATTGCAATTACAATATGGAGAAGCATTTTTTCAAAATACAAAGCCATATTTAGTAATTACCAATGAAACTATGAATTACTCTTTTGAAACAGAAATTAATGATTATGCTAATAGCTGGTACATTCACATTCATGATAGTTCTTGTAAATATGGTGTACAATTAATTAGAAAATCCATCCATCATAATACAGACAATTCTCATTCTGTTATTAATATTATTTCTTCTAATGAAATTGCTACTCCAAATGATCACATTTTATTTGATAAACTTGGTAAAACAGTATTTTTTAGAGATGTAAAGAGTAATCGTGAAGTTGAGAAAGACATTTCTTCTCTATCATTTATTAGTAATATTGGTAGAGTTTATAATATTTATGATTTATATAAAGAAATTTACAAAAATGAATTAAATGGAGATGAGTTAGGAATGGGACTTTCCTCTTCTGGATTCAGTTCCAATTTTCGTTAACATATCATTTAGTTCCATTGCAATTATACTTGCTTAAGATTAAAAAAGATAAAAAGGAGAAACAGTAATGACAGCAAAAAAAGGTTATGTAAGTTTTGTTTTACATGCACACTTGCCTTTTATCCATCACCCTGAAAGTGATGATTACTTAGAGGAAGAATGGTTATTTGAAGCTATTTCAGAAACCTATATTCCTCTGCTTATAAACTTTCAAAAATTAGAGGAGGAAAAAGTTGACTTTCGTATTACTATGTCAATGACGCCCCCTCTTTTAAATATGCTTGATAATCAGTTATTGCAGCAAAAATATATTAACTACCTTAATACTCATATTGAACTTGCACAAAAAGAAATTGTAAGAACTAAAGGTAATGATAAAGAAAATGATCTTGCTCATTATTATTTTAATCGTTATTCTAATGATTTACATTTATTCAAGGAAGTTTATCATTGCAATTTAATTAATGGTTTTAAACATTTTCAGGATATTGGTGTACTAGAAATTATTACTTGTGGAGCTACTCATGGTTATTTCCCCATTTTATATGTTAATGAAAAAACTATAAAAGCCCAAATTGCAATTGGTGTGCAAACCTATGAAAAATATTTTGGAAGAAAACCTCGTGGCATTTGGCTTCCTGAATGTGGCTATGTTCCTGAATCTGATAAATATTTAAAAGAATTTAGTATTGAATATATTATTACAGAATCTCATGGTATTTTATATGCAGACCCTACTCCTATTTATGGTACTTTTGCACCTATTGTTTCTCCTGAAGGAGTAATTGCTTTTGGTCGTGACATTGAATCGTCTAGACAAGTTTGGAGCTCTATTAATGGTTATCCTGGTGATGTTAATTACCGTGAATTCTATCGCGATATTGGCTACGATGCTCCTTATGATTATATCAAACCATACATTGCTTGTAATGGTGTCCGTGTTAATACTGGTATTAAGTATTATCGTATTACAGGAAAAAGCTGTCCTAAAGATTATTATAATGTACAATGGGCACAAGATACAATTAATAAGCAAACTGGCCATTTCTTTGATAGTAGAGTAACACAAATTAATACTTTAGCTTCACTTACTACTAATCCTCCCATCATTCTTTGTCCTTATGATGCAGAACTTTTTGGGCATTGGTGGTATGAAGGGCCCGATTGGTTATATACTTTATTTAAGAAAATTTATTATGATAAAAGTAATTTTAGTTTAATTACACCTAGTGAATATATTGATAAATATCCTATGATGCAAATTTCTACTCCTTGCCGCTCTAGTTGGGGGGCAAATGGTTATAGTGAAGTATGGCTTAATCAAACTAATGATTATGCACATAAGCATCTTCATGAAACTGGTGATAGAATGGTACAATTAGCACAAAAATTTAGCAACTTAGAAAATGAAAATCCTGAAACGCTAAAATCAAAAAAAGAAAAGGCAATTAAAATCCGTGCTTTAAATCAATGTGCTAGAGAATTATTACTCCTTCAGAGTAGTGATTGGTTATTTATTATTACTAATGGAACTATGGTAGATTATGCTAAAAAAAGAATTAAAGACCATGTTGGTAGATTTACTAGACTATATCAGGCTTTAATGAATAATACATTTGATAAAGAGTTTGTTACATTTTTAGAAGATATTGAGAAAAAAGATTGTATTTTTCCAGAAATTGATTATACCATTTATTGTTAATACTTTAAAACAAGTGCAAATAATTTCAACTTGCACTTGTTTTGTTTAATTTTTTACTTTTAAGTAGTTTTATTCAATTTTAATTTTGTTTTTGGTAATTTATTAGAATTTCTATGATATAAATATATTAGATTTGTGAAATAAAAAAGATGTATATTCTCTTTTGCTAAGAAACCGCTTACCTTTAAAACATACATCTATATTAATACATATTTTATTTCTTCAAGTAAAATCTACTAACCTTTTTCGACAAATTTAAAATTATTTGATATATAAGAGTGGTCGGAAAGAAATGTAGCTCACACTATCTGTCAATATACGATCACTACGAACACTCGCAGAATAAGTATGTCCAGCGCTTCCACCTCGAGTTATACAAGGCTTAGTATCATACGTAGAATATTCTGTAGTCCATTCATAGTAATTAGAGGCTATATCAAAAATATTACAAACTTTATCTCCAGATTTTCCAGTATTCAAATATCCTATACTTGCATTATTCGCTGATGTTTTATTTGAATAGTTACTATTTCCTGAATAACTTTGAATAAATATTATTGTGGTGTCCCAGCTATAACTATTTATTAAGTCACTCTCTATATAATCGCTATTGTACATTTCTCTAGCTGCTATTGCTGCATCTGGTTGAGTTATATGATTCCAGACTTCTTTATTTGCTTGTGATTTTACTTTTTTATCAATTCCCTTGCTTGCTTCATATCTTGCCAAATAAAATCCATTATTTATTTTTGTTTTTGTTACAAAGTTCCCTAAATTTTTAGCTGCTGTATTCGTATCACCATTGACTAATTCTTGAATATCATAAGAATAATTTTCTAACTTTATATTTACTATTTCTGTATAATTATCTGCATTTTGCTCTAGTTTTGGTATTCCATTTGTTGTATCAAATGTGTATCTTCCAAGTGTTATTGTTGTAGTTGTATTGTCCTTATTTTTAATTTCTCCTACTGGTATCCATACAAACTGATTTCCTTCTTCATCTTCAATCACAATTCCATCTTGTACACATGGCTTTTTATCACTTGAATACGTATAGTCAATATCATTGTTTTCTGTATCTGGTACAATCTTAAATCCTCTTGGAATTACTACTTTGTTTCCATTCTCATCTTTTACTATTTTAGTGATAGTTTGTACTTTATTAACTATATCTGCTACCGTTTCCTCTTTTGTTGTATTTCCATTAATATACTCATTTAACATATTATCTATTTGACTCATATACTCTTGCTCATTTTTAATTGCTTCTTCTGTCTTATTTTTTGCTTCTTGTGCCTTTTTGAAAATGCTGTTCTCTCCCATTGTGTACATGATTGTTATACCTGCCAAAATTAGTAACACCACTATTGTTACTACTAATGCTACTAGAGTTATACCACTTTGCTCTTTCATAGATTTATTTTTCATTTTAGTTGATTTCCTCCCTTTTCTTTAGTGTTCACTTCTTTTTGAATTTTATTCATTTTCAATAACTTTTTGGTTTCTATTAATACAATTTATATATATATTATCAATATATATCATAAAAAGTCAATATTTTTCACATTTTTTATCAAAATTCGAAGAGAAAAGCACTTGCAATTAATCATGCAAGTGCCTATTTTTATTTATTTAAATTCCTATTTGTCTCTTTTTCTTCATTATATCTATCAATAAAGTATAATGGTCTGTGTTTTGTCTCATTAAATGCTCGTCCTAAATACTCCCCTATTACACCCAAAAAGATTAGTTGTATTCCTCCTAAGAATAAAATCACTACCATAGTTGAAGCATATCCTGGAACATCCACACCAGTCACAATGGTTTTAATAATAATAAATATCATATAAATAAATCCGACTAAAGATACCAAAACCCCTAGTAGTGCTGCCCATCTTAGTGGTGATGTAGTAAATGATGTAATACCATCAATTGATAAATTAATTAAATTCCTGTAATTCCATTTTGTTTGTCCTGCTGCTCTTGGATCTCTAGCATATAGAATTTCTTTTTTATTATATCCTATCCAACTAAATAATCCTTTTGTATAGCGCTGTGTTTCTCTAATTGACTTTAATGCTTCTATACAACGTCTATCTAATAAACGAAAATCTCCAGTATCTTTTTGAATTTCAATTCTAGTAAAAGCTTGTAATACTTTATAATACATTTTAGAAGTAAATTTTTTAAGCCATGTTTCTCCATCTCTTGATTTTCTTTTTGCATAAACATCATCATAGCCCTCTTCCCAATATTTTAACATCTCGGGAATTAACTCTGGTGGATCCTGTAAATCGGCATCAATAATAACTACACAATCTCCTTTGCAATAGTCTAATCCTGCTATCATTGCAGTTTCTTTTCCATAATTTCTAGATAAATTCAAATAACAAACTCTTTTGTCTTTTTCTCTTAATTCTTGCATAATTTGAAATGTTTTATCTTTACTTCCATCATTTACTAATAATACTTCAAAGTCATATCCTTCATTTTCATCCATTAATTTCTGTAATCTATCATATAACATATTTAAAACTTCTTCTTCATTATATGCTGGTACCAATATTGTAACTAATTTCTTCTTATTTTCGTCCATAGTTCCTCCTTAATATTAGTTTTAATGCTATAGTTATATCATACTTTTTCAAGTTTGTAAATGAAATCACTCTGTTTTACACTCTATTCAATCTTCGCATGATTTAATAAACGATATGTTCTACAGATATTACAGTCTTTACACACTGATACTCTACCTTCAAAGATTTGCTTTATTGTATCTATAAATTCATCTTCTATACCAATAACATGCATTTCTACTTTAGCTGGTAATAAAGTTAATAAGGTATTAAGTGCAAAGTCATTAGAAGAAAAAGAAATATCTGATAAATATTTACTATTTAAAATATTTTCTGAAACAGATACTATATTTTTATCCGCATCTAATAGTATAGATTCGCCATTAATATAAATTAAATGTAAAATCTCACATTCTGCTGGCTTAGAATCTATATAAATTTTCAATAAATTAATAAATTCATTATATTCTTTTTCAATGATAAACTGATTTACAGCAGTATCTACAATATTATCTAAATAACTCATATATTCTTTTAACCTAAAATTAATAAAACCGTCTAATATCATAGATTTATTTTCTTGTACGAAAGATACCAATGATTTTTGTATCATTTGTTTTCTATTTATATTCTTTCTATTTTCTTCTACTTCCATGTAACCATTTTCTATAGTATTCATGCAATTATTACATATTTGTATTCTTTCATATTCGTCAAAGTAAAAATAATTGTAATTTAATATTTGATAAATTAGCTTTTCTTCATAAAATTCTAAAATTACCTCTGTTATTAATTCACTTAAAAAATAGGAGAAACTCTCTTCGTTTTTTCCTTCATAATGAATAATGACATTTTGATAAATCTTAAATTCATTTTTTGAATAAGTTAAATCTTCAAAATCTATTTCTTTTGTTCTACTTAGTAGATAATCTAAAATATCTTCATTATTTGTTTTAATGCAAAAAGATTTCATTATTCTACGTCATTTCTCCTTTCTAATATGTCTTCCATATCTTATTCTTTCCAGCTTTAATCTGTAACATGTTTTATTCTATTTTTAATTATTAATCTCTTCTAGTCCACCTTTTAAGTTGTATACATCTTCATACCCCATTGTTTCTAGCATTTCTTGTGCTTCTTTACTTCTACTTCCAGAAGAACAATAGGTAATAATTGTTTGTTCTTTATTAGGAAGTACCTGACTTGCCTGTTTACATATGTCATATAGACAAAGAGGAACACTGCCAGAAAGATGTCCTTCTTCATATTCTTGTTTACTTCTTACATCTAACAAAATTATATTTTGATTTTGTGTCAGCATTTTTTTAGCTTGATCATAAGTTATTTCTTTATTACTCATACTCCTATAAAAAATCTTCTTTATCCTTTCTAACATTTTTTCACTTTCCTTTTTTATTATTTTCAAAGTATCGTTTTTTATTCTAAAATTTATAACAAAAAACGCAAATTAACAAATTCTAAAAACAAAGTTTTAAGAATTTGTAGTATTTGCATAATTTATTTCTACGTTAATTACACTTTAAAAGTGCAGTTTCTTAGAACTAAAAAAACAATACTCATTTTATTATATGAGTATTGTCAATTTTTTGTTTATTTATTTTCTTCTTGATAAGTAGTTAGTTTCTTTTCCTGTTTTGCAGTAATGACTGTAATAACAATAGCATATATTGCTAATCCTATTGGTGTTACTAATCGATTAATTGGAATTCTGCAAATTGCTAAAATGCTTAAATATAGTAATTCACTAGCAGCTGCTGTCAATACATATAAAGCTAAAGTTTTCCAAACTCCAATTTTTCTGAAGCGAATCATTACATAAGCTAAAACTACTATCATACTAATTGCTATTGGTAATAAGTATGGCATTAACACACTAGATAATCTGATGTGTGGTTGATAAACTTTAGTAATATTTTCTTTTTTTAATTTTAAATCAAACTTTGCATTTAATTTATTTGTTAATTGCTCTATCTTATTATCTATTTCTTCTACTTCTTGTGAGATTGTAATAGAAAACATATCTCCGTAATATTCTATTTGTTGCACTAATATTCTTTCATTTCCAAACACTTCTTTTGCAACTTGTTCTATATCTTCTTTTGTATACTCATTTCCTAGGTATATGTCTAATCTTAAATTTTTACTATACGTAATATCTGTTTTTAGTCCCATAGTAGCTATTACAATTGCTCCTGCAATAATAACACATATTAAAATCGCATAAAATACTTTTTTGTTCATTTCTTTACCTCTTTTCTATATTTCTTACGCATTTTTGGTATCTACAACTAAAGTTCTTGTTATGATTAAGTTATATAAAACAATTAGTAATAGTCCCCAGAAAATTACCATTCCAAAGCTGTAAATTGGAAGCCAACCTGCAAAACATAAAATGATTGATGTAATAGCTACAGGAATGAAAATGAATAACGTTTTAATTAAAGCTTCTTTAAATACGTGTGATGCTTCTGCTACTGTTTGACTATCTTTATGCTTAATTAAACTTAGTAAATATACTGTAAAAATGTAGTTTAAAACAATAGCTATAATGATTGCAATCATTCCTTCCATAGTTAACATTACATTTGCATAGCGTAGCACTAGTAATAATACTGCAATATATCCAATAAGGGCAAGACTACTTAGTAAACCGTTCTTTTTGTATTTTACAATTAAGAAAATGATTCCTATCACTAAAGCTGCTCCTATTATTGCTACAGGAATATAAAACATTTCTCTAGTGATATCTGACATAACATATCTATTTTCTGAAACGGTATAAGTAAGTGGTAATTCTCCACTATTTAATAATACTACTATATTAGAAGCTTCTTGTACATATCCATCTATTGTATCACGGTCTGTACTTGCTCCTCCAATAGACATTTGAATCATTCCATTAGAAACTTCACTATCAAATGCTGTTTCTAATAATGTTGAATCATCTATTTTCATTTTAATTTTCTTTGAATTGTCTTTTCCTTCTGCATCTTTTGAAATTACATAATTTTTAGTAATATCTTGAAAAATTTGAGTTCCTTCTTTATTTAATTGAATGGTTAAATATACGCTAGTTCCTGTTGCTCCTGAGCTATATCTTACTTCTGCTTTTTTAATATGAGCATTGTTTAATAAAATCTCATCATTTTCGTTTTGTACAGTAAACTTGCCTTTAATTGCCATATATTGAGTAATTAAATCTGTATTTTCATTTTCTGAAATTTGTATATATAGTTCACCAGTTTTTTCATTTTGTCTAATAGTATAATCTGATGTGTGCATTAAATCTAATCTTTTTTGTATTATTTCTTTTACCTTATCATAGTTTTCTTCTGTTAAGGTATCTTCTGAATTTACTGGCTCCTCTTTTTTGGTAGTTCCTTCTCCTTCTTTTTCTACTACTTTTCCATCTTTATCATAAATAACAGTATTTTTTGAAGTATCTACTTTTAATGTTATTAATCTTCCCCCTGCTAAGTCCATTCCTAATTGATAATCTGGAATCATGTTTTCTACAAACTTCATTTTTTGAAGATAAATTCCTCCAAATGAAATGAGTGAGATTAATATAATTACTAAAATAATTAATGTTACTTTTAACTTTTCTTCTATTTTCACTTTTCTTTCCTCCCGTTATTTATAATAATTTGGTATCATTAATAATTAATTCAAACCATATTCCCAAATATTTTGCTGCATATTTGCTCATCATAGTTCTATCCATAAATATCTCGAAATAATCTAATACTGGTGATATTTCTGTATCAATCTTTAAATCTAAAATTACTTTTTTCTCTTCTTTATTCATCATAAAATTTGCATTTGTTACTGCATAATTTACTTTATCGTGTTTATCAAAAGTGGATATATTTTGATTAACAACCCTATCACGGTGTACATCTGACTTATCTGCTAAAATTAATGCTGCTGAAATATCATTGACTGCTGTTCCAGTTTGTTCATCATGGTTTCCAATAGCCATCATAATTTCTGTACGGTGCTGAGCTTCCATACCCATATCCTTTAAAATTTGATAAGCAAGTATAGCTCCTGAATGTGCATGGTCTGTACGATTAACACAATTTCCAATATCATGCATATATCCTGCAATTTTGGCAAGTTCTATTCTTTCTTCTGGATAATCTAAAGTTTTAAGCACCTCTCCTGCACGCTGTGATACAATACTAATATGCCTTATCGAATGTTCTGTATATCCCAATGCATTTAGTTGCTTTTGCGAACTTAAAATTAGCTCTTTTACTTCTTCATTTTGCTTTACATCTTCTAATGTTATCAAGTTTTTTCCTCCTATGTTTTTTCTCATGTATATATTACCCTAAAATATAAAAAATAGCAACTATTTTACGCAATTTCTTCGTAAAAAGTGTTGCTATCCTATTTTTATTTCTTACTTTTTTACTGACAAATTTACTCCGATAATTCCTCCAATAATTCCTGTTATGACACCAACTATTAACATTAATAGAGAATTTACTGATATCGAAAATCCTACTATAGAAATGCTAGAAGCTAAATATAAAGCCGAAACATATACTAATCCTACAATTCCTCCATAAATCAGTCCATTCTTTTTTATTTTTCTACTACTAATCGTTCCTCCAATTAAGATGCTCACTCCTGTAATAGTTAATACTACTGGCATCATTGTATTTTCCGAAATCGTGGTATTAACCAATAATAGAGCATAAATTGTAAGTAAAATAATTGAAAATATTATGGCAAATAAACAACCTTTTGTAATTGCCATTACTTTCTTTTTTATTTCGCTTTCTTCTGTTGTAATATTTGTTTTTAATATACTTTCTTTTTCCATACAAAAACTCCTTTACATAGGCTTTTATCTTATTGTATGCCTATTAAAAGGAGTTTAGAATTATCTTTTGATTATTGTTGTGTTGTATTGCTATTTTGTGTTAAATTATTTCCATTTGTACTACCTTGTATATTTGCTGTTGTTTGATTTGTTGTAACTGTATTGGCACTAGTTGTTTGTGAATTATTATTTACTGTATTGGTAGTCTGTGTATTGTTTGTAGTAGTATTATTTAATTCATTTGTTGCCGAATTGGTATTATTTGTGTTTTGATTATTATTGGATGGGTTTGTATTTGGCTTTACATAAGTTTGAATATACGTAATTACATTCATTACTTGTTCATTGTAAATCATATAATAAGTTTCTTCTCCAGCTGATGTAGTAGAATAAATTGTTTTCAATGCTATTGGTAACAAGTCTTTTCCTTCAAAATCTTTCATACCATATAGGTTATCTTTTTTTACTACAATCCCTTTATATTCTGGAAGTAATATAATATTATTGGCAGTTTGCGTTGTAGAACTTCCTGCTCCTGCACTACAACCCAAGTCTTCATATTCTATTGGAAGAATCTGTCTACCATTTTTATCAAAAATACCCCATAAGTTACCCTTTTTAACTGGTATGCAATTGTCATATAATAAGTATTGATTTTTGATGTTATTACTATTAAATCTATTGCTATCGATTCCAATTTGATCGTACTCTAAATATACAATAATGCTTCCTGTGCTATTAATAACACCATGTTTGTTATTATTTGTTACTAAATATAATCCTGTATCTTTATCAATCTGTTTAATTTGGTCATAGTCTGGGCTAATTTTTGTTGTTGCATCATAAGACATAATACCCATTTTTCCCTCTGCAGTTGTTACTATGAATTCTCTTGTACTTTCTACATATTTAATGCTAGTATATTTGGTTCCTAATATTTCATTTCCAGATAAGTCTGATACACCATAATAATTTTCTGTATTTCTTACTATTAGTCTATTGTCTAATAGTGCTTTTTGATTGCTAAAGTTTTGTCCATCTCCTGCTATTGCGGAATCTTTAAACTGCGCTGAATATTGAGTTACTAAATATGGTAATGTATAAATAGTCATTTTGTTTTGCTCTTGATTGTAATCAAATACAATATTAAAGGCTTTTTCTGCACCTTCTTTTGTAGTATACAATACTCCATCTATCATTTTTATAGGTTCATTAATTGTAAAATATTCATAATCATTTCCATTGGTTAGCAGCTTATAGATTTTGTCTGAGTTCATAGTAAAAGAGGCTATTTCATTAGCACACTGTACATAACATTTTGTATTGTCTTCTGCATATTGTTTGTAGTCTCCGCTATAAGAATCATAACCTACGAATTGTGCAAAACTACGAATCGGTACATAGATTTGCCCATCTTGTATAAGCAAAATGTCCTCTAAACTACTATTCGCCTTTCCATCTATTGTAATTTTTAATTGTGTCGACTTCCAGTAGTACATAAAAGCGATTAAGCCAATGCAAATAAAAAATAGTATTATTAGAATAATTCCTATAATTTTCATCCACTTTTTTGCTTTTAATTGTTCATTACTTTGCTCATAGTTATTGCCAATTAAATCATTCATATTTTCCTCCTCTTTCGTAACCATATTTTTTATAAAACTCATTTTTGAAGTTTTCTAAATTATCATTCTCTATTTCTATTCTAACTCTTTCCATCAATTTCGTCAAGAAATATAAATTATGAATAGATAATAATCTGTCTCCTAATATTTCTTTTGTTTTGACCAAATGTCTAATATATGCTCTTGTATAATTACGACAAGTATAGCAATCACATTCTGGGTCTAATGGTCCCCAATCTCTTTCATAGGTTGCATTTCGAACTACTACTTTTCCACTCCATGTCATAGCTGTTCCGTTTCTTGCAATTCTTGTTGGAAGTACACAGTCACACATATCAATTCCAGCAAGTGCCGCTTCTATTAAATAGTCTGGTGTCCCTACCCCCATTAAATATCTTGGTTTATTTGCTGGCATAAGTGGTGCAGTATAGTATAGCATTTTTAAGAACTCTTCTTTTGGTTCCCCTACACTAATTCCACCAATTGCATATCCTGGAAAATCTAAATCGATTAAATCTCTTGCTGACTTCTCTCTTAAATCTTCATAAAATCCACCTTGAATAATACCAAATAAAGCTTGTTTGTCTGTGGTTGTGTGCGCTGCTTTGCAACGCTTTGCCCATCTTGTTGTTCTTTCCATAGATTGTTTGGTATATTCATATGTTTCAGGATATTTTACACATTCATCAAATGACATAATGATATCAGCACCAAGTGCTTCTTCTATTTCCATTACTTTTTCTGGAGAGAAGAAATGCTTACTTCCATCTAAGTGTGACTTAAATTCCACCCCTTCTTCTGTAATGGTCCTTAAATCACTTAAACTAAATACTTGAAAACCTCCACAGTCTGTTAAAATAGGTCTATCCCATTTCATGAAGTTGTGAAGCCCTCCCGCTTCTTTTACTAAATCATGACCTGGTCTTAAGTACAAGTGGTACGTATTAGATAAAATAATTTGTGCACCTATTTCTTTTAATTCTTCTGGGTTCATTGATTTGACTGTTGCTTGCGTACCTACTGGCATAAATACTGGTGTTTGTATATCTCCATGTGGTGTATGCACTACTCCACGCCTTGCTCCTGTTTTACTATCTGTGTGTAATAACTCATATGTTACTGCTGGCTTGTCCATATTTTCCTCCTTTTTGTCCCCTATCTGACATTTTTCCCTATTATTGATTTAATGCATTTATCTACATCTAGCTTTTTAATGTCTTCTACCTTTATTTCTTTTCCTAAATGAATACATTTTGTCTTTTTAGGGACATTATCTTATAAACATTGCATCACCAAAACTAAAGAAACGATATTCTTCTTTCACTGCTTCTTCATAAGCTTTCATGACAAAATCCTTTCCTGCTAAAGCAGATACTAACATAATTAGTGTAGATTCCGGCAAATGAAAGTTAGTAATTAAACAATCTAAACATTTAAATTGATACCCTGGATAAATAAAAATATTTGTATCGTTTTCTGTTTCTTTTACCATACCATTTTCATCCGCTATTGACTCTAGTACTCTGCAAGAAGTAGTTCCCACGGCAATAACTCTATGCCCTTCACGTTTTGCTTTATTAATTTTTTCTGCATCTTCTTGCTTGATATAGAAATGTTCTGAATGCATATCATGCTCTTCTACATTTTCTACTTTTACTGGTCTAAAAGTTCCTATCCCAACATGTAAAGTAACATTGGCGATTTCTACACCTTTTGCTTTAATTTGTTCTAATAGCTCTTGTGTAAAGTGTAACCCTGCCGTTGGTGCAGCTGCTGAACCTTCATACTTTGCATACACGGTTTGATATCTATCTTTTTCTTTCAACTTTTCGTGAATATATGGTGGCAATGGCATTAAGCCAATTTCATTTAAAATCTCATTGAAAATGCCTTCATATTCAAACTTTACTTTTCTACTTCCACCTTCTAATTGCTCTAAAATCTCTGCTTTTAGTAAAACTCTAGGGGTATCACTTTTTTCTAGTAATCCCTCTCCAAAGACAACTTTTGTACCTGGCATTAGTTTTCTTCCTGGTTTCACCATAACTTCCCATATATCATCTTCTATTCTGTGTAATAGTAAAAACTCCACATGTGCACCAGTTTCTTCCTTTACTCCATACAAGCGAGCAGGAATTACTTTTGTGTTATTTCTAACTAGACAGTCTCCTGGCTCTAGGTAGTCTATAATATCTTTAAAAATCTTATGGTCAATGGACTTACATTTTCTATCTAATACCATTAATCTTGATTGATCTCTATTTGGAATTGGTACTTGTGCTATTAGTTCTTTTGGTAAATCATAATTAAAATCTGATACTTTCATTCTTGCTCCTTTATTATATTACTTTGCTCTTGATAACTAGTAAATAACTTACTGATTCTATCAAATATACTTCTAATTACCTCAATAATATTCTCTGGTTCTTTTAGTGCTTTTAATTTCCTGCTATATTTAAAGTTACTTTCATGAGTAGGTTTATAAGTAAATATTTCTTCTGGCAAACCTATCATTTCCCCATTGTTTTTAATTTCTTTATTCATATAAGCAATATACCATTTTTTTTGTCCTTCTAATCTTTCCTCTTGATAACCATATTTAGCGTAATCATGTAAAGCTGGAACTTCGTATCCATATTCCCCAGCATTTCTTTCTAATGTATGTAAAAACTCATGAATGTACACTTCTTCTGGAAAAGTATTAATACGATAATGATATTTATATGCATAGTTATTTTCACTGTCTGGTAATCGAATATTAGAATATCCAATTCCGAAATATTGCATTCCTCCAAGGCCAATCCAATCATTCATTAAGACATTACTTCCTTTTTGCAGATTTGCCATTCTAATTCCTATATAGATGTGGTCATATTCATTTTGCTCTACATAATCTTTAATATACTCGTATACATCTTCTACTGAAACATAATAACCATTTTCTTCATCATAAGAAAGTGATTTGATAGGTTTGTTAATTGTATGAATATCATAAGTAGCACTCATTTTACGATTACTCATTGTTCTAATGGATTCTTTAAATCTAGCCATGTCGTCCTTTAACACTTGTATATCACTATCAGACATCTTTAGACTAACATGTTCTTCCTTTCCATTTATTTCTACATCTACATCAATTTGAGGAAAGATAAAACATACAAATTTCCAGTTTTTATCTTTACTTGCTATGCCCTCTTCAACTTTGAAATCTGAAAACCAAGCAGTTCCCTTTGACATTTCTTCATAACCACCTAGTCTAAAACTAACATCTACTTCTTTTCTATTTTTGGAATTGAAATAAAAGGTAATCTCTTGCCAGTCTTGCGTCCCAGACAGCATAATAGAACGTTCTGTGGTACCTGCAATAGCCATATGTGCACCACCAGTTTTTGTATTATTTTCATTTACAACATTTTCTACTTTGACTTTACAAGTTACTTTATATGGAGTATTTGGTGTTACGGAAATTGTTTCATAGAACATAGCATCATTATAATCTGTATTTTCTATTTTATAGCTATCCATTTCAGAACATTTTATTTCATGATCACGTACAAAAGTGGTTCTATCTCTTTCACGAACACTTTTGATAAAATCATTGTAATTATACTTACTATAAATAACAACCAAAGCAATAATGGCAATTACCATTATTGCTATTGATAGAATATTCTTTGCTCTTCTTCCGTCTGTTCATCTTTATCCCCTTTAAACGTTATATTTGTTTTACAAGGTTTTCACTGTATCAAATTCTTTGTTATTTTAATGAATTGCTCTGCTACATCTATGACAAATAGTTGGATTCTCTTTGTCTTCTCCTACGGTTGTAGAATATTTCCAGCATCTTTCACATTTTTCTCCTTCTGCTACTTCTACTTTTACAACTAATTTTTCTGTTTGTTCTGCTGGTTTTGCTTCAATTTGTAAAGCAGATACAATAAATACTGTTTCTAATTGCTCTTGATTTTCTTTTAAGAAGCTATATTCCTTTTCATCTGCCAAAAGTGTAACTTTTGCATTTAAAGAATGTCCAATCATCTTTTCGCTTCTAGCCACTTCAAGTTCTTTTGCTACCATCTCTTTTAATTCTAAGATGTGATTCCATTTTTCTTCTAATTCATGGTCCTCATATTCACTACTTACTTCTGGCCAGTAATTTAGCATAACACTCTTTGTGTCTTCGTCTTTTTTATGTGGCATATAGCTCCAAATTTCTTCAGTTGTATAGCAAATCATTGGTGCTAACATTTTTACTAAACTGTCTAGGATAATATACATAGCAGTTTGCGCTGACTTTCTTTCTACTGAATCTGGCTTTGAAGTATATAGTCTATCTTTAATAATATCTAAATAGAAATTACTCATGTCTGATACACAGAATTGGTTGATATCGTGATATACCATATGGAAATTGAAATCCTCGTAGTTTTGTGTACAGTTCTTGACTAATTGATATAATCTTAATAATGCCCATTTATCAATTTCAAGCATGTCTTCATAATTTACCTGTTTTTCTGGGTCAAAGTCTGCAATATTTCCTAGAATATATCTTGCTGTATTTCTAATCTTCCTATATGCTTCACTAATTTGCTTTAAAATATCCCTAGAAATACTAATATCTGTTTTAAAATCAGAAGATAGTACCCAAAGTCTTAAAATGTCTGCACCATATTCTTTGATAATATCTTGTGGACTAATTCCATTTCCTAAAGATTTTGACATTTTTCTCCCATCTTCATCAATAACCCAACCATGTGTTAAAATTGCTTTATATGGAGATACTCCTTGTGTCGCAACGGAAGTTAATAATGATGATTGGAACCAACCTCTATATTGATCATGTCCTTCTAAGTATAAATCTGCTGGATAGTCAATTCCTCTTTCCACTAGTACTGCTTGATGTGAAGAACCAGAATCAAACCATACATCCATAATATCGGTTTCTTTCTTGAATTCATGACTTCCACAGTGAGGACAAGTAGCCCCCTCTACCATCAAATCTTTTTCATCTAGGTCATACCAAGCATTTGAACCTTTTTCTCTAAAGATTTTTTGAATTTTTTCAAATCCTTCTTTTGAGGCATATTCTTGACCACATTCTTTGCAATAGAAAATTGGAATTGGCACACCCCAAGTACGTTGTCTAGAAATACACCAATCGTTTCTATCTTTTACCATGCTAGCAATTCTTTCTTCTCCCCAGCTTGGCGTCCATTTTACGGTTTTAATTGCTTCTAGGGTTTCTTTTCTAAATCCATCTACTGAAGCAAACCATTGGTCTGTTGCTCTAATAATAATTGGATTTTTACATCTCCAACAATGTGGATATGAGTGGCTAATTTTTTCAGTTGCTAATAAATAGTCATTGTCTTGTAACCAATTTGTAATCACTTTGTTAGACTCTTCACAAGATAAACCTGCAAATTGTCCTGCTTTTTCAGTTTGGTATCCTTTTCCGTCAACACATACAATAATTTCTAGACCATTTTTTAATCCACACAAATAGTCTTCTTTACCATAGCTAGGCGCTGTATGAACTGCACCAGTACCTGTTCCAAGTTCTACATTGACTGTATCTTCGCTACCAATAACTACTTTAGAAGTTCTGTTTGCAAATGGATGCTGACATAAAATTCCTTCTAATTCTAGTCCTTGTACTGTTTTGATTGTTTTGTAATCTGTTATGCCTGCTGTTTCCATAACTCTTGCTACTTCTGATGTTGCCATCACTAGCTTTTCTATTCCTGTGTCAATGACACTATACTCAAACTCTCCACCAACAGTGATACCAGTATTTCCTGGTAATGTCCAAGGTGTTGTTGTCCAAATTACAATTTTCATATCATTATCTAGTACACCTTTTCCCTCTACTACTGGGAATTTTACGTAAATAGATACATTATCAACATCTTTATATTCAATTTCAGCTTCTGCTAAAGCTGTTTCGCAGTCTGTACACCAATAAACAGGCTTTAATCCTTTATAGATGTAACCTTTTTGGTACATATCTGCAAACACACCAATTTGTCTTGCTTCAAATTCTGGTTCTAAGGTGATATATGGGTGCTCCCAGTCTCCAAGTACGCCTAATCTTTGGAAGCCTTCTGTTTGCTTACCAACATATTCTAGCGCAAAGTCATGGCAAATATCTCTAAATTTAGAAATGCTCATTTCTTCACGTTTAATACCTAATTTTTGAATTGCCTTTTTTTCTGTTGGAAGCCCATGTGTATCATATCCTGGTACATATGGTGTATAATATCCTTGTAAGTTTTTAAAGCGTACAATCGTATCTTTTAATACTTTATTCAAAGCATGCCCCATATGAATTTCTCCATTTGCATATGGAGGTCCATCATGTAATACATAGGATTTTTTTCCTTCATTCTTTTTTAGCATTTTCTCGTATAAACCATTATCTAAAACTGCTTCTTTAATTTTTGGCTCTTTTTCTGGTAAGTTTCCTCTCATTGGAAATTCTGTGTTTGGTAAATTTAATGTTTGTCCATAGTCTTTCTTTTCTTCTGACATTCTAATTCCCCCTTAATTTTTTGAATACAAATAAGCCATTTCGTCTTATTATTTAGGACGAATGGCTTTAAACTTCCGTGGTACCACCTAACTTAAAAGAATATTATTTTCGTTATTCTTTTCACTCATTTTCTTTTAACGCAAGAATTACGATTGAATTTACTGTTTTTTTATTCTACTTACAATTATGTTGCAAGCATATTTTTGTTCAATCCAATAGCTAAAAGGTGATAACAATAAGCTGTTTTCCTACCAAACTCTCAGCAAGTTATTTGGCTCTCTGTTAGGTATTTTGTTTTATTGTGTTGTCCTTTATTACCGCTTTTCCTATGGCATTTAGTTTATCATATTTTTTGTAGCTTTTCAAGTGTTAAAATGGATTTATTTTGAAATAAAAAATAGAGGGTTCTTTTGAACCCCCTAACAATTTTTATCTTTATGCACTTGTTCCTGTTCTCTTCGTTGTCTTTGCTCTTTTTGTTTTTGTTGGTACTTGCGGCTTTTTAACAGGTATCTCACGATTATTATTTATAATAATCTTTGGAGCCTCTCCATTTTCTACAGTATCACCAGTAATCATACATTTTTCTATTTTCGGATTAGAAGGAATTTCAAACATCACATCCCTCATAATTTCCTCTATAATAGAACGAAGGCCTCTAGCACCTGTTTTTCTTTCTATTGCTTTGTCTACAATTTTTTCTAAAGCATCTTTTTCGAATTCTAATTCCACATTATCTAATTTGAATAATTTTTGATATTGTTTTACTAAAGCATTTTTTGGTTTTGTAACAATATCTATTAAAGCTTCTTTATCTAATTCTCTTAGTGTTGCAATAATTGGTAATCTTCCTACAAACTCTGGAATTAATCCAAACTTTAATAAGTCTTGTGGTAACAATTCCTCAAACACTTTATATTTATCAATATCTTTATTACTTTCAATTTGAGCACCAAATCCAATTGACTTTTTACCCATTCTATCTTTTACAATTTTCTCTAATCCTTCAAAAGCACCTCCACAGATAAATAGAATGTTAGAAGTATCAATTTGAATAAACTCTTGATGTGGGTGTTTACGTCCTCCTTGTGGTGGAACAGATGCAACAGTTCCTTCTACAATTTTTAGTAAGGCTTGTTGTACACCTTCACCGCTAACATCTCTTGTAATAGATGGATTTTCTGATTTTCTAGAGATCTTATCAATTTCGTCAATATAGATAATACCTTTTTGCGCTTTTTCTACATCATAGTCAGCAGCTTGGATCAATTTTAATAAGATATTTTCAACATCTTCACCTACATAACCTGCCTCTGTTAAAGTAGTTGCATCAGCTATTGCAAATGGTACCTGTAAAATTCTAGCTAATGTTTGTGCTAATAAAGTTTTACCACAACCAGTTGGTCCTAATAATAAGACATTACTTTTTTGTAATTCTACATCATCTTCTGTATCATTTTCATGATTTATTCTTTTGTAATGATTATATACTGCAACAGATAGTGTCTTTTTGGCTTCTTCTTGACCAATGACATAAGAATCTAAAATATCTTTTATTTCAGCTGGTGTTGGCAATTTTTCTTGTGCAGTAGTAGTATAAGTAATTTCTGCATCTTCGTAAACATCATCATCTATAATGTTGGTACAAACTTTGATACATTCATCACAAATATATACACCTGGTCCTGCAATAATACGATTTACTGCTTCTTGGGACTTTCCACAAAAGGAACATCTAATATTTTGGTTTTTATTATTTGCCATTCAAACTCTCCTTTTTAGTTTCTTTTTTCCATTATGCCATCTATTAGTCCATATTTTAGTGCTTCTTCTGCGGTCATATAATTATCTCTTTCTGTATCTTTTTCAATTGTTTCTAATGATTGACCTGTTCTATCACTTAAGAACTTGTTTAATTTTTCCCTTGTTCTTACCATATGATCTGCATGGATTTTGATTTCTGTTGTTTGACCAGATAATCCTCCACCACCAATTAATGGTTGGTGAATTAAAATCTCTGCATTAGGTGTTGCATATCTTTTTCCTTTTTCACCAGCAGCTAAAAGTACTGCTCCCATGCTAGCTGCCATACCAATACAAATGGTAGAAACTGGGCATTTAATATAGTTCATTGTATCTACAATTCCCATTCCATCTGTAATAGAACCACCTGGGCTATTAATGTATAGGTGAATTTCCTTATCAGGATCTTCTGATTCTAGGAATAGTAATTGTGCAATAACTAAACTTGCTGATGTTTGGTTAACATCCTCTCCTAAGAATATAATTCTGTCTTTTAAAAGTCTTGAGAAAATATCATAAGACCTTTCTCCTTTTGCTGTTTGTTCAATAACATAAGGTACTAAACCATTTTGTTCTTTCATTAATTTAACCATCCTTTCTTAGCTAATATAGCATATTAGCACTTCTTTTCCTTAGTTCTAGGAAATTTCTTATTTTTTAAATTTAGCATTATCAATAACAAATTGAATTGCTTTTTCTACTTTCATATTTTCTGTAATGTAATCTTTTAAATATGTATTTTGAAGCATTTCTTCTTCAGTCTTTTTGTAATTTTTAGCCATTTCTTTTAGTTTTTCTTCCACTTCTTTGTCTTCTGGCTTAATATCTTCAGCTTTAATGATTGCTTCAATAACCAATCTTGATTTTACATTCTTTTCAGCTGTTTCTTTCATTTCATCTCTCATAACAGCTTCTGGTTTGCCTGATAAAGTATAATATTGCTCTAATGTTAAACCTTGATATTGTAATCTTTGTTCTACGTCTTTTACCATGTTATCTACTTCTGTTTCAATCATTCCTGATGGAATTTCTAATTCTACTCCATCACAAACAGCTTTGATAGCATTATCTTCTGTTTCATATTTTGCTTTATCATCATTTTCTTTTTGAATTTTCTCTTTTATACTATTCTTTAATTCAGCTAACGTGTCAAATTCACTAACATCTTTTGCAAATTCATCATCCATTTTTGGGAGTTCTTTGTGTTTAATCTCATGAACTTTTACTTTGAATACAACTGGCTTTCCTGCTAGTTCCTTTGAAAAATAGTCTTCTGGGAAAGTTACATTTAAGTCTTTTTCTTCGTCAATTTTCATACCAATTACTTGATCTTCAAATCCTGGAATAAAAGTATTACTTCCAATTTCTAATTCATGCTTTTCAGCTTTTCCACCTTCAAATGGCTTTCCATCTAAGAAACCTTCAAAATCAATAACTGCAATATCACCTTTTTCAACAGGTCTATCCTCAATAGACACTAATCTTGCATTATGTTCTGCCATATGTCCTAATTCATGTTCTACATCTTTATCAGACACATTATACTCAACTTTTGGTAATTCTATTCCTTTATATTTTCCTAATTTTACTTCTGGTTTTGTTTGAACAACTGCTGTGAAAATTAAATCTTGTCCTTTTCCAATTTGAGAAACATCAATATTAGGACGACTTACTGCTGCTATATTATTTTCCTTAATTGCTGCATCATAAATCTCTGGTACTAATTCATTGAAAGTATCTTCATAGAAAATCTCACTACCATAGTGTTTTTCTACCATTTGCATTGGTGCTTTTCCTTTTCTGAAGCCTGGAATAGTAAAGTATTTTGCTGTTTTTACATATACTTTCTTCATGGCTTCATCAAATTTTGCTGCTTCTATTGTGAAACTTAATTTTACTTCATTTTTGTTTTCTGTGTTTTCTACTTTTACACTCATTGTTTAATCTTCCTTTCAAAATTAATTCGCTCGTTCATTATATCATATTTTCCGTAAAATGCAAGCCCTAACGCTATTGTATTTTTAGACCTTAATTAAAAATTACAAAAACACTTATTGAAATACTAAGAGACTGGCATTGCCAGTCCCTTAGCGTGGTTCAGTTGAAATATATTATCTTTCCGCATTTGACGCACTTAGCCATTTGGCATTTTATTTCTTTGGTTTGATACCCTTCTGGTTCACCCCAATGGTCAGACCCTTGCCAAACATCCCGCATTCCGTATGGAATACGTTCAATTCTTGTTCCCCAATGAATTTTTCCCCAGATGTGTGTGCAATTTTTCGAAGTCTCGAACATGATAATAATCTCCCTTCATGAATATATATAAAGTTTCATAAACCTACTTTAATTATACCATATTTCTAGCCCCAAATCCATCTTCAAATAAAATTTATATTTTATTCAACTATTTGCTCTAAATCAAAATTCAAAAAATCACTACTAACTAACTTAAATATAATGCCTTCATATTCTCCTTCTATGGCATCTTGATGTGACTTTCCATGTAGGTGTCCATAATAGCATCTTTTAATTTGATACTCTTTCATAATGTTGACAAATTCCATACACTGGTGGTTATAGACACTATTAGGAGTGACTGGCGGATAGTGCATAAATACGATAATCTCTTTATCCTCTCCATATTTTTGAATACCATCTTCAATTGCTAACTTTAATCTAATACTTTCTCGATTCATCATCTTACTACTATTTTCTGTATCAGCTAAATTCCAGCCCCTAGTACCTGTTAAAATCTTATTTTCTATCAAATGGCTATTATTATAGATGAAATCAATATTTTCAAATTTGTTCTCGGTTAAATACTTTTTCATATTGGTTACTGTTGTCCACCAATAGTCATGATTTCCTTTTAGTAGCAGCTTTTTCCCTGGAAGTGCATTTAGATAAGCAAAATCTTGATAAGTATTTTCCAAATACATTGCCCATGAAAAGTCGCCTGGCAATACAACTGTATCTTCTGGTTTCACTTTTGCTATCCAATTACTCTTTATCTTTTCAGTATGTCCTTCCCAATTTTCACCAAATATGTTCATGGGCTTGTCTTCACCAAAGGCAAGGTGCAAATCCGCTATGGTATATATTGCCATATTCTTCCTTTCTGTCAGGTTGGGGACGTTCCTTTTTCTGACACATTACATTGTTAAGTTCGGTACTGCATTTAAGTCTAAATCTGACCTTGTACCTGCTAAATATTGATAATATCCTGCCGAAGCTATCATCGCTGCATTATCTGTACATAAAATAGATTCTGGATAAAAAACTTGGTATCCTTGTTTTTCTAGATTAATGAATTGTTCTCTAATATAAGAATTTGCAGATACGCCTCCTGCTAGAGCAATCCTTTTAATCTTTAACTGTTTAGCTGCTTTTAAGGTATTATCTATTAATTCCTCTGTTACTACTTTTTCAAAACTAGCACATAAATCCGCTTTATTTAAGTCTGGTGTTTTATGATGTAAGTTAATCACTGCTGTTTTAATTCCACTAAAACTAAAATCCAAATTATCAAAATGTGTTTTAGGAAGTTCTATAGTTGGCTTTCCTTCTTTCGCTAATTTATCCACTTTTGGTCCCCCAGGATATCCAAGCCCTATTACTCTAGCCACTTTGTCAAAAGCTTCTCCTACTGCATCATCTCTTGTTTTTCCTAATATTTCGAATTCTGTATAACTCTTGATATGTACTAAATGAGTATGTCCACCTGAAATAATTAAACATAAAAATGGTGGTTCTAAATCTAGATGTGTAATATAGTTTGCCGCAATATGCCCATGAATATGATTGGTTCCTATCAAAGGTTTATTTAAAGCATAACTTAATGCTTTGGAATAGGAAACTCCCACTAATAAAGCACCAACTAACCCTGGTCCATAAGTGCATGCAATTCCATCGATTCTATCCATTTCTATATTAGCTTCTTTTAAAGCTGTACCTACTACATTGGAAATAGCTTCAATATGATTTCTAGAAGCTATCTCTGGCACTACTCCTCCAAATTGTTCATGTATTTTTATTTGTGAATTAATAACATTAGAAAGAACTTCTCTTCCATTTTTAACAATAGAAGCTGAAGTCTCATCACAACTTGATTCAATTCCTAATATATATGTATCTTCTTTCATTCTTACTTTTTATATTTCCCCTTTTCTCACATTCAAGGTATGTCCTCAAAACTGACACTAACCAAATAATCCAAATAAACTGCTTACTATTCCATCAATTCCACCAGTAATTGCTTCGATTACTGGTGAAATAATCCTTCCTGAAATTGGTGTTATCCAAATTACTAAAAAGATGATATAGAATAACTGTGTATGGTCTTCAAACCATCTTTTAGCATTATATGGTAAAAATGCCATTAATATTTTAGAACCATCTAATGGTGGTAATGGTATTAAGTTAAATACTCCTAGTCCAATATTTACTAGTACAGTGTATTGTATCATATCCTGAATAATCATCCCTGCTTGTGTAGTAAGTGCAAAACTACTAGCAAAGGTTTGAATTGCATAAAAAACGATAGCAAATACAAATGCTAAAATGAAGTTTATTAATGGTCCTGCAAATGATACTATTGCTTCCCCTGTACGTGCTGATATCTTCCTATTAAAGTTGTTAGGATTAATCTGAACTGGTTTGCCCCATCCAATATGAGCAAATATTAACATCACAACTCCTATTGGTTCTAAATGCGCTAGGGGATTTAGACTCAATCTCCCTTGACGTCTTGGTGTATCATCTCCTAATTTGTCTGCTGCAAAACCATGTGCAAATTCATGAAAAGTAATAGCAATTAGAACTCCAGGTATAGCTAGTAATAAGCTCAATAGGTTGAATCCTCCACTGGCCAAATTCATGACTACAATAATTGCCAAAAAGATATATAAATATCTGTTATCAAAATACATAATTTCTTTACCTTTCTTTACAATTCCCCTTATTTCTATTCCATTATTTGGAATTTCTATTGCATACTATATCATATTGTACTAGAAATTTCAATATTTATAGTAGTTCTTCCAATTCTTTCATAATTTCTTCGAGTTTCTCTATTCTATTTTTAGAGGTATCTATATATCTTATACGATACTTCGGACATTCTTGTTTCAACATCTCATTACATTGATACCAATCTTGTGCATGTTCTAGTAAATATTCCTTAGGTAATCTATAAGTCCAACTTTCCTCCGTATCGTATTGAATACATTGTTCTACCATATCTTTTGCTGTCAAATCTCCCAATCCCAAACAGATTACAATGGTTGTACTAAAGTCTATCATTTCACTAACTATCTTAGGATGCAATTGTCCACTTTCTAAAATATATCCATAACCTTTTTTATCATTTTTGATAAGAGACTTATATTGTTCTAAGAGAGTCCTTTGAAAAAATTCTCCATGCTCATATTCTTTTTGAATATCTACATTTTCTCTATAATATGCCTCTTTATCTTGTGCTCGAATAATAGCCCATTTTAAAGAATCACTATGTAATAAATTATAACTAGTCCATTTGTCCTTTACCATATTACTTAACGTTGTTTTTCCTGCCCTACCAATTCCCATAATTAAAATATTTTTCATTGTTCCCCTACTTCCTTTCCATTATTTATTAATCGTTTTTCTTGTTCTTCCTTCATTTCCATATAAATTCCATTCTTCTTTATAATATAATGTGTTGACATTAATTGGTATATAGCTGAAAATGTCAATCCAATTGAGGTACAAAATGGTGTTGCTAAAAAAGAACACACTATTCTAAGAATATTAGCAATTTGTTTTTGAACAGTTGCCTTGATTGCAGAATGCTCTAATTGAATATAAGTAAGTCTTGTTAAATAGGAAGGATATAAATACATTGTTATTAATTCCACACTTACTATAATCAATGTAGCTGTTATATCTACTTGGTAAATTGGATATAGGACTATTCCCATTACAAGACTAGATGAAATTAATAATCCCACTAATTTTCTGCTATTTTTTATATGTTCTTCATATGAGAACTCTTTTTTAGCAATATCAATTTGTGCAATTGTTTTAATTGCTCCTGAAATGTCCCATTGTGTATCTGTGATAAGTGTAGCAAATGAAGTTGCCAAAATATATTTTTCTCCAAAATTAAAAGAATTTTTAAATCCAAATAAATAGATAATAAACATACTAATCTCTGCAAATAAATAGGCTGAATCATATTTTATACAATTCAATATATTAATTTTAAACTTTTCTTTTTCTACAATATGGCATATCATCCAAAAAGTAAAAATCATAGTAATAGTAAAAGAAATGCTAGCAATAGCTACTTGACTTTTAGTTAAGATACTCATAAGAATAAGTGAAGAAAAATTAATCAAGTTGAAAGTTAAGCTATATTGATTTGCTATTTTGTTCTTATTTTCATAATATAATTTATATAAAGATAAGTTTAATAATAACTGTAAAAACATTTGGGCTACTGCATAAATTGCAAATATTCTATAAATTGTAATATCCATATTCATAAATTGAATATAACTATCAATGTTTAGTATAACACCACCTAATATAATAAATCCAATTGTTGCTCCACAAAATATTCCTGAAAATACTGCCGATTTATTTTTGTCTCTAATCGCACTTATATTAGCGCCTGTCCCAAAAACACTTTGTATAGCACTAATAACGAATTGCATGGGATATATTAAAGTAAATATATTAATCAAATTTTTGTCTACTAATATTCCTAATAGAAACCATCCTAAAATTGGAGTAATGGATGTAAAAAGTGTATCTATTCCGACTCTTAACAATCTATTCATTTTTTTGCATTTTGCTCCTTGTTTTACTTTATTTAAAATTCAATATCTTTCTTTTTAATATTTTCTATTTTTTAATTGTAGCAATTCATTTTCTTTCACATAATCTGCTATATTTTCAAAAACTTTTTCTGTAAAAATTGGTTTATCATTTTCTACAAATAAATCTGAAATAGACTTTGCCCCCTCTTCTAATAACTTTTGAATTCTTGTGTCTTTTAACAGATACTGATTTTCTGCTTTTTGTATATCTAAAGAGCCTTCTTCACAATATATCTTACTTTGAATATCCGCTTCTAACTTGTCACACATTTTAGCAAAAAGTGACTCCTTAGTTTGCATTTCTTCAAACTCTTCTATCAGTTCTATATATTCTACTTTTTTATCTAGTATACCTAATACTTCTTCTACTGCTTGTTTACCTAAGGTTCTTCTTTCTTCTTTTGTTTGTTTATCAAATGGCGTTAAATCACCTATTTTTATTTCTTCTATCTCATGTAATACTAACATCATTACTACTTTATATAAGTCAATCCCTAATTCAAACTGAGAATCAATAGAAATTGCTAAAATGCAAGTACCATAAATATGTTCTGCAACACTCTCTATTCGTTCTCTTTCAATATTCCACACTTTCCAACCACTTCTGATTTTATTTTTCAATTCTGTGGCTAATAAATAAAATTGTAATAAATTCCTTATTTTCTGTTCCATTGTTTTTCCACCTTTTCATTTAGATTATAACACAAAAACACAAAAAAGCTAACCTTTTTTTGATTAGCTTTTTTCTTTCTTATATTTTATTCCATGTTTGCTCAATTTTACCTGAACCCATGATGTAATTTCTTATTCTTACATAGTCTGTTGCATATACTTTATTATCATTATTCACATCTGCTGCTAACAAATATGCTCCTTGCAAATTAGGTGTTTCCATGATATGTTTTTTAATTTTTACATAGTCTGTTGCAAAAATTCTTCCATCTCCATTTACATCACCTTTAATAACAACTGTATAAGTATAATCTTTTGCATTAAAACGTAATGTTATTTTCATATTGGTTGCAATAATTCCACTTCTTGCTTCTTCTCCTTTTGCATTCTTTATACTAACTAGAGTTACCCCTGTTTGCTTAGAAAGCTGTGTTCTAATAGTACTAATATCTTTCTCTGCTACAAATCCTACTATATACTCTCCCTTTTTAGACAAACCAAATCTATTTAAAACTTCTTGCTCTGTTAACTGTATACTAGGTGGGTTTGTCACTCCTTCTACCTTTACTTGTCCTTGCAACTTCATAATTTGTGTTCCTACTTGCAAATTAGTATCTATTGTAACAATTCCTTCTTTTCTTCCTTCTATTTGATGGTTAGTACAATTTACAACACTTGTATCACTTGATGTAATAGAATATGTTACAGTTGTTTGTGGAGTTGTTTCTATTTCATAATTCCTTTTCTCATTTTGTTTTATTATGATTTGCTTTGGTACAGAAACTCCTATAATTCCTTTTCCTAGTTCACTTTCTGGTAATGCATTTAAGTTATGAGAAGATCCTGCATATCCTCCAACAGCATTTGCCCTAATGCTTTTATCATAGTATACATTTTGTGGAACTTTGTATTTTGAATCCATAATGTACTGTAAGCCTATAAATCCTCCACAGTTTATTGGTGCATTTACTTTTCCATTAGCATAGCAATTTTGAATCGTTGCATTTTGATTTACACCTATCATTCCACCTACATTTTTTTCTGAAGTAACACTTGCAGATGAAGAACAATTTTCTATCACAGTGCCATTATCTACACTTCCTGCAAATCCTCCTGTAGAGCTTATCGTGTTTATAGATGCAACATTTTCTATATTTCCTGATTTTACATGTACATTTTTTATGGTACTATTTTGAATGGAACCTGCAAAACCTCCAAGATGATTTCCATTCCCCTTACACTGAATGTTTTCTATATTCAAATCCTTTACCATTGCAGAAACATTATATTCTCCTATATTTCCAAACACACTAGTCTTTTCAGCTTTTATATTAGATATGGTCTTATGATTTCCATCTAAAATTCCACAAAAACTAATTTCAGGATAATCACTTACATTTTTAAAATCTAAGTCTGTTGTTAATTTATAATATTTCCCATTTGTATTTCTTTGTAGTAAATACAAGTAAGCATCTATGCTATCAATAATATATGGATTATTTTCTGTTCCATCTCCTTGAAATTCTGGAAATGTAACATTAAATGTAATAGTATCTGCTGTCTGATTTGTTACCTCTATTACAATTCCTGAATTACTACCATCAGCATAGTATATTGTCTGATTATCAAATCCTTTTTGAGTTTCTTGTCTAGTTTTTCCTAATTTTGAACGATTAAGATTTAAGGTAGCTTGTGATAAATTTCCCTCTCCATTACCTAAGCTAGTTTCACCTGGTCTAAATACAAATATATGCTCTTTTTCTCCATGATCTCCTTGTTCTTTATTTCCTGAAAACTTATTATTCTCATTTACCCTATAAACAATCAATCCACTTTCATCAGCAGAAGAAGTATCATAAGTAATTTGTTTTTCATGGTATTCAATAACAAAATATTCTTTATTTCCTTCATCTATTTGTAATTTTATAGCCCTCTTTTCATTCGGATCTATAAATTGTGGTTTATTTAGTGTTATATTTTTCGTTGTCTGATTAACAACAGGTAATTTAGCATGCCAATTATTTTCTCTATAATATTCACTTATAAAATAGGTCAAAAAGTTTTGTGGATTTGACCCCACAGTAACTCCCATGATATCATAAAATCCTACTGGTACTCCTTTATTTGGCGCAAAACGATATAAATCCACATATCCTAAGGTATGACCAAATTCATGAATAATGGTTCCATAAGTACCTCTATTAAGGGAAAACACTCCTGCTGGTTCTGTATAGTTATATTGTGTATAAATCATATTATATGGACCAATTTCCTTGCCCATTATGGTAGCTGTAACCCCTTTATTGTCTTTCATGTGTGACCACAATAAATCTCCCCATGCTATTGGTTCATTTCCTTCTACAAAAAAGGAAATGGCATCTACTATGTCATCATTATTGCTATCTATATCTTGTTCTGTAATTCTTGCACTTGCAATTTGACTTGATACATGTGAGACCGCATTATTGACAAGTTCTGTTTCTCTATTTTGTGCTTCTTCTGCATTTTTATATCCAATTAAATTAGTGGAACTATATTTTAAATAATATCCTATTGGATGTTTATCTTCATAGCTTACTACTTTTCCATCTTCTCTTCTAGGAAAAATCTCTGTTTCAATTGATAAATTTCCATAGCTTTGTGTTTCATAATATTTTTTAAAAGAAGGCACTAAAATTTTATCTTTTACAGTATCCATCTCAAAATAGTCACTATTAAAAATTTTCTTAGCATTTTCTACACATTGTTCATCATCTAAATGATGAGTAAGTTTTGTATCACTATCACTAAATTTAACAAATACTGCTAAATATTTTATTGACCTTTTGATACTTCTTGTACTTGAATTAGATACCACATTTTGAGGCTGATATGGTGTTTCTTCTATTTTGTATGCATTACTATAATGAAAGTTCGTAAAAATAAGGAATACTAGAAGAAATAAACATGTCATTTTATTGATTACTTGTTTCATTTGTTTTTCCCTTTCTTTGTTTGAATACTAAGATTATTAATAACATAATACTTAATAAAAGTAACGCACTAATAGCACAAATTACATATTTTTGTATCTCTATTATTTTTATCATTTCGTTATACTGTTCTTTCTTGACTGTAGAAAAACCACCATATAATTGCATAGTTCCTTCACTTGTTTCATATAAATATTCTACTTTTTCCCCGTTTTCATTTAATACAACTAACAAAATATATCCTTCAAGGCCTTCTTTAAATTGATATCCTTTAATTTCTGTTTCATCAATAGAAATAGAAGAAAGTTCAAATCCCTCTTTTTCGTCCTCTAAATCAATTAGAAAAACCTTCTTATTCGCTATTGTCATAGGTGTAATTTTGCTAATGATACTACTTTTTTCTTTATCAAACCAATAGAAACTTCTTTCCTTCTTTGCATCTATACCATAAACTATAGTAAAAGTACCATTATCATAAACATTAATTGTTTTATCCTCTATCTTTTGTTCTCTTGCTGTAAATCCTTCTGGTATTTTTAAATTCTTTAAATGATGGAAAATTCCAACTTCATTTTGCATGTAGCTCATATATACTTGTGGGCTTTCTTCTACATAAGCATTAATCTTATACTCCTTTTTAGCTCCATTTTCCGCAAGTACTTTAATAACAATTGTATTATCTCCGTTGTTTTAGATTTATTTCTCCTGTCCCTTCTACTTTCGCCTTAGCATCTGCTGCTTTAGCACTAACCTTTATTTTATTCGTATTAGCTGGCAAATTCACTTCATATTTACTAACGTTTGCATGAAACTTTGGTGACAAATTAGCATTTTCTATTGTTAAAGAAGATAATAAATTGTTAGATGATTTAATTTCTTCTTCATTTGGCTTTCCAGTAGGTTTGTTAGTATTAGTTGTAGGCTTATTCGTACTAGTTGTTGGTTTTTGCGTTCCTGAAGAATCCGTTTTTTGATAAATAGTTACTGTAGTACTTCTTGCTCCTGGTGAATATTCATTGGCATCTGGGTCTGAAAAACCTGGAGTAGGTGTTGCCGTTATAACTACATTACCACTGCTTCCTGCTCTAATCGTTATAGGTACATAATTTTGTTCTACCCAAACACTACTTGTAGATGCAGTTCCATTACTTACACTAATATTAACTCTTCCAATACATTGTCCACCTATGGAAACTGTAAAACTCTCATTTGGTTTTACCTGTCTTTTGGAACTACTCATTCCAAAGCTTGCTGCATTTACTGGTACTCCAAATAGTATTAATATCCCTACTATCATTATTAATATTCCTAAATATTTCTTCATAAAATTCCTCTTTCTTTGAATGTAATCAAAAGTCCACCGATAAAAATAACTTTTATCAGTGGATTTTCTATTTTAATCAAGTGGTTTCATAGTTGGGAATAATAGTACATCTCTAATAGATGCTGAATCTGTTAATAACATAACTAAACGATCAATTCCCATTCCCATTCCTCCTGTTGGCGGCATACCATATTCTAAGGCTGTTACGAAATCTGTATCCATCATGTTGGCTTCTTCGTCTCCTGCCTCTCTTGCTTCTACTTGTTTGCTAAATCTTTCATATTGGTCAATTGGATCATTTAATTCTGAGAAAGCATTAGCATATTCTCTACCACCAATAAATAGCTCAAATCTTTGTGTCATTTTTGGATTTGCTGGATCCTTTTTAGCAAGTGGTGAAATTTCAATTGGATATTCATAAAGGAATGTTGGTTGTCTTAAAGTATCTTCTACTTTTTCATCAAAGATTTGTGCAATCACATCTCCTCTTGAAGTTTTAATTGGGTCTAATTCAATATGTAGTTCTTTGGCTACTTTTTGTGCTTCTTCGTCTGTTGTTATATTACTAAAGTCTACCCCTGTTACTTCTTTAATAGCATCAATCATAGTTACTCTTCTAAAAGGAGGTGTTAAATCAATTTCTTCTCCTTGATAAGTTAATTTAGTTGTTCCTGCTACCTTTTTAGCACACTCTACTATTAACTCTTCTGTCAAATTCATCATACCTTCTAAGTCAGTATATGCTTCATATAACTCAATAGTCGTAAATTCTGGATTGTGCTTAATATCCATTCCTTCATTTCTAAAAATTCTTCCAATTTCATATACTTTGTTAAATCCACCTACAATTAACCTTTTTAGGTATAGTTCTGTTGCAATTCTTAGGTACATATCTAAATCTAAAGTATTATGATGTGTAATAAATGGACGTGCATTTGCTCCACCTGGAATAGTATTTAAAATTGGTGTTTCTGCTTCCATATATCCTTTTGCATCTAAGATTCTTCTAATTTCTGATACAATTGCTGTTCTCTTTTTGAAAGTTTCTTTTACTTCTGGATTCATAATTAAATCTACATATCTTTGACGATAACGTAAATCTGTATCTTTTAATCCATGGAACTTTTCAGGTAATGGTCTTAAAGATTTTGAAAGTAATGTTACTTCTTTTGCATGAATAGAAATTTCACCTGTTTTGGTTTTAAATACAAAACCTGTAATTCCAATAATATCTCCTATATCATCTTCTTTAAATTGTTTATAGCTTTCTTCTCCTAATTCGTTAATGCTAACATAGCTTTGGATTTTTCCTTCTTCATCTTGAATATGACAAAAAGAGGCTTTACCCATGATACGTTTTGCCATAATTCTACCAGCTATTGTAACATCTTTGTTTTCTAGCTCTTCAAAATTGTCTTTTATTTGTTTACTATTGTGAGTTCTTTCAAATTTAGTAATTTCAAATGGATCTTTTCCTTCTTCTTGTAATTTTGCTAGTTTTTCTCTTCTTACTACCATTAAATGGTTTAAGTCTAATTCTGGCTCTTGATTATTATTTTCTTCCATAAGCCCATCTCCTTTTCTCATATATGCAAATAGATATCATAAAAATGATATCTTATTTTATCGCTATTATTATACATGATAAGTTTAAATATGTAAACAAATTATGCGTTATTTTTGTTATTTATTACTGTCTCGTAAAAGCTTGCCTTATATTGTTCTACTCTTTCCGTGTCTACTTTTCCAATTTTAAATTCAATTTGCTCATTAGAAATTTTATATAATGCATCCGTTTTTACTAAGCTATTTTTGTGTAGATGATTTATCTCATCTTTTTTTAGCAATTCATTTGACATAAATTTCAATTTATTTAAATTTGATGATATCAGCATTGCGAAGTTTTCAATAGAAACTGCTGTATTTTCTTGATCTATAATAACAAATAAATGATTATTTCCTATTTTCTCATCAGAATATATATATTTCTTAACAAATACAATATCCCCTATAGCATAATTTATTTTGTAAAGCTCTTCGTCTTCTCTTAATACATTTTCTGTTTTTCCCTTATGCCATTCTTCTTCCACTGGGAACTCTTCAAATGCTTCTTGTAAACTTCTGACTTTGTTGTGCCTATAAGCTAATTTTAAAAATTCACTTAAGTTTTCTTGCATTTATTTGTTCTCCTTACTAGGCCTTGTCACTCAGGGGACAAATGTCAGTTAAACATACGTCCCTTAACTGACAATTTCAACTTTTCCACTTTTCAAACTCTTTTGTACATCAATGACTCTTTGATTTTCTGAACCTCTCCATTTTAAAGTAGGATTATGCAATTCATCTACATATTGTCCATCTACTAAAACATCAATATAATTTAGTACCTCTTCATTCTTTAAGTCTCTGTCAAATAGAAAACCACTCCATACCCATATTGTTTTATTTGGGTATTCTTTCTTAAATACTTTTGCTAGCCTTGTAGTCCCTACTATATTTGTTGGGTGCATCGGCTCTCCACCTAATATAGATAAGCCTTCTATTGTTTCATTATCACATAACTCTAATATCGTATCAATCGTATCTTCTGTAAATTCTTTTCCACCATTAAAGTCATGCGTTTCTGGATTGAAACAATTTTTACAGTGGAAAGCACATCCTTGCATAAAAATAGATACTCTAATTCCAGGTCCATCTGAAATATCCATTTTGCGAATCTTATTATATCTCATGTTATCCTCCTTTTTTGATAAATAAAGACATATAGGGCTTACCATATATGTCTTTTGTTTTTCTTTATTATACTGCTTCTTGTACTACTGCTGTAGTATGGCAATGACTACATTCTTCCTCTTCTTTTTCATTATAATCCTTGTTATCAATATGTAGTACTCTTTCTTTAATTTCTTGTGTTCTTCCTTTGTTCCAGAAATTACTTCCTATGTATCCACAAGTTCTTCTTGCTACATTTAATGTATCATGATTTCTATTTCCACATTCTGGGCAATACCATTCTAAATCATCATCAATTAGGATTTCACCTGTAAATCCACATTCTTGACAATAATCTGATTTTGTATTTAATTCAGCATACATAATATTATCATAAATGTATTGAATCAATTGAACAACAACATCTAAATTGTTTTGTAAGTTTGGTGTTTCTACATATGAAATAGCTCCACCTGGGCTTAGTTTTTGGAATTCGCTTTCTATCTTTAATTTAGAGAAAGCATCAATTTCTTCTGTTACAGGTACATGGTATGAATTCGTAATGTAGTTTTTATCTGTAATTCCTTCTACTACTCCAAATCTCTCTTTTAGACATTTTGAGAATTTATACGTTGTTGATTCAATAGGAGTTCCATAAACACTGTAATCAATATTTTCTGCTTCTTTCCATTCTTTACATTTATCATTCATTTTTTGCATAACTTGAATAGCAAAGTCCTTTGCTTCACCCTGAGCTGTATGGCTCTTTCCTGTCATATATTTTACACATTCATATAATCCAGCATATCCAAGTGAAATAGTAGAATATCCATTATGTAGTAGTGGCTCTAAGCTTGCTCCTTTTGGAAGTCTTGCTAATGCCCCATGTTGCCATAAGATTGGCGCAATATCGCTTGTTACTTTTGATAATCTTTCATGTCTTACTTGTAATGCTCTATGACATAGTTCTAACCTTTCTTCATAAATATCCCAGAATTTCTTTAAATCTTTTCCTGAAGATAAAGCAATATCTACTAAATTGATGGATACTACACCTTGATTAAATCTTCCATAATATTTTCCTTTTCCTTCTTTGTAGTTCTTTGCATTAGATAAGTTTCCAAGGCTCATAGTTCTATCTGGTGTTAAGAAGGAACGACATCCCATACATGGATAGCAATCTCCATCTCCCACTTCATTTACTTTTAATTGTTTCATCATCTTTTCTGAAATATAATCTGGAACCATTCTCTTTGCTGTACATTCTGCTGCCAATTTTGTTAAATACCAATATTTACTTTCTTCATGAACATTGTCTTCTTCTAAAACGTACAATAATTTAGGGAAGGCTGGTGTAATATAGACACCTTTTTCATTCTTAAATCCCAAAATTCTCTCTTTTAAAAATTCTTCAATAATTAATGCTAATTCTTCTTTGTATTCTTCTGTTTCTCCTAAATACATAGTAACTGATAAAAATGGAGCTTGTCCATTGGTATTTGTCATAGAATTAACTTGATAATTGAATGTTTGTACTCCATCTGCAACTTCTTTTCTAGTATCTAAATCTGCAAACTTTTTCGCTTGTTCTTCTGTTAATCCATTTTCTTTATATTTTTTATAATATTTATCATAGCTACTTTTTACAAATGGCGCTAAGTGAGATAGAGATACTGTGGCACCACCATAAGTAGAAGAGGTAACTGCTAAGATGATTTGTGTTGCAATAGTACATGCTGTAATAAATCTGTGTGGTTTTTCAATCATAACTCCATTCATAATGGTACCATTTTGTAACATATCATCTAAGTTAATTAGTTCACAATTGGTTAAAGCATTTTGTGCAAAATAGTCTGCATCATGGAAATGGATAATTCCTTCGTCATGTGCTTTTACTACATCTTCTGGTAATAAAAATCTTCTGGTAATATCTGTACTTGTAATTCCTGCTAAATAATCTCTTTGTGTTGTTACTACTCTAGCATTTTTGTTAGCATTTTCACTGTTCCAATATTCACTTTCACCTTCAATTAATTCTTTAATACTTTGGTCTGTTGTATTTGCCTTTCTAACCAATGCTCTTGTGTAACGATATGTAATATATTGTTTTGCTAAATTATATTTGCCAATCTCCATTAATTTTTGTTCAATAATATCTTGAATATCTTCTACAAGTATTCTAGACTTGCCTAAATCTTCAATATACTCAATAATTTCATCAATTTCTTCGTTTGTTGCTTTCTCTTTTCTTCTTACCTCGTTGTTTGCTTTGCCAATAGCCACTCTGATTTTCTCAGGATTATATTCTACTATTGTTCCATCTCTTTTGATTATTTTCATGTTTTACCCCCTATGTTTTTTAATCCTGTGTGTTGTTTTTTATTTTCATTGTACTTCTCTTTAGGATGACTATATTCTATTTGAAAATTCGAATTTAGGAAAGTTGCTATGGCAACTTTTTGTAATTTTCTTTTTTAGGTTTGCGATAAGCCTTGTATTAACTATGTTTTTTCTAATATTACAATTATATTACAAAATATCTTCTTATCCAAACCCACATGAATTCACTTTTTATTTTTTTGATGTTGCTATAGCAACAATTTTGTGATATAGTATTCTTATAGGTGATTTGAATGGTTAGAAATTTTGACAGTGATAATTTTGTAGATAGATTAAAGAGTAATTGTAGACTTATTGAAATCAAGGAATTTCAGGCTGATGAAATTATTACTACTTTGCTTTCAAAAAGAAATCAATTTTGTATCTTATTAGAAGGAAAAGCACAGCTTTTGACTTATGATAAAGATGGCAATAAGAAAATTCTATATTATTATACTAAAAATGATGTATTTGGTGAACCTCTCTTTAAAATTTATATGGATAGAGAGTTATTTGTTTTAGCAAAAGAAAAATGTAAAGTTCTTTTTTATCCTTACGATGCTGCTGAAAACTGCACAGAAGATTGTTTATATCATATTGAAATTATAAAAAATCTTCCTGACCTTGTTTTCGCTAGCATTGCAAAGCAAAACTTTAGAATACTTTTACTTACCAATAAAAGTGTTAGAGATAAACTTCTTACCTACTTTCAAATCTTATCTTCTGAAAATCGTAGTAAAACTTTTGAATTACCAATGTCTTTAACAGACCTATCTGATTATTTAATGATTGAAAGAACTGCTATGATGCGTGAAATTAAGAGACTAAAAGATGAGAAAATTATTAAGAAGAATAAGAATAAAATTACTTTGAGTTAAAAATGCGAAAGGACCTATCTTAGGCCCTTTTTTTATACTATATACCATATTTTATTATTCTCAAAATACTGATTTAATTCTTTTCTAAAAAACTCATCTCCCTCTTTTCTAATATCTGTTTGATACATATACTTTCCTTTGCCTCTTCCTGTCATTTTACTTTTATTAAATATTTCTATACTATTTTGAAATGCTTCTTTATTAATTGCATCATGTACATAACTATATGTCATAAAAATCACTTCAAAAAATATCTTTTCTTTCGCTTTTGGGCTTAAATTTTGTTGTAAGTATACAATTAATTCATGATATAGCTCTCTCCAATTTTCTAAAAAGATAACAGGTGCAATTAGTATTCCCACTTCATAATCTGCCTCTACTAATTTGTTAATTGCTTCTACTCTCTCTTTTAATCTTGAAGTTCCAAACTCCACATGATTAATAATATATTCAGGATTCACGCTCATTCTAATAATTACTTTATGTCTATGGTCCAATGGCAATAAATCATCTACATAAGCAAATTTTGTTGGAAAGGTTAGTTTTCCCTTTTCAGTATCTTTAAAATTTTCTATTGTCCAACCTAAGTTGTTTGTTATCGTATTTTCCAATACCAAATCACTATTACTTCCGATTTCAAAAGTTAATTCTTTGTCTGATTTATTCGCTGTTTTGATAATTTTTTCTAGCATTTCTTCTCTGTTTACAAATAGTCTCATATAGGCACATTTATTATAGTGGCATACTAAGTAACAATACATACAACTAGCAATACAACCTGAAGAAGTATATGGTACTAAATAGTCAGATACTTTGTGATTTTCTACAAATTTATGTGTTTTCCTTGTACCAATAATTAAATTTTTCTTCATTTGCAAGAATTCTGAGTTTTCCTTTTTTCTCATTTCTTCTATATTGTTATGATTTTCAATTTGAATTTTAGGAACATCTTTATATTTTTCTAATAACATTTTTCCTAACTCATAATTTTCTATATCTTTTTCAAAATAAATAGCAGTTGGTTTAAATATCATTTCTTTCCCTCCCATTTTTATTTTTACCATCATGAGTAATTTTTATCCATTCCAGATTTTTCTAAAATAGAAAAACAGTAGATTTTTAAATTTTCTACTGTTTTTAACCATATTATTTTCCTATAAGTCCATATACCATAGCAATGTTAGTTGGCACTACATATTTTGCTCCAACCTCTTCTGCTACTACTAATACAAAAGCACACATCGCTCTTGTAGCATACCACCAATTCGGATCACTTACTCTATTTTTTATTTCTTCTAAGGAAATAGCTTTGTAATATCTTTGTGTTTCACTTTTTCTTGTTTCTATATCCATCATAATAGGGGCTACTTCATCACTATATAAAGTATTTTTTTCATACTTAATACCAGAATTTCTTGCAAATTTTTCATGACCTCCACCTGCCAAAATCAATATATCTGCTTTTTCTTTCGGTAAATTTAATCTCTCCCTTATATACCTCTTTACAGTTTCTAAATCTGTTGTTGCATACTCCTCTGCCAAATCCGGAAATTCTTGCATGATATCTATAACACCTATTTTAGTATTAACATTTTCCTTAATTTCATTATCATAAATTGCAATTTCAGTAGAACCTCCTCCACCAATAAATACACAAACTCTTCCTTTAACAAATCTAGTCGTACCCAAAACAGTTAATTCATTTTCTTCTTGTTGTGAAATAATCTGAAATTGATATCCTGTTTCTCTTTCAAACCTGCTTAGGAATTCATTTCTTTCCGCTTCTTGTAATTCTCTAAAAATACTAGTTCCACATATAAAGATATCTTGTACTTTAGTTTTCACTTCATTAATACTATTTATTAATTCTTGCACATCTTCTTCTCTTAATTTTCCATCTTCCATATAATTTTTTTTAAATTGTATCGTTTTTTCATCCATCCTTTTAATTGTATTTCCATCATATTGGTCAATTTTGGTACATGTTGATCCAACTTCTACTATTATTTTGTTCATTGTTTCCCTCCAACATTATATTTTTACTTTTTATAGCATAATATTATCGTTCCAATTCTCTTAATCCTTTTACTCTTGCTACATTAAATCCAACACATTCTGCCATTTGCATGGTTATTTCATCATCAAAATGCATACAAGTAATTTTGCTTCTTTCGCTTTGATTAAATATTCTTTTTAATTCTTCTATACTTATATGTGCTGGTGTATCATATCTACTAACATCTTGATAAAACTCATCTAACTTTCCTTCTCGAAATTCTTGTATCACTTTTTCCGAAATTGTTTTTGTATCACCACTGTAATAAATTCGTTTTCCCCCTATCTCTAATATATATCCATAAGCTCCTGCAACTTTAGTATGTTGCTGTCTTATCTACTCTATTGGAAACTTTTCATATTCACTTGGATCTACTAATTGAAATGTACCTAGTTCATTTTCCGTAATTGTTAAAAGTTGTTCTAATTTTTCTTTCTCAGGATATAGGATAGTAGGTTTAATCCCTTTTACATATTGGCAAAAGTAGATTAAAGATGACAAACTCCCTACATGGTCTGTATGTAAATGTGTAATTAATACAATAATCTCTTCTGCTTTTTCTCCATTTCTTACTCCTTACCTTTAAAATTTTCTTGCATAATATATTTAATATCTTCTATGGACTTATCTATATTA
This sequence comes from Clostridia bacterium, assembly GCA_022797635.1. Classification (GTDB taxonomy): domain Bacteria; phylum Bacillota; class Clostridia; order TANB77; family CAG-508; genus CAG-273. The sequence goes on from JAAWKZ010000002.1 coordinate 108,897, forward strand.
AATCTTCCATTTCCAATTGGATAATACGCAGAATAAAACTTATACTCTTTACCATTTATGTTTTTGGTAAACAATTGCTTTCTACATTGCGAAACAGATATCTTTTGTTTTAGTACAATAGAACTTACTTGATTTCCAAATAGAACAACCACTTTAGGATTAATCATTTCTATTTCTTGCTCTAATAAGTCTAAATACTCTTCATAAACACTGTTTGGTATTACTCTGGCATCTACCTGTGTGCATTTCCCAAGATTAGTAATAAAATACTGATGTTTTTCTACCTCTTCATAAACTTGTTTTGCAAATTCTTCTGTCCAATCAGTTGGTTTATATTCTTTTATCTTTTTATAAATTTCTTCATCCATTAACTCTAATTGATAAAATAAATCCCATATATTTTTAGTGCCAATCCATGGAGATTTTATTCCTTTCCATTCTTTAGAAGATGCAATATTCCTTCCTGTTGGATTCATAAAAACAAAACAGATATTAGGATTTTGGTTACATCCTCCGTTATATATGGAATCTAATTCTTTTGCACCATATTTCTTTTGCAATTGATCATACTTTGCTCTTAACTCCTCTAATTTCATTTTTATCCTTCTTCTCTTAACTTAAATTTATTTTCCAAACTCTTCCTATAGTATCTCGTCTTCTGTTATACCCATTCTTCTATAATCTCTTTAGAAATATTTAAATTTCCTCTTCCTATACCAATCTCTATATCTGGCTTTGGTGTTCCATGATAGTCACTTCCACCACTCATATATAAATGATTTTCTTTGGCATATGCTACCAAAATATCCTTTTTGTCATCATCTGCTGAAGATGGATGGAAACATTCTATTCCATCTAGCTCCGCTTCTCTTCTCAAATCCTCTATAAATTTCATTGTATCTGGTATTCTATACTCAAAAGGATGTGCTAAAAAAGCTTTTCCTCCTGCTTTATGAATAATATCAATTACTTCTTTATATGAAGGTCTAAATTCTACATGGTTCATAAAATAGCTACTTTCTGGGTTCGCTAAACCTTTTCTAAAAAATAGTCCAAATGATTGTGCAAATTCCCCTAAAACCGAATGATTTTCTTTATGTGTCATTACTTCTTCATAAATCGCTCTTTCTACATATTCAGATGCAGTCTTAGGTTTTCTAATTTTACTTTCATCATAGACAAGTCCATGCTTATCACATATATCTAATAACCTTTGATAACATATAACTTGTTGCTCTTTTAATTTTTCTTCAGAGTAGTACTTTTGACACCAATTATCAATCACATCTGTATCTACATGATATGCCAATATTTCAATATTTCTTTTTTGAAATACAGCATGTAATTCTGAACCTTTGATAATCTTTCCACTAAAAAGGTTCTTTTGAAAAGCTTCATCTTGGTACTGCTTACAAGTATCATGGTCTGTAATGGAGATATATTCTAATTTTTTAGCTTCACACATTTTTAATACTTCTTCTACCGTTTTATCACCATCTGAATATATGGTGTGCATATGGATATCTATCATAATATTTCTTCCTTTCTTTATCATTCTTTCCACTGATATAGACTTAAATCTACTTTACCATTGATTACCTTAATTCCCTCTTTTTCTAGCTTCTGTTTTTGAATTCCTTTTCCACCAAATACAAAAGCCTCTGCAAGCTCTCCTTTGCTATTTAAAACTTTAAAACAAGGATATTTATGTTCATCTGGATTTTTGTGAAGTATATTTCCTACTACCCTTGCTAGCCCTTTATTTCCTAAACTTTCTGCCACTTGTTTATACGTAACTACTTTTCCCTTTGGAATGGTAGTTAAATATTCATATACTCTTTTAGATAAGCTATCCCCTGTCAAACCACACTTATTTCCAATGGATAAATTATAGCTATTATCTATTAAACTATATATCTTCTTTGTATCTACTGTTTCATCTAACTTTATAGTTATCCAACTTTTTTTATTCATATGATATCCTGGAAAAATATTAGGTTGATTTAAAATATCTTCTATTTTTTCTTTTTGGTATCTTAAATCTATTACTTCAACAACCTTATCTGATTCTAATCCTAATTTTCTTTCTGATAAAGTTAATAGGACCCCATACCATTTATCATTTTGTGTATTTCTCCAAATAGCATTATCATCAAACTTTTCCCATAAGAATTCTAGCTCATCTCCATACTTTTTCTTTATATATTGTATCACTTCTTTTGCTTGCTTACTTTTAAATGCTTCTTTACTAGTACATTTTTGAATAATATCATCTATTACATCTCCATATTCTTGCTTTATACTTCCTATAAATTGTCCTGTAGATGTCTCAACATCTACTAAAGCAAACTCTTCCTCATTTTCTAAATCTATTAATTTAGCATAGCTTTCTTTTTCTGAAATAACTACCTGAATTTCAAATTGATTGTTTTGTATCTTTGTTTGATAAATATATTTGTTCTTGTCCTTTTTAAAACCATATTCTTCTAATAATGTGTCATTTATTTTTCTATTTTTTAATTTACTTTCTAAGTTCCTCATTTATCTTCCATCCAATAATCTACTTTCTATTTCCATATTCTTTCACAATTTTTTCTTTCTTTATCTTTAAATGCCTTAAAAATATCTATATCATTCATATTAGCAATACTTAGTAGATAAATAAAACAATCTGCAAGTTCTTCTTCTACACTAGTATCATATTTTTTAGCAACATCTAAATGCCCTTTTGTCTTTTTTCTAATTGCTTTTGCCAATTCTCCTAGTTCTTCTAGAAATAACATCATTTCTCTCTCAATTGTAACATTATCAAACTTTCTATCTTTTTTCATATCTCTAATATATTGTTGAATTTCTGCTACACTGCTATTTTCATTTAACATTTCCAATTTTTCTTTTAACTCCATATCTTCCTCCATATTTTACTCTTCTATTATTCTATGTTGTTCTGGATACCAAGCTGGTGTGCATGGCATAACAATGTTGCAATTTGCCTCCCAAAAATACGATTCTCCTTTATCAATCAAAATAACATCACCTTTTTGAAAATGGATTGTCTCTTCTTTCTTATTTAGAGTTCCATTTCCTTCTACTACATAAATTAATTCTTTGCACTCTTCATTCATGCAATATCCTTTATCTGGATATCTTCCTTTTATTACTGCTGTTGCACAATTAATATCTTTATCACCTAGTGGATATTCCCAAACAGTACATTTATCACTATTATTAAACTTTTCTGCTTCATTTAGTTTCACTAATTTGATCTTTTAATCTCTCTTATTCTATATATCTAGTCTCTTCATTCCTATCAATGATATTGTGAGCATGTTGCATTTCTTCTGGTGTGTTAATATATATAATTTTATACTTTCCTGAAGTAGTATTTTTAATATAATCATGATGTATTTCTAAAATATGTACTAAACCCCAATATAGCCATTTACCATCTATATTCTCTACCAAGAAATTTCTGACAGGCGGTCTATGATATATTCTAATATTAGGCTTATCTTTAAATTCAAAAATTCTGTCTTTAAATTCTTCTGCTGTATATGGTACTACTTTATGCTTTTCATAATTTAATTCTTTTGGAAATCCCTGCTCCCTTGTTATTTGCAAGGTATCATTTGTTTCTATATATGATCCCATAATTTTATTCCCTTCCATATATCTTTTATAATCATCTTAACTTATAATTCCGTCTTCTTTCATCATCTGTATTCCTTTTTCGTGATCATCTTCATCTGCTGATATATTGATAAATTTATTGTCCCACAATTCTACTTTTTCATCACATAAACTAATACTAAAGATTTTTGGCTTTCCTTTAAATATCTCTTTATGTTCTCTTTCATTAAAATAGTATTCACCTATGTCCATATTCCTTTTATAAAACTCTTGAGCTGTTTCATTCCAAATCTCAAAAGTATATAATCTTAAATATTTCTTATCATGTTCTTTTGCTATTTTAATTGTATAATCTAGTAGCTGCTTACCATATCCTAATTTTCTATATTCTTCTTTTAAGCCAATCCAACTTACCCAAACGGTATCTGTATATTCAGGAATTTCATAAATTCCTGTTACCCCAATAGGTTCCTCTCCTTTATATCCTATAAATGCCCTATATAAATGGTCATTTTCTCCTATTACTTTCTTTTTATAGGTTACATATCCACTTGAATTTGGAAATATTTCATATTGTGTTCTGGCTGCAACTTTTATATTTTCTTTGGTCAATTCTTCAAATCTTAGCTTTCTCATTATTTTACAATTCTTCTTTATTCTCTCTTTTCCTGTTATTGATTCATAAATTTCTAATATTTCACTAATAATACTATCTTCATTATCTTCATTTTTAGAAAATAGAAGTGGTGTATATATAACACCATATAAAAATAAGTCAAAATTCAATTCTTTACATCCTACATTTTCATAAAATGCTTTTCTTTTTTTTCTTACTAAATTTTCGCTTTCATCTTTACCTAATCCTACTTTTTCAATTTCTATAAAAATGCCTTTATTTTCTTTTTCTTCTTCAAATAAAAGTTTTAATGCTTTTGTACCAAATTGTTTTTTTCTATATTCAGGTAATATGGCTAAATAATCTAAAATAATATATCCATTTTCTTTTACTCTATTTAATGTCATAAATCCTACTAATTGATTTTGATTCACTATTTTTATAATCTTTACATATCCTTTTCTATATCCTGTTTCAATTTGTTTAATAGTTTTTCTCTCTTCTTCTGGAAATATTTCTAAATAATATGAATATATTTCTTTTTTAAATTCTTCTATTGTTATATGTTCTAGTGTTATATCTTCCATTTTTTCTCCTATTTATTCTTAAATATTATCTACTTTTATATGTTTTTCTTTTATCTTTATATTTCTATCTTCTAATTCAATTTCCAAATATATACCATCTGGAATTCCTAACATATCCGTATTATCTGTTAAAGAGCCTACTACATAATAGTTTTTTCCATCTTCTATAAGCTGTTTGTTCCAATGCTGGTGTCCATTAAATATAGCTATTACATTATTATCTAACTTGATTATTTCTTTTACTTCTTGTCTATTATTCATTAAACCATTTTCTGGATTCTTTTCAAACCAATAGTTTCCCATTTGTTTATCTTCTGCTAAACCGAAGTGAGTAAATATTATACAAGGTAGTCTATTCTTTGCTAAATCTTCTTTTAGCCAATTAATTTCTTTTTTTGATATACATTGTGCCTTATAAATTCCTCCATCCTCTCCACCTAAATCTTCTCTTATATCAGTAGTTAATATAATAAAATGGTATCCCTTTAAGTTGAATGAGAATGTTGCATTTTCATATCCCATAATTTTCTCAAGTTCTTGTCTTGAATTCATAGTGCGTAAATCATGATTTCCCATTACTGAATAAAATGGTACTTGAATACTTTTTAATTTATTCCAAATAAAAGTATAATTTACAATATCTTTGTTATGATTGAATGTGTCTTCGATTAAATCTCCTAAACATATACTTATATCTGGTTTATCTGTATTAATTTTATCTATTAATTTATTTGTTACTTCTATCGAGTATTGCGTAAGCTTTCTGCTTAAATTAAAGTCTATTTTTTCTGGTCTTTTATCTAAATAATGAATGTCCGAAAAGACAACTAACTTGCATTTACTCATTATTTTCTCTCCTAAATTTAATTTTTCTTAATTCTATAAATCTTATCTAATTTTTTTCCTTATCTTTTCTATAATTCAATAACATCTAGATCATCTGGCACATATATATTTCCATTAAAGTATTGTCTTGCTTCTTCTGTGTATAACTTTTTTCTGTTTTCTAAATTATTATCACTTACATGATATAATACTAAATTTTTAATATTTAAACTTGTTGCTATTTCTGATGCCGTTTTTACAGTAGAATGCATTTTCTCATATGGCTTAAATATATCTGCCTCTGAATACATACACATTGCCTCATGTAATAACCATTCTGCATTTTCCACTTCATTTCTTAATTTTTCGTCAAATGTTTCGTCCCCTAAAAACACAAGTATCCTTCCATTTTCTAGTGTTGTTTTAAATCCAAATTGTCTATCCTTCTTTGCCTGAACATCTAAAAACTTAATATCATAATTTAGTATCTTTACTTTTTCTTTATCCTCCACATATATGTTCTGTATGCTTATGTGATAAAACAATATTATGTATTTTTCTAAAGTCTATTTTTGCATCTCTTAACTGCTTTATTATTTGTAAACCTCCACCAGTATCTACCAATATATGTTCCCCTTCTAATTTATTTCACTTGTAATTTTTAAACTCTTTGTATATCTTTTTTTATTATATCGTCAACCCATACTTTACTTATTTATATCATAAAATTGAAATATATACAATTATTTTCAAAAACAAAAAAATAGCAGATAAGTTAATATCTGCTATTTTATGGCTCTCCGTGTTGGACTCGAACCAACGACCTATCGGTTAACAGCCGAGCGCTCTACCAACTGAGCTAACGGAGAATATTTAAACCTGGCGACAACCTATTTTCTCAGCAGGGTAACCCACAAATATCGTCGGCACATTGGAGCTTGACTTCTGTGTTCGGTATGGGAACAGGTATTTCCTCCA
>JAAWKZ010000022.1 GCA_022797635.1 Clostridia bacterium
AGTTTATGGATCAGGACCGCATATTATACAGGGGAGAGGCTTTTACGCTGACCGGAAATTCCTTGCGCCAGGATGCCGCGCATTGGGCGGAGGTATGAGGTTGAAGAAAAAAAAGTAATAAGCAAAACTACAAAAAAAGATGAAAACGAAGAAAAAGATACTTCAGCTAAAAAGAAAACAAAAGAGATAAAAAAAGTTGAAAATCCACAAACTGAAGAAGAAATTGCAAATAATAAAGTATACAATATATTGAAAACCGCCAAAGAAAGTGGAAAAATAACTTATGGAGAACTAGCAACTCAACTTGGAGACGTTTCACCAGACCAAATTGATAAAGTATTCGATGTTTTCGAAGAACTAGGTGTAGACGTATTAAAAGATGAGGAAGACGAAGAACCAAATATAGAAGACCTAGAAGAAGTTGAAGAAATCAAACTTGAGGAAATGAATACAACTAGCTTAGAGGGAATTAGCGTTGATGACCCAGTAAGAATGTATTTACGTGAAATAGGTAGAATTCCACTATTAACATTTGATGAAGAATTAGAATTAGCTAAAAAAATATTAGAAGATGATGAAGAAGCTAAACAAAAATTAGCTGAATCAAACTTAAGACTTGTTGTTAGTATTGCAAAAAAATATGTTGGTAGAGGAATGTTATTCTTAGACTTAATCCAAGAAGGAAATATGGGATTAATTAAAGCAGTTGAGAAATTTGATTATACTAAAGGATTTAAATTTAGTACTTATGCAACTTGGTGGATTAGACAAGCCATAACAAGAGCAATCGCAGACCAAGCAAGAACAATAAGAATTCCAGTTCACATGGTTGAAACAATAAATAAATTAATTAGAACATCAAGACATTTATTACAACAATTAGGTAGAGAGCCTAGTCCAGAAGAAATTGCAAAAGAAATGGAAATTTCAGTTGAAAAAGTAATGGAAATCCAAAAGATTGCTCAAGACCCAGTATCACTAGAAACACCAATTGGAGAAGAAGATGATAGCCATTTAGGAGACTTCATCCCTGATGATGAATCACCAGCCCCACAAGATTCAGCTGCATATACGTTACTAAAAGAACAACTTGAAGAAGTAATGAGCACTTTAACTCCGAGAGAGGCAAAAGTTCTTAAATTAAGATTCGGTTTAGAAGATGGAAAAGCAAGAACTCTTGAAGAAGTTGGACGTGAATTTAAAGTAACTCGTGAAAGAATTAGACAAATTGAGGCTAAAGCCTTACGTAAGTTAAGACATCCTAGTAGAAGCAAGAGATTAAAAGATTATATGAGTTAAAATAGGGGGAAAATACATGGATAAAAGAGAAATTGAAATCGTTCCAGGAGATGGGAATTTAGAGATTTCACCTGCTCAAGACAATGTATCAGAAAAAATAATCAATAGAAAACCTAAAAAAGAAGACATTATAATTCCTAAAATCTCAAAAAAAGAAGATAAATAAGAAAAAGCAAGTACACTTATAAATATTAGAAAAACTAATATATATGAGTGTACTTTTATGCAGAAGAAAAGTTTTGTTTGCTTTTAGTAAACAAAACTTGACAAAAGAAAAAATTGAAGTTATAATCATAATAACAAGTTTCTTAGCAAGGAGGGATGCTTATGAAAAAAGAAGAAATATTAAAAAAAGCTCGACAAGACGAAGATGAGATGGAACTATCAATTTTAGCTCAATCACTAGGAATAAGTACAATAACGATACCCGTTTTATGTATCATATTTATAGTAGTTAGAATGATAAACTCAGAATATATAGTTAGTGATTTAGTAGCAATTACACTTGCTCAATTAAGTATGTCACAATTATATCAAGCTATAAAAATGAAAAAGGTAATACTGTTTATTACTGGAATCATTACTTTAATATTAATGATTATCTTTACTATCGGATTTATAAATGAGGTGAGGATATGAAAGAGAATTTAGTTTTAAAAAATAAATTAAAATTAGCAAGAGTGGAAAAAGGTTTATCACAAGAAGGATTAGCTGAATTGGTAGGAGTATCAAGGCAAACAATAAATTCAATAGAAACTGGTAAATTTTATCCAACAGCAAAATTAGCATTATTACTGTGTATTGCCTTAGATAAGAAATTTGAAGAAATGTTTTATTTTGATGAATAGAGGTGATAAAAATGAAAAAATTCAAAATTATAAGAAATGTATTAATAGTTGTAGTAATCTTAGTTACAATTATGTATGTATGTTGGTTACGTTCAAATCAAATAGAGTCATCTAAAACAGCTAAATTATATAATAAGATGTTTGAAGATTCATATAAGGAACAAAAAAATATAACGATGCAAATTAGTTATAAAAATGAAAAAATGAAAATAGAAATTATTCAAGCGACAGATAATATAGAAGGAAAAGAAATTATTTACTTTGCACATGATAATTACGACAGGATAAAAAAGGACCCTGACTCTGAAGGTGCAGTAACATATTCTGTTACAACTAAAGATGGCATAAGTAACTATAGTATTTTTCCAAAATTGAAAAAATATGATATGACATATGAGGATAAAGAAAATGATTGTTATGATAACTGGATTAGTAATAGACTTATAGAAATAACAAAATGCAAGTACTACACCAAAGGATATGAAATTGTTGATGGAAAAATATTATATTGCGAGAACTTTAAAGAAGTAGGCTTAAAAATGTATTTCGATAAAGATAATTTAGTATATATGAAATCAACAGAATTAGACAAAATATTTAATGATGTGGAAAATGCTTTATATACTATAAAAATAACATATGATGATAGTTATAAAAAATATACAGAAATCCCAAAAGAATATACAGGATACACAGTTCAATATAATAATGAGACGAATGAGCAAGAACGTGCAGAAATAAAATAAAGAAACGGTACTCTGAAACCAGAGTACCGTTCTCCTTGTTGTACATAATTAGCATAAACGCCATTAACCAAAGCTTACATTAATAGGGGTTACCTTTCAATCCAAGCCGTACCAAACCCAGTAGACGTTTTTATCCATATGGAATAAACATCACTTCCACACCAGAATGTGTAAGAGCCGTGAGACGGAACCAAATGTTCATCAGAACTAGCTGTCCAGAGGATGTTTCCGTTCTTGCCTCTCATCTGGACAACTCCACGATTGGAGATGCCGTTTAACTCACAGCAGATTTTCAAATTGCGGTTAAAGCCGGAACCATTGGTTGAGCAGTATGCCAACCGCTTATAGGTGGTGTTTATCGCCAGCGAATTTGAGAAACTGGTGTACGGGTAGGATGCGGAGTATACCGCCGCTAGTTCTGCCGTTTCGGGAGAACTAGCGGCGACCAAAGAGTTGGTTGCTGATGCTGTGACAGTATTGCCCAAAAACATAGCGAATACCATAATCATAGCCAGCGTTGCGTTTAAAAACTTTTTCATATGGGTGCTCCTTTCATAACCAGGGCATTTACACAAAAAAGTACGACAAAGAGTGTTATTGCGAGAAAAGAATAACTAACAACAATCTCGACGATAACTAGATTCGACAGTTCATATTCGAACGTCAAAAGTATATTAACATGATTTATATAAGATGTCAAGAAAAAAAGTAAAAAAAACTTTACAAAAAGTAAAACAAAGACTACAAAAAGTCCATATAACTATACAAACATTATTATGGATAGTATATTTAATATAAAAAATTATGAGAAAGTTGAATTTAATGTTAAAGATATAATGAAGAGAAAGAACATTGCAAGAAATAAGTTATCTGTCTTAACTGGTGCAACTGATAATGTTATAAATAGATATTATAATAATACAATAACAAGATTGGATTTAGATGTACTAGCTAGAATATGCTTTGTTTTAGACTGTAATATAAGTGACATTATTGAATATAAGAAATAAAAAGCAATCTGGATTTTTTTAAATATAAAAACCGTTACATGTTCAAAGTAACGGTTTTAGTTATAATTTTTCAAATATTGCAAAATCATCTACAAAATATATAGTGTTCGTATTTGAATATTTTGGTAGCGAGAAATGGATTCGAACCATCGACCCACTGGGTATGAACCAGTTGCTCTAGCCAACTGAGCTATCTCGCCATAACAGTTAATATTATACTTGCTAATTTGAGTTTTGTCAACAATTTTATTAAATTTTCTTAAAGCTGTGATGGAACCTATTAATCTAGCAGTTTTTATTTCTTAGATATTTTGTCCCAAATTTTAAATTTTATGAATAAAATTTTAATAAAAGAAAAAGCCTCCGAATAAATCGAAGGCTCAATTAGTATTATTCAGCAGTAGATTCTTCTACAGGGTAAACACTAACTTGTTTTTTATCTCTACCTAATCTTTCGAACTTAACTGTTCCATCTGATAAAGCGAATAATGTATCATCACTACCTTTACCAACGTTTGTTCCTGGATGAATGTGTGTTCCTCTTTGTCTAACTAATATATTTCCAGCTAAAACGAATTGTCCGTCAGCTCTTTTCACACCTAAACGTTTTGACTCACTGTCTCTTCCGTTCTTAACACTACCTTGACCTTTTTTATGTGCCACTTAAATTCACTCCCTTCATCTACAGATTTTATATGTTCACTATAAATTAAATCAAACTATTCTGCAGCTTCTACTGTAGCTTTCTTAGCTGCTGGTAATTTAATTCCAGTAATTTCTACCTTTGTATATGGTTGTCTATGTCCTTGTGTTCTTCTGTAATTCTTTTTAGCTTTGTATTTGAATACAAGAATCTTTTTAGCCTTACCATGAGAAACTACTTTTCCTTCAACTTTAATACCTTTTACATAAGGATTTCCAACTTGTACTTTTCCATCATCAGATAATAAAACTACTTTATCAAAAGTAACTTTTTTACCTTCTTCGTTGTCTAATTTTTCGAAAAATACAACATCTCCTTGTGCTACTTTGTATTGTTTTCCACATGTTTCAATTATTGCGTACATTTAAGTACACCTCCCTTTTTTGTATACTCGCTAATCCTTAAATGTAGGTAGTTAGCCAAATTGCTAACATTTATGGAACCTTAATTAAGCGGATTACAGTTACATATTCTAACATACATGTATAAAAATGTCAACACAAAAATGCGCAAAGTAGTAATAAATAAGTCATTTTTGTATAAATATTGAGTTTAAAAGTAAATTTCGTAAAATACAATTGATAAACTTTTTTGACTTAACGCTTTTATAAAAAATGAAACAGTGTTTAAGATTGACAATAAAATTGATTTAGGATATGATTTTTCGTAGATTTAAAAGTAGGAGGTAGAGACTTTGGAAAATAAAAAATTTTACATTGCTATTGGAATAATTGCAATAATAATATTTGCGCTTGTTGTTGCAATTATATTATCTGATAGCGATAAAAAAGAAGAAAAGAATACTAATACCACAAACAAAAATGCAGTAAGCTCTGTAAATAATACAACAGATGAAGAAGACAAAAATGCTGATGTTAACTACACAGAAAATGCAGAAGCACAGATTGCAGCACCTAAATCTGGAGAAACTATTGCTGTAATGCATGTAAAAGATTTTGGAGATATAACATTCAAATTTTTTAATGATAAAGCTCCAAAAGCAGTTGAAAACTTTTTAACACATGCTAAAGATGGATACTACAATGGCATAAAATTCCATAGAGTAATGGAAGAGTTCATGATTCAAGGTGGAGATCCAACAGGAAATGGAACAGGAGGAGAAAGCATTTGGGGAAAAGGCTTTGAAGAAGAAATAGATGCAAGTTTAGTTCCTTATAGAGGTGCTTTATGTATGGCAAGTACTGGTTATGGAAGATCAAGCCTAGGAAGTCAATTCTTTATTGTTCAAGCAAATGCCACTGATGAAATGAAAAATGCTCTTTCACAATACGGTTACCCAGAAGGATTAATTGATGCATATTCACAATATGGTGGATACCTAAGTTTATATGGAATGTACACAGTTTTTGGACAAGTTGTGGATGGAATGGATGTTGTAGATAAAATTGTGAAAGTTGAGAAAAATCTTTCAGAGACAGGAGAACTTTCAGTACCAGTTAATGATGTTATTATAGAATCAATAGAAGTAAAGGTTCAAGATTAGTAAATAAGGTTCTTAAGTAGAAGTACTTAAGAGCCTTATTTTTGTTTAAGACTAATTTGCAAGCTCATATAAAAAAGAAAGACAAAATAAAACTTAAAGTGAGAAGCCCCAGTTTTGCCAATTTAAGTAGCAAACTATTGACACATATGGAAAATGATGATAAAATATCAAACGTTAACCTTACTCACATATAGTTATGTGGGTTATATATCCAGAAGGAGGTGGAGATAATGAATAAATATGAAAGCATAATCATTATTGATCCAAGTTTAGACGAACAAGGAACTAAAGCTGTAATTACTAAATTTACAGATTTAATCAATGGTGACGGTAAAGTTGAAAATGTAGATGAAATGGGAAGAAGAAAATTAGCTTATGAAATCAACAAAAAATCAGAAGGATACTATGTAGTATATACTTTTGAAGCTAACCCAGAATTCATCACAGAATTAGAAAGAATCTACAGAATTACTGATAGTGTTATGAAATTTATAACAGTTAGAAAAGATGTTTAATATTTAAGGAATACCTTAAGGAAAGCCTTATAGAAAGGTGGAAAAAAATGAACAAAGTTATATTAATGGGTAGATTAACAAGAGATCCAGAAACAAGATATACACAAACAAACAATACACTAGTAGCTTCTTTTACTTTGGCTATAAACAGAAGATTTGCAAGACAAGGTGAAGAAAGACAAGCTGATTTTATACCTGTTGTTGCTTGGAGCAAAACAGGAGAATTCTGTAGCAAATATTTCAAAAAAGGTCAACAAGTTGGAATAATTGGTAGAATTCAAACAAGAAACTGGGATGATGAACAAGGTCAAAAACACTATGTTACAGAAGTAATTGCTGAAGAAGCTTACTTCGCAGATAGTAGAAGAGACGGAGCTGGAGATAGTTTTGAGAACACTTTTGGAACAGCAGTTGCTGATAGCCAAGAATTCCAAGTATCTTCAGATGACGATTTACCATTCTAAAAATTAGAAAAGATTGGGGGTTAGACAAATGGCAGATAAGAAAAATAGAAGAAATAATAGAAACAATAACATGGATGATGATTTTAATCCAAAGTTCAGAAAAGCTAGAAAGAAAGTTTGTCCACTTTGCAGTGACAAAGCTTTAGAGCTTGATTATAAAAACGCTGATCAATTGAAAAAATTCATCAATGATAAAGGTAAGATATTACCAAGACGTGCAACAGGTGCTTGTGCTAAACATCAAAGAGAAATTACTTTGGCTGTTAAGAGAGCAAGACATATTGCAATTTTACCATATACTCAAGATTAGTATATAAACAGGAACGCTAGAAATAGCGTTCTTTTTTATGAATTTTTTCAATATAATTAAGTAATTCGTTATTAAAAAGCATTTTGAATAGTAACTCATACTCAGCTCATTATATTGAAAAAGATTACATTATAAATCATATTAAAACCATAATATGCGGAATTATTTATCGACAAATAGTATATAAGGTGATATAATTCTTGCAAATAAGATTACATTTACAAATATAGGAGAATAGAAATGAAAAATTTATTTATAGAATACCCAAAATGTTCAACATGCCAAAAAGCAAAGAAATGGCTACAAGAAAACAATATCGAATTCGAAGATAGACACATCGTAGAACAAACTCCAACAGTAGCAGAACTAAGAGAATGGATTAAGAGAAGCGGACTAGAAATTAGAAAATGGTTCAACGCCAGCGGACTTAAATATAAAGAACTTAACTTAAAAGATAAGCTAGAACAAATGAACGATGAGGAAAAACTATCCCTACTAGCTAGCGACGGCATGCTAATAAAAAGACCTGTACTTGTATCTGATAAAGGTACTATAGCTGGTTTTAAAGAGGATAAATGGAAAAACATAACGAAATAAAAAGTGGATGAGAAAATGAGAAAAAACTCATAACCCGAAGGTCGTAAGTTCGAGTCTTACCCCCGCAACCAAAGTTTAATCACTAGAACTATAACGGTTTTAGTGATTTTTTGTTGTTCTGAGACGGTTTACAATAATGCTATTTTTAGGCACTATTATGTCAGATTGGGTAAAAGTTGGGTAAAATAACTGCCTCAAACCACTTAAATTCTAATAAAAAATCATTAAAATTTTATACTTTTTTATAAAATAAAAGGCAATGGGAAATCTAAATTTTTCTATTTAGTTGCCTTTTATTTTTATATCGTGAAAATTGTAACGGCTTTATTTCCGTTTGTGAAAATTAGAAAAAATATCGGAATACAAAAATAATTTCATTATTTTTGCATACTCAGGCTGTAACAAACAAGTTTTAACACCCTGAGCA
>JAAWKZ010000007.1 GCA_022797635.1 Clostridia bacterium
TCTATGTAATCTTATAACATTACTTTCTAACGTAATTGGTGGTCCATACCAAATTCCATTAATTGTTGCACCTTTGGTTTCATATGGCCAACCAATATTGTGTTTCACTTTATAAGTTGTAAGTTCTGGTATCATTGCTAAAATCTCTTGTGCTTCAATGTTTGTATAAGTTCTAGGTAATAGAATATCTACTATTTTATTTAATTCTGTTACACTTAATCCTTTCGCTTTTTGAAGCATCTTTGTAATCACAGTTCTCATTCTTTCTGTCCTTTTATAGTCTCCACCTGCTGTATAACGAATTCTGGAATATGCTAAAGCTTGTACACCATCTACTTTTTGTTTACCTGCTATTGCAATATTTGGTGAGGAATGTTTTGTTACATGATTGATTTCTCCAATATATCCATTAATATATTTTGTTTCTTCTTCAGTAATATCTAATTCAATTCCTCCTAAAGCATCTACTGCTTCTACTACTACATCAAAGTTCACTGTTACAAATTCTTTGATATCTAAATCTAAGTTTGTATTTAGTGTACTAATCGCTAATTCTGGACCACCATAAGAATAGGCATGTGTCACTTTATCTAAGTACATGTCTGTCATTTTTAAATAAGTATCCCTATAAACTGATACTAAACTAACTTCTTTAGTCTTTTCATTTAAAATTGCTAAGATAATACAGTCACTTCTATTTCCTTTATCGTAGGTGTCTGCTCTTGCATCAATTCCAAATAAAGCAATTGTTCTATAAGTTTCTAGCGCATCTGCTTTTACTAATACTTCTGGATTTACTTGTATCTTATTTTGATCAAGTTCCACATAATTAATTTTTGCTAATTTGTCATTAATGTAGAAACTTCCTAATGTCACAATTGCTATGATGAGCAATAGTAGAACACTGAAAATACTAATGATGATTTTCATCTTTTTTCCGGTTTTCTTTTTAGTTATTTTCATCTCTTCTTCCATGTTCTACTCTGCCCTCCTTTGATTTTGATTAGTATTAAATTCATACACTCCAATTGCTAAGTCTAATAATTGTTCATATTCAATTTCTTTTCCGTATTCGATAATTAGTTCTTCTTGTTTTAGTTTCTTCTTAGCAGTTTCTAATTCAATTACTTTATTCTTGTTAGCTGATTTTGTTTTTGTAGTTTGTTTTGCTGGTTGTTTGTCTGTAGTTCGAGAAGCTTTCTTCATTTCTGTTAAGTTTTTGTTTACTTCTAATGCTAGTTTGTCATATCTTGTGTTAATTTTCTTTAATTCTTTCATAATCTCTTTGATCTGAGCTGAACTATCTAATTTTTCTAGTTTCTTCTCATTATCTGCTTTCATTTTCTCTACTACTTTGCTTAATTTCTCCTCTGAATCTTTGCTATTAATTGCTTGTTCTACATCTGTAATTTTGCTCATTAAGTTACTAATTTCATCTTTGTAATTTAATTTTGCCATTTTCTCTTCTAATAGGTTTTGTGTTGCATTTTGATTTTCCATGATATTAGTAATCATTGTTTTGAAGTTTTCTTCTAGCATTTTCATCGTATTTTCTGTTGTTTCTGATTTCATAGCATTAAGTATATCTTGCATTTTATCTTCTAATAGTCTTTGTGTAGTTTTGTTTTGTTCTTCTTTCATTTCTAAAATCATAGCTTGAATTTTCTCTTCAATCATCTTGATGCTTTCTTGTGTTTCATTGTTATTCATGTTATCTTCTAGGTTGTTAAGTTTGTTCATCAAACTATCGATTTCTTGTTTATAGTTTAAATTTGCCATCTTTTCTTCTAATATACTTCTAGTTGTTTCATTACTTTTCTCTATCAAGTTTTTGGTTTCTTCTTGGCTATTTGCTAATAAATTTCTGGTTTCTACATTACTATTTTCTAGTAAATATTTTGTTTCTAAGCTGTTCTTTTCAATATTTTCATTTTGGCTTTGTGTTAGCATATCCATTCTTTCTAAAATGTCAGATAATATTTTACTACTATCTAATTCTTCTATTTTTCTGCTTTGTTCTTCTTTCATTTCAGAAATCATGTTAACTATTTTCTCTTCAGTAGTGTCTTGATTAATGGCATTTTCAATGCTATCAATTTTTTGAATTAAACTTGTAATCTCATTTTCACGGTTTAATTGCTCCATTTTCTGTGCGAGAACATTTTTGGTTTCTTCATTGTTTTGCTCTAATTTTTTTACCAATTCATTTTTGATAATATTTTCTTTGATATTTTCGGCTAATTTATTTTTATCAATTTCGTTCTCATAAATAGCCCTGATATCTTCTACTGCTTTTGTATATTCTGCTAAATTCATGTCTGGAATTTTTAATAGCTTATCTTCTAATCCCTCAATTTTTTCAGCAAGTAATGTAATTTGTTCTTCTTTCATAGTTGGTTCTAATACAACTTGTTCGTCTATTTCTTCTATGCTTTGTTTTCTGTTTTCAATTAATTCTTTTACACTATAAGTTTGTAGTTCTATAGTTGTATTGTTGTCATCTATTTTTCCATAGTAATATCCTTTGCCATATTCTTTACTTTTCATTTCTTTTTTGTTTAAAATGGCACCTTCAATATTACCACCAACGTTTTGAATTAACTTCATTACGTTCTTCAAATCTTCAATTTTAGTTCTTCTACATTCTGTAACAAGTACTGTTGAATCAGCAATTCTAGATACTGGAATACTGTCTGCTACTAGGTTACAAGGTGTACCATCTATAATAACTACATCATATACACATTTCAACATTTGAATTAATTCACTTAATTTTCCTGATGACAATAATTCAGATGGGTTTGGAGGCACTGCTCCTATTGTAATAATATGTACTTTTGGTACATTTGTCTGTTTAATATAATTTTTTAATGTTTTATAATCTTCGCTATTTTTAATTTCTCTTAAACATTCTGATAGACCATTTTCGTTTGATACTTGGAAAATATTATGTTGTCTACCTTTTCTCATGTCTGCATCTACAATGATAACATTTTTATTTGACCATGCATATGCTACTGCCATATTTGCAGTAATCCAACTTTTACCTTCTGATGCATTACAACTGGTAAATAAAATGGTTTTAGATTCTTCCTTTGATTTTGAAAATGCTATGTTAGTTCTGATAGTTTTAAATGCTTCTGATACTACTGATTTACTATGGTGATGTACAATTAGTTCTTCATCTGTTTTAGATTTATGGAATGGTACAACACCTACTACATTTAATCCAACATATTCTTCAATATCTTGTTCTATTTTGATTGTTGTATCTAAGACATAGATAATAGATATCATAATTGTACATGCTACAAGCCCTGCTCCAAAGAACATCAAAATATCAATCATATGATGAATATTATATGGCTCTGTTTCGTATGATGCTTGATCTACAATACTGATATTATCTATTTTATAAAATTCTCTAATTTCTTGGATAAATACATCATTTAAAGTCCCAGCTATTTTTTGTGCTTCAGCTGGATCTTCATGTATTACTCCAATTTCAATAATTTGAGTGTCTTTTACTTCTTCTATTTCAATATTTCTGTATAACTCTTCTTCTTCCATGTCTAAGTTCAAGCGTTCAATCACTTTGTTTAGTACACTGCTGCTCTTTAGTATTCTTCCATACGTACCAATTAAGTTTTTATTTAAATTGATATCGTTTTGTGTTAGGCTGTCTGTATCTTTATTTACATTATCGCTTGTTAGTAGCATGGTAGAAATTGATTTGTACTTTGGTACAACCATGTTATATGAGTAAAAGTATCCACATAAGATGAATAGAAAAAGTATTAATACAATTTTTAAGCTGTTTTTCTTTAATACATTGCTTAATCTTTTTAAACTATTCTTTTCCTTTTTATCCATATTTCACCACCTATACATAAATTATACCACACATAATTCATTTTTGCAACATTTTATGTTTACTTTATGCTGCTTATATAAAATGAAGAAAATTTCTTTTCTGTATAAATTGACTTTTTTCCTTTTGTGGTATATGATGTAGGCGTTAATAATATTATTTTAGGAGGAAAATTATGGAATTAAAGGGTTCAAAAACAGAGGCTAATTTAAGAGCTGCCTTTTCAGGAGAATCAGAAGCTAGAAATAAGTATACTTATTTTGCTAGTGTTGCTAAAAAAGAAGGATATGAGCAAATCGCTGCTATTTTTTTAGAGACTGCTGAGAATGAAAAAGAACATGCTAAATTACATTTTAAATATTTAAAAGGTATTGGAGATACCTTATCTAATTTAAATGATGCTGCAGCTGGCGAAAATTATGAATGGACAGATATGTATGCTAATTTTGCTAAAGTTGCTGATGAAGAAGGATTTGCAGAAATCGCAGCTACTTTTAGAGGAATTGCAGAAGTTGAAAAACATCATGAAGAAAGATATAGAAAGTTAATTGAAAACCTAGGAAATGGTGAAGTTTTCAAAAAAGGAAGTATTACTGTTTGGAAATGTAGAAACTGTGGACATATTCACGTTGGTATGGAAGCTCCTACTATTTGTCCTGTTTGTAAACATCCACAAGCATACTTTGAAGTGAATTGCGAAAATTATTAAATAGGAAAAGACTAAGAATTTTATGTTCTTAGTCCTTTATATTTTTTATTACAATTTCTCTTTTTAATAAACCTTTTTCAATAACTCCAGTTCCAATAAATTGATTTTTTTCGTCATAAATTCTATAAATTTCATCTTTCTCTTTTCTTGTTTGTTGTACACCATTATAAAATAAAGTTAATTGTCTTTCATTTAATATAATACTAGCTTTATCT
This sequence comes from Clostridia bacterium, assembly GCA_022797635.1. Taxonomy (GTDB): domain Bacteria; phylum Bacillota; class Clostridia; order TANB77; family CAG-508; genus CAG-273. The sequence goes on from JAAWKZ010000007.1 coordinate 4,796, forward strand.
CTAAAAAATTGCTCTATGGTTATCAAGTTTTCTTGCAAAAAGTTGATATCTGGATTTTTTTCTTCTTGTTTCATTGATTCTAAAGTTTTTATTTCTTTTATGGATATAGCTTGTTCTATGGTAAACTTCCCTACTTTAATACGACTTAATTCTTTCATATATCCTACTGTATTCAACTTTTCTGCTATTGTTTCACATAAGCTTCTAATATATGTACCTTTTGAACAGTGCACTCTAAAAGAAATTGTTTTTTCTTCTTCATTGAGGTCTATTAACTGCATATTATAAATTTCAATCTCACGTTCTGGAATTTCTATTTCTTCGTTTTTTCTTGCATATTCATATAGCTTCTTTCCTTTTATTTTAATTGCAGAATAAATAGGAGGTCTTTGCATTTGTTTGACTTCTAATTGTTTTAACATTGTCTGTATCTTTCCTGTTATTACTAAATTAGAGTCTACTTCTTTTTCTTCAATTACTTTTCCTTCACTATCTGCCGTATCTGTTTTCTTCCCCAATTGAACTACAGCCTCATAAATCTTGTCATGTTCAATTAAGTATTTAGAAAGCTTCGTTCCTTCACCTAACAGTAGTGGAAGCACACCTGTCGCCATAGGGTCTAATGTCCCTGTATGCCCTACTTTTGTTTTGGCTATTCTTTTTACTTTGGCTACTACATCATGTGAAGTACATCCTTTTTCTTTTTTTACTATTAAAATTCCATCCATTTTTATTTTCCTTTATTTTTATTCTCACAGTATAATAAATATCTATTATACAAGTGATATAATAGATATTTATTGTTTCTATAAAATTAAAGCAATCTAATTACTTCATTTAATACCTTTTCTTTTGCTTGTTCTATCGTTCCTTGAATAGTAGCTCCTGCTGCTCTAGCGTGTCCCCCACCGCCAAAGATGGCGCATGCATCCGCTACATTAACATAGTTGTTTGAACGAAGTGAAATTTTACATCCTTTTTCTGTTTGACGAATAAAAATAGAGACTTCTACTCCTTCTACACATCTTCCAATATCTACTATTCCTTCATGGTCTCCACTTTCTGCTCCAACTTTTTCTTCGTCTTCTGCTGTGATATAAGTATAAGCAATCTTTCCTTCTTCTAAAAACTCTACTCTATTACTAGCCAACCTATGTAATTCAAAATTTGGCTTTGTCTTTGTTTCTAATACTTGACGATAGATACTAGATACATTAACACCTTTATTTAATAACCATGCTGCAAATTCAAATGTTTCTGCTGTTACACCTTGATATTTGAATCCTCCAGTATCTGTAATAATTCCAGCCAAAATACAAGTACCAATTTCTTTTGTCATTTCTATTCCAAAGTATTCTAGAATGACCAATAGAATTTGTGCGCAGGCTGGTGCTGCTGGATTTACATAGTTATAATCTCCAAACATAGTATTCGTACTATGGTGGTCAATACAAACTTTTACCTTTGCATTTTCAAAATAGTTAGCAAATCCATTTAACATTTTAATTGTTGCACAGTCTAGTGATATGGCTAAATCGTAATTTTCTACATCACTTTCTGTTTTAATATCTTCTACTCCTGGTAAGCAATTAAAGACTTTAGAATGTACAGGTATAACGACATCTGGATTTTTTCCGAATGCTTTTAATGCATGATACATTGCTAAACTACTTCCTATCGCATCACCATCAGGATGTTCATGTGTTAATATTACAATTTTCTCTGCTTTTTTAATTTCTTCTAATATGTTATCTAACGTCATTTTTTACTCCTTTTGTCCAGTTGGGGACGTTAGTTTAACGGACCATATTATGTCAAATGTCCGCTAAACTAACGTCCCCAATCGGACACTATTTTTCTTTGTGATTCAATTCATTTAATATTTTATCTATCTTAGCACCGTATTCCATAGAATCATCTATTTCAAAACTTAGTTCTGGTGTTACTCTTAAATTCATGGTTTTAGCAATTTGTGCACGTATAAAACCTGCTGATTCTTTTAAGCCTTCCATGGTCTTTGTATTACTTTTTGAATTTAATAAGCTTACATAAACTTTAGCATATCTAAAATCTGGTGTAATTCTTACTTTTGTTACACTAACCATTCCTGTTACTTTTGAATTTTGAAGTTCAAAAGTAAGGACATTGCTAATAGTCTTTTTCAATTCTTCATTTACACGGTCTAATCTATTGTTTTTGGTCATTTAATTTCCTTTCTGTCAGGTTAGGGACAGATGTCGCACTAACTATACATTTCACTACGTTCCATCTCATAAATCATCTGTAGCTCGCTTCGCTTCACACAGCTGACTTAACGTCCCTAAGTACGACATTATCTCTTAACCTCTTCCATAATATAAAACTCTAATACATCATCTTCTTTAACGTCATTGTATCCTTCAATTTGAAGTCCACATTCAAAGCCTTTTGTTACTTCTTTAGCGTCATCTTTGAAACGTTTTAAAGATACTAATTTTCCATCATGGATAACTACATTTTCACGGATAACACGAACTCCTGCATTTCTTTCTATTCTACCGTCAGATACATAAGCACCTGCAATGGTTCCAACCCCTGAAACTCTGAAAGTTTGTCTTACAATAGCATTTCCTATTACTTTCTCTTCATAGATTGGCTCTAGCATTCCCTTCATAGCTGCTTCTACGTCTTCTAAGGCTTGATAAATAACAGAATATTGTTTAATTTCAACAGCTTCTTTTTCTGCCATATCTTTTGCTGTATTTACTGGACGTACATTAAATGCAAGAATAATACATTTTCCTGCTTTAGCAAGTTGAACATCTGACTCTGTAACTGCTCCTGCTACTGCATGAATAACTCTTACCTTTACTTCGTCATTAGATAATTTTTCTAGTGATTGTTTTAAAGCTTGTGCTGTACCTTGTACATCTGCTTTTACAATAATATTTAATTGTTTTAAGTTTTCACTTTCCATTTTTTCAAATAAGTTGCTTAATGTTACTTTGCTGTTTTCCGCCATAATTTGTTCTCTCTCTTGACGTTTTCTTCTTTCAATTAAATGTTTTGCCATTTTTTCGTCTTTTACTTCATAGAAAGTATCTCCTGCTTCTGGCACTTCTGTCAATCCCATGATTTCAACTGGAGTAGATGGTCCTGCTTTTTTAACTTTTTGTCCTTTATCATTTTTCATAGCACGAATTCTACCAATTGATTTTCCTACAACGATAGTATCACCTTCATCTAAGGTTCCTCTTTGTACGAGCATAGATGCAATTGGTCCTTTTGCTTTATCTAGTCTTGCCTCAATAACAGTACCTTTTGCTTGTTTATTAGGATTTGCCTTTAATTCTTTCATGTCAGCTACTAATAGCACCATTTCTAATAAGTTGTCAATATTTAATTTCTTTTTAGCAGAAATTGGCACATAGATAGTATCTCCGCCCCATTCCTCTGGTACTAGTTCATATTCCATTAATTCTTGTTTGATTTTTTCAACGTTAGCACCTGGTAAGTCAATTTTGTTGACTGCTACAATGATTGGAATTTCAGCAGCTTTTGCATGGTTGATAGCTTCTACTGTTTGTGGCATAACACCATCATCTGCTGCGATAATTAAAATTGCAATATCTGTAATTTGAGCACCTCTTGCACGCATTGCAGTAAATGCTTCGTGTCCTGGTGTATCTAAAAATGTAATCTCTCTACCTTTAATATTTACTTTATACGCACCAATATGCTGGGTAATTCCTCCAGCTTCACCTTCAATGACATTGGTACTACGAATAGCATCTAATAGTGAAGTTTTTCCATGGTCAACGTGTCCCATAACAACAACAACTGGTGGTCTTGCTTCTAATTCATCAGCAGTATCTTCTGTGTCGTCAAATAGGATATCTTCTTCTTTTACTTCTTCTTTCTTGGTTGCAGTAATTCCAAATTCTTCTGCTACTAAAAATGCAGTATCAAAATCAATGGTGTTATTAATAGTAGCCATAATTCCATAATTAAATAGCTTTTTAATAACCTCCCCACTGGTTTTCTTCATTTCCATAGCTAAGTCTTTTACTGTAATCATTTCTGGGATAGTAATTTCTTTTAATTCAAAGATTTTTTGTTTGTTTCTTTCCTCTTCTCTTTGTGGTTTACGTTTATTTCTCTTTCCACGAGCAGTTGTTAAATCATAGTAATCAAGCATTCCACCTTCTTGGTCATCAAACATATTAGATAATTGGTTTACTTGTTTTAAGTCTTTTAACTTACCTTCATTAAAGCTTTCTTGGAAACGGTCACCTTTTTTTGCTTTTGTTCCTTTTTTTGCTTTATTATCTTCATAACGATTTGCTTTTTCTTTATCAATTGCTCTTGTGCTAATATCTCTTTTATCTTCTTTTTCTACAATCTCAGTAGCCATAATATCTTTGATATTACGGTCAATTCCTCTATTATCTAATGGGCGATTTCCATTTTGGAAACGGTTATTATTATTGTATCCATTTCCTTGACGATTATTTTGATAACCATTATTTTGTCCATAAGGACGGTTATTATTTCTGTCAAATTGTCTATTGTCGCGGTTTTGGTAACCATTTTGTCTGTTATCTCTGTTTTGATAGCCACCTTGTCTGTTATCGCGATTTTGATATCCATTTTGCCTGTTATCATAACTACCATTTTGACGATTATTATATCCATTTCCTTGGTGATTATTTTGACCATAAGGACGGTTATTATTTCTATCAAATTGTCTATTATCGCGATTTTGGTAGCCATTTTGCCTGTTATCATAACTACCATTTTGACGATTATTATATCCATTTCCTTGGCGATTATTTTGGTAATTATTTACTCTATTTTCCGGATAAGAATTTTGTGTATTCGAAGGAACAGTAGTATTTTTGTTTTCTTCTACTACTGGTTTTTCTTCTTGTTTTGGTTTTACTTCTTCAACCTTTGGTTCTTCTTTTGGAGTTTCTTTCTTTATTTCTTCTACGACTGGTTCTGTTTCTGCAATTTCTGGTTCTATTGGTTTTGTAGCTTCTTCTATAATTTCTCCCTTTTTCTCTTCTTTTTGAGGAGTTTTTAAACCAAATAATTCACTTACTGTCATTGGTTTTACAGGTTGTTTTCTGTAAACAATGTTATAGTCTTGATTTTTTCTTCTTTCTACAAAACCAACATCATTTCTATTGACTTCATGCTTTTCTTTCTTTTCTTCTTTTTCCTCAATGTCAGTGCGAATTACCTCACGTCTAATAATGACTGGGGTTTGTTTTTCTGCTTTCTTTTTATCGCTACTTTTCTTTTCTGACTGCTCTTCTTTCTTTTCTGTTTTTGCTATAGCCTTCTTTTCTTCACCTTTGAAACTTGCTTTAATTTTGCTTGCTTGTTCTTCTTCCACAGCACTCATGTGGCTAGTTGCCTCAATTCCTAATTCCTGTGCTTTGGCTACCACCTCTTTACTTCCTAATCCTAATAATTTTGCTATTTCATGTATTTTAATTTTACCCAATCACTTCACCCCCATTAATAATACTTATTATCTTTTTCGAAAAACCAATATCTTTAATTCCTATCACTGCCTTATTTACCTTCCCCATTGCTTTACTTAATTCCTCTATGGATAATATCGTATATATTGTAATCTGATATTTTTTTGCTTCTTCCTCAAAGGTTTTCTTTGTTCTTTCAGAAGCATCCTCAGCTACCAATACTAACTTCACCTTGCCTTTTTGCATTTCTTCTATACAGGCATCTGTACCAGCTACAATCTTTCCTGCTTTTGTGGCAATTCCTATTAGTCCACATATTTTTGTGCTATCGCTCAAATTCTATTACTCCTTTATTCTTTCTCTTAACTCTTCATAGATGTTATCTTCTATTTTCATTTCAAAACTTTTTTCTAATCTTCTTGACTTAATCGCTTTTTCTAAACATTCTGTATTATCACAAAGATATGCTCCTCTTCCTTGTGCTTTTCCTGTTTTATCTAATGAGATTTCTCCCTCTTTATTTTTTACAATACGAATTAAGTCTTTTTTATCCTTTTGTGTATTGCATCCAATACATGTTCTTTGTGGTAATTTTTTCAAAATGTTTGTCACTTCCTCCATTTTAAATGTATTTGCAAATTTTATACATTATTCATCTGTTTTCTTTTTTGTCTTCCTTGTCTTCTTTTCTTTTGCAGGTTCTTCTTCTGCTTCATCAGCTACTTCTTCTTTTTTTGCCTTTGCCTTTTTAGTTGTTTTGTTTTCTTCTTTTACTTCTTCAACAACTTCACTTTCTTCTTTTTCAGTAGCTTTCTTCGTCGCTTTTTTAGCCTTCTTTTCTTCTACTGGCTCTTCTACTATTTCTTCCTTCTTCGTAGTTTTCTTTGTAGTCTTCTTAACTGGCTTTTCTTCTACTTCTTCTATTACTTCCTCTGTCTTAGCACTTTCCACTACTTCTTCTGCATTTTCAGCTTCCTCTTGAGCCTTTTGCATCATCTCTCTAAATTGAGATTCACTCTTAATATCAATTTTCCAATTTGTTAATTTTGCTGCTAATCTAGCATTTTGACCTGCTTTTCCAATGGCTAAAGATAGTTGGTCATCAGGAACAATAACTTGTGCAAATTTTTCTTCTTCATGAATATCTACTGCCATAACTTGTGCTGGAAGTAATGCTGAAGAAATATAGATAGCTGGATCTGCATTCCATTCGATCACATCAATTTTTTCTCCACTTAATTCATTGATAATATTTTGAATACGAATTCCCTTTTGTCCTACGCAAGAACCAACTGGGTCAATATTTTCATTTGGAGAATATACTGCTACTTTACTTCTACTTCCTGGGTCTCTTGAAACACTTTTTAGTTCAATAACTCCTTCATAGATTTCTGGAATTTCTAATTCAAATAATTTTCTAACAAAATCTGGACATGCTCTTGATACCAATACTTGTGGTGAACCTTTTGCTCCTCTTTCTACATCTACTACATAAGCTCTTAATTTATCATTTACATGATATTTTTCAGTTGGTATTTGTTCTCTTACTGTCATAATCCCTTCTAGTCTTCCTAAATCTAATACAACAACTCCACCATCAGCTTTTTGTACTAATCCTGATACTATTTCACCTTTTCTTTCATTAAATGCATCAAAAAGAACATTTCTAGACTCTTCTCTAATTTTTTGTACAATAACTTGCTTTGCTGTTTGTGCTGCAATTCTTCCGAAGTTCTTTGGAACAATCTCAATTTCAGCAACATCTCCAATAGCTAATTTTTTGCTTAGTTTTTGTGCATCTGCTAAATTAATTTGTAAGTTTGGATTTTCTACTATTTCTACTACCTCTTTTTCGGCATATACATGAGTTTCTCCTGACTTACTATCCATGGTTACTTTTACATTCTCGCTAGATTCAAAGTTTCTTTTATATGCTGTTACTAAAGCAGTTTCAATAGACTCTAAAATAACATCTTTTTTAATTCCTCTTTCTTTTTCAAGTTCCTCTAGTGCTTCAATTAATTCTTTGCTATCAATAGCTGGTCCATTTGCTTTTGCCTTCTTCATTTTTTCCCAATTCCTCCTTAATTCCAATGATATTTTAACTTCATTTTCGCAATATCTTTTCTCTGTATTTCTCTAACTTCTTCTTTTCCTTCAATCTGTAATATTAATTTATCTTTGTCAAATGCTTGTAAATTACCTTCTATCTGCTTTTCTTTTTCTATTGGCTTAAATAAATTACACACAATTTCTTTTCCTATACTTGCTTGTAAATGTTTGTCTTTTCTAAGCACTCTTTCTACTCCTGGTGATGATACTTCTAGGAAATATTGATCTTTAATGTAATTTGCTTCATCTAACATATCATTAATTGCATTATTTACTTTCTCACAATCTTCTAAACTTATTCCAGTAGGTGTATCAATGAAAATTCTTAGGTAATAGTCTTGTGCTTCTTTTTCATAGATTACATCATATAACTCATAGCCCAAGTCTTCAATTGTTTTACAAATTAGGTTTTCCACCTTTTCTTCTATATTTGCCATTTTACTCCTTCTTTGTCAGGTTAGGGACACTTCTTAACTTCATTTTCTAGAGGTCTGTCCCCTATATGACATCTTTGTCACAAAAAGGAACGTCCCCAACCTGACATTTACGATAGAAGCGTGGGATTTGTTCCCACGCTTCTAGTAATTAATCTTGTGATTATTAGTATACCCTATTTTTCTAGTAATTGCAAGTGTTTTTTAACATTTTTGTTAAAATTTTCAAGTATTCATTCTTTCTATATTTTTTATAATACCACTAACACTGGTCTAAAACTACAGTTTGTGGCAGGTCCCCCTGATTTTCCTTGAAATGCATAGATTCCTGCTAGACTGCTACTTCCATATTCTCCACCACGTATCATAAATGGTGTTTCTGCACTTGGAAATTGTGAAAATTCCGCGTTCCAGCTATCGTCCCAATTAGAAATACTATTACTAGATACTTCATAAATAGCATCTCCATATTTCTCTTTATTAATTCCATAATTGTTAGTGGAGTTATCTGTATTTGCCATTGTATAATTAAATTTTGTTTTATTAGCTCCTTTAATTAATACGTCTCCATAATCATATTGATTATTACTACTAATTGCTCCGTCTGTTCCTACTTCTTTAACATAACTATTGTCTATATAACTTGCTGTGTATTCCCAAGCTCCTCCTACTAAATCATAAACCCCTGTAACATTACCTGTTGAACTCGCATTGACTGATTGTGTACTTGCATAATTAGTATTTGTACCTATATTTTGGCTTGAAATAGCGTTATCTCCTGCTGACCCTGTAATATAGCTTCCACTATTATTTATCCAAATTTTATCACTTTTTCCATACACACTTTGACTGAAATATGCCACAGCTCCCCATTCTGTATTTTTCATTAAGTGACTATTTAATGTTGGCTGATAATTTAAGCAAACTGAGTAACTTGTACCAATTTGGATATTTCTCCAACTTGTTATTCCTGGTTTTACTTGTAATGTTTTAGTTGTTACATTTGTATTGGTTGAACCTGTATTTTCTTGATTCGTACATTCTGTATGACTTGCTTCAAATTTAGCTACCCATATGCCTGTTATATTTTGTTCATATTGGAAAGCTGGGTGTACTACATATCCATCTGGGAAAGATGTATAGTTTTTTGTTGTCGCTGCATTATATTCTACAATATTCTTTCCTTCTTGAGCTGAATTATTTGTTGCTTCTTTTAAGAAACAAATATCTACTTTTCCAGTAATAGAATCTCCACCTTTATGATAGTTTTCTGTTATTCTATAGGCGTATCTTGGAATCCACACAAACATACTACCTACAGAAGTTACTTTTTTTCCTTTCATTTCTTGTAAAGTTGCTGTTTCTACACTTGTAATTCCCTCTACTGTCATTCCATCTGTTAGCATAATATTGGCCCATTGTTTTGCTCCATAATTATACCAATTATCATCACTACTATCTGTTACAAACCAAGAGTCATCTTTCCATTTTACAGGTATCATTCCTTCTCTTAATTTTGGACTATTAGCATTTTCTTCTAAATCAATAGTATTAACACCTGTTCCCGAACTGCCCACACTATCTATTAAGTCATTCGTTTTTTGTTCTTCTTTCTCCGAATAATTCTGTTGTACTTCTTGTGCTTCTTGAGCAGATTTCAAAAGACCTTGTCTACTTACTATTGTTCCTACGCTAGTACCAACAATAATTAAAATAACGATAATTGTAATTACTAGTACAAGTAATGTAACACCATCTTGTTTTTTTACATTCATCTTATGTTTTCCTCCTTGATTTACTTGTATTTTACCCATTTTTATGGCATAATAGTACATACAAAAATGATTTTGAAAGGATACATTTACACCAATGGACTTATATTGTAAACTAGAATATAACCAAATTATACAGATAATCGAAAAATATTGCAAGACTTATCTTGGAAAAAAACTTTGCTTTCAAATGGAACCAACTTTTTCTTTTGAAAAAGTTAGAATTTCACTTTTAGAAACTATGGAAGCAGTTAAACTGCTTTACGCTAAAGGACATCCTCCATTAGCTGCCTTAAATCAATTAGAAATTCCTTTAAAAACTTTGGAGAGTAATCAAATTCTATCTGCTAAATCTCTCTTAGATTTAGCACATTTGTTAAAAGTTTCTAGAGAGCTAAAAGATTATTTTAAAAAGGATTTTTTAAGTTCTTCTAGTCAAGAAGTCTCAGAAGAAAATATTAACATTTTACAGGATTATTTTTCTATGCTATATGCTAACCCTTCTATTGAGCAAGAAATCTTCAATAAGATTTTAGATGAAAATACAATTAGCGATAATGCTTCTTCTAAACTTTTTAGTTTAAGAAAAAGCCATAGAAATTTAGAGCAAGGAATTAAAGATAAATTATCTTCTTTGCTACATTCTTCTAGTTATACTAAATATTTGATGGAACCAGTAATTACCATTCGTAACAACCGTTATGTTATTCCTGTTAAACAAGAATACCGTGCAAACATACAAGGATTTATTCATGATATCTCTTCTAGTGGCTCTACTGTTTATATAGAACCTACTAGTATTTTCGAAGCTAATAATCAAATAGCTAGCTTACGAATGGAAGAAGATATTGAAATCGAAAAAATCTTACAGTCATTAACGAATAATCTTTATACTATTTTTTCTGAATTAATGTTAAATATCTCTACTATTGGAACTTTAGATTTGCTATTTGCTAAAGCTGAATATGCTAAGGAAAATAATGCTGTCATGCCAATTTTAAATCGTGAAAAAAAGATAAATCTGATTAAAGCAAAGCATCCACTTATTGCTTCAAATATAGTGGTTCCTGTTGATATTTCTCTGGGAGAAACTTATACCTCTTTAGTGATTACAGGTCCAAACACTGGTGGTAAAACAGTTGCTTTAAAAACTGTTGGATTGCTTTTATTAATGGCATATTCTGGCATTCCTCTTCCTTGCCACGAAGAAAGTCAAATTTGTGTTTTTGACCATATTTTTGTAGATATTGGAGACGAACAAAATATTCAAGAATCCTTGAGTACCTTTTCTTCTCATATGCTTCACATTGTAGAAATTACGAAGCAAATAACGTCTAATAGTTTAGTTCTATTAGATGAGTTAGGTTCTGGAACAGATCCTATTGAAGGCGCTAGTTTAGCAATTAGTATACTAGAATATCTTGCGCAAAAAGGTGCTTTAACTCTTTGTACTACACATTATCAGGAACTAAAAGAATTTGCTTTGGTTACTGATGACTTCGAAAATGCTAGTTTTGAATTTGATGTAGAAAATCTAAAACCAACTTATCATTTGTTAGTTGGTATTCCTGGAAAAAGTAATGCTTTTGAAATTAGTAAGCGTTTAGGTCTTTCTTCTGATATTATCGAAAGAGCTAGTTCTTTTATTAAACAAGACCATGCTTCTATTGAAGAAATTTTGAAAAGTATTTATGAAGATAAAATTATGATTGAAAAACAGAAAGAAGAAATACAAAAAAATCTAAATCAAATTGAAGTTTTACGAAAGTCTTTAGAACACGACAATTCTGATTTGTTACAAAAAAGACAGCAAATGTTAGAAGATGCAAAATCTGAAGCTAGAGATGTTTTATTTTCTGCTAAGGAAGAAGCAAATGAAATTCTACAAGAATTAACCAAAAACGAGGTAGATATTAGAAAAGCAAATCAATTAAGAAATGAATTAAATGATAAAATAAAAGACTTAGGAAGTGTATCTACTAACGTCATAAACTCTAATCCATTGACTAAATCTGAAGTGTCTCAAGGACTTGAAGTGTGGGTTCCTAGTTTGCAAAACTCTGGCGTTATTTTAAGTAGTCATGTGAATAAAAATGATGAAGTACAGGTACAAGTTGGTTTGGTCAAAATGAATCTAAAATTAGATGAACTAAGTTCTAGTAGTACTAATAATAACATGTCTAGAAAAAATACTAATTTAAAGTTTGATACTTTAAAACATGGAAAGGTGACAACTGCTCAAGATTCTAAAGCGAAGTTTATTTCTCCTGAAATTAATGTAATTGGACAAAATATAGAAGATGCTATTTATGTGATTGATAAATATTTAGATAACTGCATTATGAGTGGTATATCCCCTATTCGTATTGTTCATGGTAAAGGTACAGGAAAACTTCGTGAAGGTATTCATCAATATCTAAAAAAACATTCTCATGTAAAGTCTTTTAGAATTGGTACTTTTGGTGAGGGCGAGATGGGCGTAACTGTGGTGGAATTGAAATAATTTCAAATAAAAAAGGATTCCTAAATAAAGGTCTCCTTTTTTCTATTGTTTATTGTAAACTCATTCCATATTGTTGCATTAACCATGAATAGTAATCAAATACGTCCATTGTTTTTGGCATACCATAATCTGCTCCATAAGTTTCTACACTAATGCTTTCAATCACTATATCTTTTTTAGGTTTATCTGCTTGAAGGGCATTTCCATCTTTATCTTTTGGTGCTTCTTCTCCTTCTTTTAGTTCTGAACTTCTATAAGTTACATCTACTTTCTCTATTTTTTCTATTACGTCCATTCCAGATTTCACTTCTCCAAATGCTGCATAAACACCATCTAAAGTACTATTGTCTTCTGTCATAATAAAGAATTGTGAACCTGCTGAGTTATAGCCTTCTGTTGTTTTTCCTGCTTGGCTGTAATCTGATCTTGCCATAGAAATAACACCTTTTTTGTGTTTTAAGTTATTTTTTGTATAGCCATTGGCAATAAATTCACCTTTAATTGCATATTCTTTATCATTTTCTACATTATCTTGAATATTACTTAATTTTGGAGAACCTGAACCTACTCCATTTGGATCTCCTCCTTGTATCATAAAGTCAGGAATTGTTCTATGGAAAGTTAATCCATTATAAAATCCTCTATTTGCTAAACGAATAAAGTTAGCAACTGTATTTGGTGCTTTGTCTGGATATAATTCAATTTTCACTTCTCCATAGTCTTTTACTACCATTGTTGCTACTGGATTTGGATAGTTTACTGTAGCCTTTTTATAAAAGCCATATCCAACAAAGCTTATTCCTGCTAATGTTAAAATAATAAGTAACACTAATATAATTCTAATAAATATTTTCATAAGTTCCTCCTAAGTTTTTTTACTATTTGAGATTATACAATTACATCATTAAATTGTCAAATACAAATTGTTCTTGCATACGTTTTAATGATTGTCTAATAGTTCTTGCTCTTATCTCACCTATTCCGTCAACATCATCTAATTGTTGTAAGTCGGCTGCTAAAATATGTTGGAAAGATTTGAAGCTTTTGATTAAGTTTTCTACAATATTGCTTGGCATTCTTGGAATTTTATTTAATACACGGTACCCTCTTGTATAAACACCTACTTCATCATAATTATCAAATGCACCATATCCGAGACTTTTTGCAATTTTTTCTGCAATTAGCAAATCATCTCTATCTAAATTTCTAATTTCTTCTAATATTCTTTCTGCTGTACGCTTTTTACCTGGCGCAATATAATCTTTAATAATATATAACTCTTCTTTTTCCAAATCACCTATTAATTCCTCTAATTGCATTTCAAGAAGTCTTCCTTCTACTCCTAATTCATAAATAGCTTTTTGTACTTCTTCTACTACTTTCATTACCATTTCTGCACGTTGAATACTGTTAATAACATTTTCTAAAGTAACAATATCATTAAATTCATATTCATTTAGAAGTCCTAGTTTATCGTCAAATACCTTTTTGTATTTTTCAACCGTTTGTAATGCTTGGCTTGCTTTCGAAATTACTTTTGAAGTATCTTCTAATACATAGCGGTGATTACCTTTGAAAATAGTAATAATGCTTCTTCTTTGTGAAATACTAATCACTAAGCTATTGGTCTGTTTTGCCATACGTTCAGCTGTACGGTGTCTTGTACCTGTTTCAGTGGTCGCTACATTAGAAGAAGGAATTAATTGTGCATTGGCATATAGAATTTTCTTAAAGTCGGCGCTAAGAACAATGGCTCCATCCATTTTTGCAAGCTCATATAATCTGGAAGAAGTATAATCAATATCTAATTGAAATCCACCATCTACTAATTCTAAGACATCTTTTGTCTCTCCAATGACAATTAAGGCACCTGTTTTTGCTTTCAAAATGTTCTCTAATCCATCACGAATTGGTGTGCCTGGTGCAATCATCTTCAATACTTCTGTAATTAAGTCTTCTTTCTTAATAGCCACTTTTCAACCTCCTTATTTCAATCCCACTGCTCTCATAGCATCATTTACGTCTTTGACCCCTATTATATCTAAATCATACTTTTCTTTCAATAGTTTTTTATTACTTTCTGGAATAATACACTTTTTAAAACCTAACTTCTCCGCTTCTTTTAACCTCTTATCAATTAAATTCACTGCTCTTACCTCTCCCGTAAGCCCTACTTCTCCAATAATAGCAGTAGTTTTATCTATACTCACATTTTTGTAACTAGAAGCACAAACTATTACCATTCCTAAGTCGACTGCTGGTTCACTAATTTTAATACCACTTACTACATTGAGATAAATATCTTGTGAGCTTAAAGGAATTCCTGCTCTTTTTTCTAATACTGCTACTAAAATAGTAAGTCTATTATAATCAATTCCATTTGCTGTTCTTCGTGGAAATCCAAAAATCGTTGGCGTAGTTAGTGCTTGTAATTCAATCAACAACGGTCTTGTCCCTTCCATACTTGCTACAATCACTGAACCTGGTGGATTGTCCTCTCTTTCTGAAATTAATACAGAAGATGGATTGGTAATTTCCACCATTCCCTCACTTTGCATTTCAAACATACCTACTTCATTCGTAGAGCCAAAACGATTTTTTACACTACGTAAAATACGATAAGAAAAATATCTTTCTCCCTCTAAGTATAGCACTGTATCCACCATGTGTTCTAATACTCTTGGTCCTGCAATATTTCCTTCTTTCGTTACGTGTCCAATAATAATGGTAGTAATCTCATTACTTTTGCACACTCTCATCACTCGAGACGTAATTTCACGTACTTGACTAACAGTACCTGCAGCAGCTGAAATCTCATCAGAGTACATAGTTTGAATAGAATCAATAATCACTAATTTCGGCTTTAATTCTAGAATATTATTTTCAATTAACTCTATATCTGTTTCTCCTAAAAATAGGATATCATCATTGTGAATTCCTAATCTGTCAGCCCTTAACTTAATTTGCTCTGCTGATTCTTCCCCTGAAACGTATAATACTTTGCCTTCCCCTTGTACTTTATCGCAAAGCTGTAAAATCAAAGTAGACTTACCAATTCCTGGTTCTCCACCAACTAATACTAAGGAGCCTTTTACTAAGCCTCCTCCTAATACTCTATCTAATTCTCCAATACCAGTATATGTACGAACTGCATCTTTTCCTACAACCTCATTCAAAGCCTTTGGAGTAACTGACCTACTTTTTTTATCCATACCATTTCCGTGTATCTTTAGCTAGCTTTTCCTCATAAAAACTATTCCATTCATTACACCCTGGGCATTTTCCTAGCCATTTGGTTGACTCATAGCCACATTGACTGCATACAAATACTGTTTTTGTCTTTGCCATTTGTTTTCTCCTTTGTCAGGTTGGGGACGTTCCTTTTTCTGACAAAGTTGTCAGTCTGGGGACATACCTTCCTTTAATTTTTATTTTTTTCTATTGCTCTATATATTAGCCTTTCACTAACACCTAAAATTCTTGCAATTTGATTTTTCTTTATTCCTTCTATTTTTGCTATTTCCGAAATTATTTCATCTCTTTTTTTATTATTAAACTTTTGAATGTCTACAAGATTGTCTATTTTTAACATTTCTTTTATTTTTTGTATTGCTGATTCATCATCTAGTATAGTTTCTTCCATTTCAAAATTATCTTTTTCAAAGCCTTTAAGTCTTCTATATCCTTCATGAAAAAACTTAAATTCATTTTGGTTCATTTCTATCATTTTTAGTAGCTTTGCCGAATTTACTAAAGTAGCACTTCTAAAGAATTCATGATAACTACTCCAGTAAAATTTATCAAACTCACACATTTTAGCTTTTTCGCAGTTAAAATGAATATACCTTATAACATTTAGAAGATATGGTAAACTTTCTATTTTTTTGCTCTTAAATCTATTATAAAATACATGACCAATTCGTTGATATTTCTTGTTAAAATACATTGCATAGCTTGTTGCTAACGACTGTATTATTTTTGATAAATTATTTTCCTTATCCATAATTAATAAATGAACATGGTTATTCATTAAGATATATGAATATAAATCATACTGATATTTTTCTTTTGTTACTTTCAGACAATTTAAAAATTTACTTCTATCAATATTATCGTAAAATATCTCTTGTTGATTAATACTACGGAGAATCACATGATAAATATTGGTATAGGATTTTTGATTTTCTCTTGAATTACGAGGCATAATGCACGCTTCCTTTCTATATTAATATTTGCCCCCTAATTTAATTATCGTTTCCTATTTTTATTACTTCTTACATTCCCTAAATTACTATATCTTTTCCGTTACTATATCATACTTTATTTAATAATGCTATATCCAAAAGAAAAAATGGCAGATTACTGCCATTTTCTATATGTGTCAACTGCCGAAGATATGTCCCTATCCTGACAAGCTTGTCAGAAAAAGGAATGTCCCCAACCTGACATTACTTTGCTAATGCTCCACCTAATTCTGTTAATTTTTCTTTATATTCTTCTATTGTTACATTGTTTTCTTCCATTAATTGTTTACCTTCATCAATTAATTGTTGTACTGTTTTTCCTGCAATATCTTTATATAACATGCTTTCGTCTTTACTTTGAAGATATTCTTCTGTAACCCCTGCCCTTGCAGTGTGGTAAATACAAGCATATGTATAATAATATGTCTCATCGCTTTCTCCAAATTTTTTCCCTACTTCATCAAGTATAGTCTCATAATTTTCTTGACTAACAACTTCTTTCTTTAAACTTGATTTTCCTGAAGATAATAGTAAAAATCCTCCTACTATTACTGTAATTGCAACTACAACTGCTACTACAATCATTACTACTTTTTTGTTCATTCTTTTTTCCTCCCTTTATTTTTTCTTAGTGTATTACAAAATATGACAAAAATCAAGCTTTTATTTTATTAATTATTTACTTTATATTTTTAGAGTTTGTCCTTTTAGCTAATAAAGAAATTAGCTTGATACTTGAGTATCAATACAAGGTATGTCCCTCACCTGACAAGTTTGTCAGGAAAAGGAACGTCCCCAACCTGACACTAAACTGATAAGATAAACATTGCATGAGCCCACCCTAGTCCATTTGCCCAGTTTGGTTGCATGGTGTCATTGCTGACTTGCTCTGCTAAAAAACCATGTTGATTGGCAGTATTGACAATAAATTCTAAGCATTCTTTTGCTTTTGTTTTTTCTCCTGCTTTTTGATAATACATTCCCATCCATGCTGTTGAAATTGGCCATGGGCTATTTCCACCTCGATAATGGTCTTGTTCAAATCTTAAATATCCACCTGTATAGGTTCTTAATGTCATATTGATTCTTTCTACAGTGTTTAATACTTTTTTCTCTTTTGGAGAAAAGATTTCAAAAGGTACTACAATTCCTAATTCACTAATATCTGTACGATTATCATTTTGATTTCTTAAAAAGGTTTTTGTTTGTTCATCATAAAGGTTAGTTAAAATAAAGTTTCTAATTTCTTCTTGATATTTTACCATTCTTGCTTCTAACTTGTTCATTGATTCTACTTTTAGTCTATTGTTTGTTTCAAATACTGGCCTTAATATTTCATTCATTCCTTTCATAGATTGGAATGCTGCATAAATAGCTGATAAAGAATATAGATGAACTCCTTCATGCATTTCCCACAAGTCATAGCTAGCTGGTAGTTTGTTTCTTTCTTCCGTATGATAAGTTGCCTCTATTTCATTCTTGACAATATCTGATTTATCATGTGTTCCTAGAACATTATCCATATATGTACATAAAAATTTAGCTGCATTTTCACACATTTTATAGGTATCTTTTAAGAACTTGGAGTCTTTCATTACTTTATAATGCTCATAAATTCCAAAAATAACACTTGCAGTTTCATCGATTTGATATCCCCAACAAGGTGCTAATCTTCCATCTGTATAAAATCTTTGCTCCCACATTCCATTTTTGTTTTGGGTATCTTTGCAAAATGTTTTATAGAATTTTTCTGTTTCTTTTGTCATTTTTACTTTGTCTAGTGCTCTTGTTACAAACACTGCATCTCTTGGCCAGCAATAGCTATATCTACCACACTGTGTCATATTCTCATCAATTTCTACTGTTGCAGAAATTCCACCAGTTGTATCATTGGTAAGAAGTGGAAAGAGCAGAATACTTCTTTGATATACTTGATTAAACTTTTTGTTGAACTTATTTGTTTCTGGCTTTAATTCAATTCCTAGATGTTCTTTCACATATTTTTTCCAATATTTCTCTACTGTTTGTTCTTCTTTTTGAGCATCTAATTTACGAATCTCGGTTAATTCCTTTTTTATACTTTCCTCTGTTTGCTTTTCGCCATTTATTTTGAAGTATAAATAAAGGACTAATTCTTTTTTCTCTCCTGGTTTTAAAATTCCCATATCATAACTGATACTAGAATCACAAGACATACCAATATAGTCTTTATCTTGAATTACTCCACTTCCTATATTTTCCTTTGTATCATTTAATTGATAACTCATAAATGGCATTTTAGAAAATGTATATAGGCAATAATCATGGCAATATTGAATTAATGCATTTTCTCTTATTTCAGAACCAACCATATTATTGACATCTGATAATAATTTTGCATGCACTAAGAAATTGACATTTAAGTCAATGCTATTCTTATTTTCAAATTCATACTTTTTTACTAGTACACTATTTTTTAGTAAAGCAAAATCAGTTTGCTTGATACTTAAATTAAAGTATGTGTTTGTAATCTCAGTGTGTAATATATTGGTATTTTCAGTATAATACTGATGATATTGATTATTAATATCATCATGCAAATATATCATTCCTGAGTCATTGATTTTGACTCCTGTTACAAACTCATCTATCCAGTTTCTAAAATCCGGTGCTGGATACATGACTCTTAATAATTCACCTTTTTGCGTAAAACTTGCTGTAATATTTCCACCGCCAATTATGGCATCATTATTATACTTATTTTTCATTGGTTTCTCCTTTTGTCGTATTAGGGGACGTTAAGTCAGCTGTGTGAAGCGAAGCGAGCTACAGATGATTTATGCGATGTAACGCAGTGAAATGTATAGTTTGTGCAACATATGTCCCTCAACTGACATTATTATATTTTTGTCAGTTAAACTAACGTCCCCTAACTGACATACTAATTTTTCTCCACTATTCTCACAATTTGTTCTTCAATTTCTTTTAGTCTTAACTTTAATCGGCTAATACTGTCATCATCTGCTTGCTCTCCTAGGTATTCTTCCTTGACAATGACTTCCATATCATCTAGCTCTTCTTTTAATGTCTTAATCTTATCTAATACATCACTCTTTTCGATGGTTACCTTTGTTACTGGTTCTACAGCTTGTTCCATAGTTAATTCATCATCTAGGGTATAGCATTGTCCATATTCTGGAATCGTAACTGGAATATCTACTGTCTCTAATATCTTATCCTTTAAAATAGCCTGCCCTTCTGATTCTCCATGTACCAAAAAGATATGTTTTGGTTTTATAATGAAAGAATAGATAAAGTTTAATAACCATTCTTGGTCAGCGTGTCCTGAATATCCTTCAATGTATTCTATTCTTGCATTAACTGCTATTTCCTCTCCAAAGATTTTGACTTTCTTTTCACCTTCTACAATTCTTCTTCCCAATGTTCCTTGCGCTTGGTATCCTACGAATAAAATAGTACTTTTTGGATCCCATAAATGATGTTTTAAGTGATGTTTAATTCTTCCTACTTCACACATACCGCTAGCTGAAATAATAATTGCTGATTCTTCTTTTTCATTTAATGCTTTGGATTCGTCTGCTGTTCTTGTAAATTGTAATCCATTAAATTCTAGTGGATTATCTCCTGATTGGATAATAGCTTGTGTTTCCTCATCAAAAAGATTAGCGTTATCCTTAAATATCTCTGTAGCAGAAATGGCAAGCGGACTATCTACATAAACTGGTGCCTTCATCAAGATATCATATTTTTCTTTAAATTCCTCACTAATTGGGCCATCTTTAATATTGTTTAGTTCATATAAAATTTCTTGTGTTCTACCTACTGCAAAAGATGGAATAACCACTGTACCACCTTGCTTTAATGTTTCTGATACAATGTCTAAGAAAATATTTGCTTTATCATCATTTCTCATATGTAATCTTCCGCCATAAGTAGATTCCATAACTACATAGTCTGCTCTTTCTATCATAGTAGGCGAAGATAATAGTGGAATATCATTATTTCCTAAATCTCCTGTGAAAACTGCTTTTGTTTCTTTTCCATCTTCATTTACCCAAATCTCAATAATGGCTGACCCCAACATATGTCCTGCATCATTAAAACGCACATGAATATTTTCGTCAACTTCTATAATTTCATCATAAGATACTGGCTGAAAAATTTCCATACAGTCTAGGGCATCTTGCGCTGTGTATAAAGGTGGAAGTGGCTTTTTCCCTTCTCTTACTCTTTTCCTATTTCTCCATTCAATTTCTTGTTCTTGAATATGTCCACTATCTGGTAGCATAATGGAACATAAATCTCTACTAGCTTTAGTTGTAATAACAGGATTTCGATATCCTTCTGTATACAGTTTTGGAATTCTTCCCGAATGGTCAATGTGTGCATGTGTTAATAGCACAAAATCGATGTCATGTACATTGTAGGCAAATGGTTCGCTATTTTCCATTTCATCTCTTGCACTTCCTTGATACATACCACAATCAACTAAAAATTTTTTTCCAGCTCCTTCTACCAAAAAGTTAGAACCTGTCACCATTTTTGTAGCACCTAAGAATGTTATTTTCATACTCTTCGTCCTTTCTTCTTATTTATCTTTATTGCCTTCTTCTATTTTCTTGAAATATCTTTTCTAGTTCTTCTTCTGATTTTGTTTCTAAATTAAACTCTTTATAACTACACAATCTATTGTATCTTCTCATAAAATGACCTAATTGCTTTTTTCTTTCCTCTTTGTTATTTTCTTGATATACTAAGTCAGTCCAATACACATGATATATAATTGACCTAGCTAAAACAAATAGTCTATATAAAGCAACATCATTTAGCAATTTTTCTATGTCTCCATTAAAATAATTTCTTAATTGATTTAAAAAGTATTGCTCATCTTCTTTAGTATATGCCATTTGATGTAAGTGAAATGCTATATCATATGCAATATCTCCAATACAGCCTAGTTCCCAATCTATAAATACTACTTCTCCACTATTAGATATTATGGCATTTTTCTTATGCCTATCACCATGTATAATTGACATTTTCCTATCATTATCTATTTTAGGCGATTTATCATATAGGTGTGTAAATACATCATAAGAAATTCCTAAAGTATCATATATGGCTTTTAGATTTTTATAATATCCTTCAAAAACTGTCTGTGTATTGTGGCATTGAAATTCATAAAAGGTTTTATTATCCTTCCAATTCGTATACTTTAATAAGTCACTTCCATTTATTAAATATATAGAACAAATTTGCTGAATTACTTGATCCATTACGCTTTTATCTATATCCCTATGATCCATATATTTATCAGCTAATAACTGCCCCTCTACATATTCTTGAACCGAATATTTTTCTCCTTGATACAGCAACTTTGGTACTTTGACATGACATTTTTGTAATAATTCTATCACTCTGTCTTCTGGAGTAGAACGATAATATTCTACAGAAATCCCAAGTTTTCTTGGATATCTTATTACATACCTCTTTCCATCTTGTATAAGAATTTTACATTGTTTGCTACTCGTATCTAATATCTCCATTTTTTCCTTTCTTTGTTGCTTTTTTAGCTTTAGATTTACATAATTTGTATTTTATGGTATTTTGTGATATAATAAATATATTAATCTATATTGGGGAACTTTTTTATGACTTCTTTTATTGTTATGATAGTTTTCGCACTTCTTGGCATTCTTGCACATTTAACAGGATACTTTTTAAATTCTTTTGCTTTTAAGATTTTTAGCTTTGGTTGCCTGCTAATTGCTTTTTTCGCTTTTGCTATCTATATCACTTCTGTCAAGAACAAATAACCCTATATTTGCCCACTAGTTCATGGGTAACCATATCTATAAAAAATGAATGTGTTTTTTTATTTACCTTATATAAATAATTTCACTTTTTTCTTTAATCTAACTGTCCTATCACATTGCAATTGTACTGTATTTTCCAATACCTTTTCATCATAATATTTAATATATAGCTTTCCATCTTTTACACTTGTTTCAATTACCATATGATCTAAGTCTATCATTTTACTATCAAAAATAGCACTTAAAATTTGTTCGTTAATTTCTTTATCTTCAGTTACTTCTTCTAGCACATCTAATTTTCTTGCTTTTTCTAGTAAGCTCTTTTTACATTCTTCAAAAAGAGGTTTTAGTTGCATAGTTTCTTTTAGTTTTATATTTTCTTCATCTAATATTAAAAATCCATAATAGCGTAGTTCATAAATATAGTCTATAATATCTTGTTTGGTTTGCGCTTTTACTATTTTAATTTGGAAACATTCTAAAAATATGCTACAAAGCTCAGTAATCTTAAGCCTTCTATCCACTCTTTGTTCTAAATCTAAAGAAGTTAGGAATTTCACCTTTTCTTCTATTTCTTGTTTTCTAGTTATATATCCTTTTGGTGTAATTAAGCTATTACATTCTTTGATTTGTTCTAGTAGTTCATCTCTTTCATTGTTTAATTTATCTGTCAAGTGGCTGATACTAAATATTTTTTCTTTATTTGGCAACTTACTATTTCTTTTTTCATATTCTTTTTTTAGTAACTCTTTATTGTTTAGCATTTTGTCAATATCTTCAATCTGCTTAGTATATTTCTTTTTTTCTTTTGTTTTGTCTTCTAAAAATTTCTCTTTGTTCTGCAATCTTTTTAGTTCTTTTTCTGCCTCTTCTGTTTTACTTTTCCAGAACTTACGTTGTTCTTCATTTTTAGAGGCTGTAATATCAATTGCCAATTTACAAAATAGTGAAACAAATTCCTCTGCCCTCTTTTCTCCGAAATTTTCTTTAATATATGCTTTTAATAACTCTATATAATCTGCTAAATTGCTATTATTTTGAATCCACTTTTGTATGAACTCATTTCCTATTAAATACAGCAAAGTTTGAAAAATGACATTACTTGCTAAATCTTGAATTTCCTTTAAAACAATATCCCATGACCAACCATTAAAATCTCTAATAGCTTCTAATTGATTCATATGACTTCCTATGTTTATTAAGTTTGAAATGTCAGTTTGTAAAGCCTGTTTTTCTTGTGGTATACACACTGTTGTTTCAGCTAATTTTAAAATACACTCCATAACTAACAGTTCATTTGCATAGGCAATAATTCTTTTGTTCTCTTCTTCTATTATATATTTTACATCTTTTTCTTTCAATATATTACTTGCTTCTGAATTAAATTCTGCTACAATAATTTCTTCACAATCTCTTTGTAATATTTGGAACAAATTTTCAATAAATTCATTTTTGGTAGGTACTTCCACTTTTGTTTTTTCATAATCTGGATAGCCATTTTCAATTTTATACAGCATGCTTAAAAGAAGATTTTTAGTATCTAATGAGAACTGCTTTTTCTCTAAAATCTTCTCTAAGCGATTAGTATAATCCTTCATATTAAATTTTTCAAAAATTTGTTTTTTCTTTTCCATATGTACCTTTTTTCATTAGTTAAAACTCTATTTTAATTTTGAACATTCTCACTATTTTCAGTAGGAGAATTTTGTGCCATTTTCAATTCTTGCCATCTTTCCTTTGACATTAATACTTCACGTGGCTTGCTTCCTTGATATCCTGAAATAACACCTCTTTCTTCCATTTGGTCAATAATTCTTCCTGCTCTTGCATACCCCACTTTAAATCTTCTTTGAATAAAAGAGGTAGATGCCTGTTTTGTTTCTACTACAGTGTCAATGGCTTCCATCAAAAATGGATCTGTTCCATCATCATCTGCTTGCTCTGACTCTAAGTCTTTTTCTTTATCTGTCTTATTAGAATTTTCAATTTGCTCGATAATATCTTCGTTATAGGTTACTTCTCCTTCTGCTTTGATAAAGTCCACTATTTTTTCTACCTCTGCGTCTGATACAAATGCACCTTGTACTCTAGTAGGCTTTGGTGCACCTGCTGGGTAGAATAACATATCACCTTTTCCTAGCAACTTCTCTGCACCTGCCATGTCTAAAATCGTTCTAGAGTCTACTTGTGATGATACAGAAAAGGCAATTCTAGATGGAATATTCGCTTTAATAATACCTGTGATAACATCAACAGATGGTCTTTGTGTCGCAATCACTAAGTGCATACCTGCTGCTCTTGCTTTTTGTGCTAAACGACAAATAGAATCTTCTACGTCTTTTGGTGATACCATCATTAAATCTGCTAACTCGTCTATAATAATAACAATTTGTGGAAGAGTTGCATTTCCTTCCTCTTTTTGCATTGCCTCATTATATCCTTTTAAGTCTCTTACTCCTTTGCCAGCAAATCTTTGATAACGGTCTTCCATTTCTTGTACCGCCCAGGCTAAAGCTCCTGCTGCTTTTTTAGGATCTGTTACTACTGGAATTAATAAATGTGGTATTCCATTATAGACTGATAACTCTACAATTTTAGGATCTACCATTAATAACTTTGCTTCACTTGGTTTTGCTTTATATAAAATACTAGAAATTAAAGTATTAATACAAACACTCTTACCAGAACCTGTTGCACCTGCAATTAAAACGTGAGGCATTTTAGCAATGTCTGTTACAACTGCTTGTCCTGCTACATCTTTTCCAAGCCCAAATGCTAATTTAGATTTATGTTCAATAAATTTGTCATCTTCAATAATCTCCCTAAAATGTACCATTTCATTTTCTTTGTTTGGTATTTCAATTCCTACTGCTTGTTTTCCTGGAATTGGCGCCTCAATACGAATACTTTCTGCTGCTAAATTCAAAGCAATATCATCTGCTAAGTTAGCAATTTTACTAACGCGAACTCCCTCTGCTGGCTTTAGCTCATATCTTGTAATTGCTGGCCCTACTGAAACATCTTCTACTTTTGCAGATACTCCAAAACTGTACAATGTTTTTTGTAATTGTGTCGCTGTATCTGCTACTGACTTTTTGCTTCCTCTATTTGCTTTTTTCTCTGGTTCACTTAGTAACTGCACTGGTGGAAATTCATAGTTCTCATCTTCTACTGTTACAGTATGTTCTAACTGTAATATTTCTTTTGTTTTATCTTCTTTTTGTTCTTCTACTTGTTTAAATAAATTAGCTTCTAAAACGTCTGGTGAACTTGGTTCTGATTTTGATTCTTCAGTGACAGCTGTTTGTCCACCTTTTAACTTTTTCTTACCAAAGAATGGAATCTCTAACTCATCATTTGTATAGTCATATTTTCCTTCTTCATTCAAATTAATGGTTAATTGGTCTTCAAATTGAGCTGCTAATTTTTCTGCTTCTGCTTTTTCACGCAAACGTTTTTCTTTCTTTGTCTCTCTTGGTGGCTCATCATCATCTAAATCTATTTGTGGAAGTTTTCTTGATTTCACTACTTTTTCTCTTCTGGCCAATCTTGTTTCTTCATACGCTTCTCTTTGTTCTCTTCTTTCTTCTTTTCTTTCATCTGCTCCTTCTAAGAAATTAGCAATCATTTCTGCTGGTTTCATGTCAAAAATGAATACTAGTAAAATAATAGAGATTCCAATTGTTAAAATGGAAGCACCTACTGTTCCTAGCATTTTAATTAAAGGAACTGCTACAGCACCACCTATGACACCACCACCAACATCTTTGGTTCCATCATAATAACAATCTTCCATAATATCTGAAAATTCTCTATTTACATTAATATGTCCACTAAAAATACTAAGCATAGCTGCTATACAAATTAGAAATATTCCATATTGCATTAATTTGTGCGTCATAAAGTATCTATCGTTACGTGTCATAGAAATAGCAATTAATAACATACCAATTGGAATTACATATTTAATGAATCCCATTACACCACCTAGCATGGGACTTAATTTTGCACCAATACTTCCTGATTTAGTATATATCAAAATCATTAATAATATACTAAGTAGTACTAAAACAACTACTGCTATATTGACATCTACTTTACCACTTTTCTTCTTTTTCTTTCCACGCTTTGTTGCCACGTTTTCATTCCTCCTATTGCTTTTATCACTCTATCCTTTCCTATATTTTATAATATAGGAAAGAACACTAATAAAATGAAAAGAGATCAGAAATTGGAAATCAACGACTTAACTTCCTCTTTCTGACCCCCAAAACTCTATTTAAGTTCATTTCTATTTTCTTGAATTACTTTTAAAGCATTTTGCAGTGCTTCCTCTATATTAGATAAAAGACTATCTGCATAATCTTTTGTTCCTTTTGAAATCTCTCGAGACATTTCATTTGCTGTTTCAATAATTTCAACCTTTTTTTCATAAGCTTTTCTAGTTATCTCGTGTTCATCTATCATGGAAATAATTCTATTTTCTGCTTCTTTTATAATTTCATCTGCTTCGTTTTGAGCCTCAACTAATATACGTTGCCTTTCTTCTTTTACCCATTTGGCCTGTTTTAATTCCTCTGGCAACTTCAATCTTATTTCTTTTATAATATCTAATATTTCTTCTTTATCTACAACAGATTTACCAGAAAAAGGTACATTTCTGCTCTTTTCTAGCATATCCTCTAAAGTTTCTAACAAAGTAAATATTTCCATTGTATTACCCCTTTCGATTTTTAAGACGCTTAGAATTTACTCTTTAAAATCGTTTATCTCATTTTTTTGCTACTAATAAATAAAAGACTAACTCTTCCATATTTTCTAATATCATCTATTTGAATATTTAAGCCTTCTAATTCGAGTAATTCTCGCTTCTCATCATCGGTTTCTATAATTATGGTTCCTCTTTCCTTTAGTAAATCTAATAATAATATTCTTTTAATAGCATCTACCGCATAATTAGCTTGATAAGGTGGATCTAAAAAGATAATATCAAATTGAATATTTTCTTGTTTTAGTTTTTCTAATGCTTTTCGATAATCTTTTGACATTACGATAGCTTTTTCCGTTAATCTTGTCTTATCAAGGTTAGCATATATCATTTTAGTTGCTGCGTGATTGTTTTCACATAAATATGCTTTTTGGGCACCTCTGCTTAAAAATTCAATAGCAATAGCTCCACTTCCAGAAAACAAATCTAGAATAACTGTATCTTCTATTTCATTTTGTAAAATATTAAATAATGATTCTTTTACTCTATCTAAAGTTGGTCTTGTAGACAAACTTTCAATTGAATTTAATTTTGTGCCCCTTGCTATTCCACTAATTACTCTCATAATACCTCTAGTATGATATATACTTATTTTATAGTTTTCTACCAATATGTCAATAGTTTTAACGAAAATGTAACATTTTCTTAATGCTGCTGTAATATTGTTAATTCTTTGTAATATTACAAAAACTGCTATGAAAAAGATAGCAGTTTTCTATTTAATCTTTATTTGATTCCTTTAGAAGTTCTAATTGTGAAATTAAAAGTGATTCCATTTTGGCTCTGTATACATCTAATTGTTTCTCTAAATCTTCTAAAGTCTTTTTCTTGAGTATAATATCTTGATCTAGTGCTCTTGCTGTTTGTCTAGCGTCTCCTTGTGCATCTAACAATATTTTATCAGCTTCTTTTTGAGCAGCCTTTTTAATATCATCTGCTGCAAGTTGTGCCATAACTAAAGTATTTTGCAAGGTACTTTCTATTCCTTTGTATTTTTCTACATTCTCTTGTAATTCTTCCATCTTGTTCTTACTTTCAGCAACTTCTTTATATAATTTTTCGTAATCTTCTGTTAATTCATCTAAGAAATCGTCTACTTCTTCGACACTGTAACCATTCATCATTTGTTTTGAAAATTTCTTATTTTCAATGTCCAAAGGTGTAAGCATATTATCCTCCTCCTAAAATTTGTATAAAAAAGTTTTTACAAGAAATCTTTTATTGATTATTGTTATTTCTTAACCAAGAAACAGATAATTTGTTTTTGATTTCATCTCTTGCAGTATCATTTTCAATGTCATAATTAAATGGCGCAATTAATACAATAGAGTTAGAAATTTTTTGCATATGTCCGTCTAATGCATGTACAGCTCCTGATACAACATCTATAATTCTTCTTGCAACATCTTTATTTACATATTCTAAATTAACTATGACTGATTTTTTTTGTTTTAATAAATCACAAATACTAGCAGCTTGTTCAAAATTGGTTGGTTGAGAAATTACCATTTTTACTTGTTGTACTTGAGGCATATTAACAACTTTATTGTTTCTTCTTCCCCATAATTTTCTCTCTTCTGGTTGTTCCTCTTCTTCATCATCATAGTTTTCTAATTCTTCATCATCATAGTTCTCTAATTCTTCATCATCACGTTCTTCTGCTGGGTCCATTCCAAATAATCCCCATACTTTTTCCATAATAGCTCCTGCCATCTTATAACCCTCCTAAAATTCTGTCTTTTGTTTTATCGTTTATAGTATCTAACTTTTTTGCTTTCTTGTCAATACTTTTTTTGTTTTTAATACGATTTTAATATTTCTGTAACATTTTTGTAATATTTTTATTCTGGTTTTTTCAAAATTTCGTCATATAATGTCAAAGTTTTTCGTGACTTTAGTTCTTCTGCTGAATATCCTAATTCGAGTAGTTCTGCATTTGTATAATTCTCAACAATAGAATATTTTTCATTTTGCTTTGTTACTTTTACCAAAATTTTATCTTGATATCCAGCTCTTGTTCGAACTACATAGTATATTTCATTATCACCTTTTTGTTCTTTTCCAATTGCACTGATTGGTACTTTTTTGCCGCTATGGCTCCACCATATAATGTCAAAAGAAATTTTTCGGTAACTAACTAATTCTTGTACTTGCTCTGATAATTTTAATACTAAAATCGTATCATCATCTTCATGTGAAATATATTCTATTGTGCTTAAAACTTCTGCATTATTGGGAAGTCTTATTTTAACAGATGAACTAAGCTTTGCTTCTTTTGCCTGTTCTGAATTTAATATACAAGCTATATAACATTCAAAGTTATTAATAATTTTTCCACTTTCAGTGCTATCTGCTACTACTTGTCCCGTCTTAATATTTAATTTCTTTAAAGTTTCTTTACTTAGGTTATTAAAATTACTGGGTGAAAGTATTTCTTCATATCCATCTACTTTATAAGAAACTACACCACTAATTGGTGCTTTTAAATGTTCTGTTCCTGAATTTAATTGATTTTCATATTTCTTTCTTTCATTAATTAACTTTTTTAAATAAGAACCTGCTGGGCTATAATCTCCTGCTATTTTAGCTTTTTTAGTAATTCCATTACTAATTTCTTTTTTAGCTTCACGAATTGTTTGCATATTATTTACTCCCACTAAGGAAGCTATTGTTTCTTCAATTTGCTTTTCAATTGCTTTAATATCACTTGTAAATAATTCTTTTTCTCCTGCCATTGCTTCATCTATTTTGCTGTCCAATTCTGCAATTTTCTTTTTTAGATTCTCTTCCCCACTAGAATAATAGCGAAAAATAGGTTCATTTTTAGCAACTCTTTCTCCTTCTGTTTTAATTTGAACCATTCCATTTTTATAGTTGTTCCCTTTTACTACTGTCTCTTCTCTAATAATGTAACCTGTCGCTTCCTCTTCTTGATAAATCTTTCCTTGTTCTACGCTAAAGGTGTTGGTTGGATTTTGAACAAGAGCTACTACTTTATATAAGCAATATCCTAGTATTATTAATACTACAATCGAAATTGCTATCATCATTTTTTTATTCAATTTATATTTTCTTTTCAGCTTCTGCTTCTTCATAATCCTCCAATATCCTTTGTATATTCTCTTCTGCTGGAGCTAATCCGTCTAGCCATTTAATTTCTTTGTTTTTTCGAAACCATGTTAATTGACGTTTGGCATATCTTCTAGTTTCTTGTTTTAAATTTTCTATCATTTCTTCTTTTGTTATATCACCTTGTAAATAAGGTACAACTTCTTTATAGCCTAAACCTTGCATAGCAGTAGGAAAATTTTTGTATTTTCTTAATAGTTCTTGTACTTCTTCAACTAATCCTTGTTCCATCATAATATCTACTCTTTGATTAATTCTATCATAAAGTTTCTCTCTATCCATATCTATTGCATACATTAAATATTCATAAGGTGGTTCTTCTCTACGTGACTCTATTTCTAGCTGTGTTTTTGTTTTTCCTGTTTGATGATAAATCTCTAAAATACGCATAATACGCTTCTGATCATTATTACTGATTTTTTCTGTCGCTTGTAAATCAATTTCTTTTGCTTTTTGGTATAGTGCTTCTAATCCTTGCTCTTCTATCATCTTCTCTAATTGTTGTCTATATGTTAAATCTGTTTCTATTTCTGGATATTGGATATGGTATACCAAAGTATCCACATAAAGCCCTGTCCCTCCCACTACAATCGGAGTCTTTCTTTTTGCTAAAATCTTACTAATTGCTTTTTCACTATCCTTTTGAAAATCAGCAACGCTATATCTTTCTTCTGGTGAAACAAAATCAATTAAATAATGTTGTATTCCCTGCATTTCTTCTTCGGTTACTTTTGCTGTGCCTATCGTCATATCTTTGTAAATTTGCATAGAATCACAAGATATAATTTCTCCATTCATTGCTTGTGCTAGTTTTACAGAAAGTCCCGTTTTGCCTGAAGCTGTCGGTCCACAAATAACAATTACTTTTGGTTTTGTTTTCATCTTTTTCTCCTTCTTGTTTCTTTACTTTTCTAGCCGTTACCTCTCGCATTTTGTAGCATATTATAAATTCCTGTTTGAATATCCTTAAAGTAGAAAAATTCTATGATTAGTAAGATAATCAAAACAATTCCTAATAAAATGCAGCGATTTCTAAAAGTCTCTGATTTTAGTTTTCCCAATTGCAAGTTTTTATAGGAACTTGCTAAGAATGGTAAAATGACAATGGCATTTACTGGTACAAAAGTAAAGGTTATTAGATTTTTTCCAAAGCTTTCATTGTTACCTAAATCAATGTCTTTTGTGCCAATCCAATATACCAAGCTAACTAGCATATAGATAACAGCAATTCCTACAATAATAAATATTCCTTTCGCCTTTTTGTCTATCTCTTTTCCTAAAAAGTGATAGGTCAAGAAAATAGCTACTAAATTTAAGGCTAAAATACATATATATATAAATATTACCATCTGTTTTTATCTCCTTGAAAATTTTCTCTCAATATCATTTTTTGTCATTTTAATAGCTGTTGGTCTTCCATGTGGACAAGTAAATGGATTTGGCAATACTAGTAATTGTTCCATTAATTTATCAACTTCTTCTTTGGTTAAAGCCATATTAGCTTTCACAGCTGCTTTACAAGCTACTGTTGCAATGAACTTTTCTTCTATTTCTTGTTTTGCAGTTCTAGCTACAGTATTAATTTCATCTAGCGTTTCCAAGAATAATTCTTTTGTATTTAATTCTAAACAAATATTAGGAACTCCTGTTAACCTAATGGTATTTTCTCCAAACTCATCTAAAGTAAATCCTGCTTTTTGGAACATTTCCATATTTTCTCTTGCGATATCCATTTCTTTGTGTGATAAATTGATAATATCTGGAAGCAACATTAATTGAGAATCTTTCTCTTCTTCACTATAATAATTTTTCTTTACTTTTTCATATAAAATTCTCTCATGAGCTGCATGTTGGTCTAATATATACAACTCTTTATCTAATTCTAAAATGATGTAAGTAGAAAAGGCAATCCCAATAAATTTATAATTTGGTATAGCTTGTTTTTCTTCTTCGAAAATGGAAATATTTTCTGCTGTTGTTAGTTCTTCTGCTTTTACTTGATATTTTTCCTCTTCTTCTTTTAATTGTTCTGCTTTTTTCTCATTTTCTCTTTTTGCTTCTACTGGCATACTTCCAAAAGTACGTACATACATTTCATCAAAATCTTCTGTTTGAGGGTCTATTTGCAAACTATCTAATTTTTTAACACCTTCTAGTAATTTCTCGTTTACTACTTTAGCATCTATTACTTTTGTTTCCATTCCATCTAGTTGTTTTGTATCTTCTACTTGTGTAATCACTTCTGGTTTTTGAGGTACCACAAACGGGTCGATTCTACTGTCTATCTTGTTATTAGTTTCTTCTACATTAGTATTACTAGTTTCTATTGCAGTCTCTTCTTTGCTTCCTTGCATTTTTTTAAATAAACCTGCAAATCCTTTTTCCTTCTTTTCTTCAATATTTGGATTATACTGAACTGTCTCTACAGGTTTTGCATTAGCTACAATTATTTGTTCTGGTACTTTTGCATCTGCAATAATGTTTTGTGACGTCGTTTCCTCTTTTTCTCTTTCTGTATCTTCAACTAAATCACCTTTTAGTAATGTATCTTTAATAGTATGATATACTGCTTTAAAAATTTTGTTTTCTTCTTCAAATCTAACTTCTAGTTTTGCAGGATGTACATTAACATCTACTTTTTGTGGATTCATTTCAATATTCAAAACTAAAAATCCATATTTTCCAATGGTAATCATTCCTTTATATCCTTGCTCTGCTGCACTAGTTAAAGTTTTATCTTTAATAAATCTTTGATTAACAAAAAATAATTGATTAGAACGATTAGAACGAGCAATTGTTGGTTTGCCAATTACTCCTGTAATATGTACATCTTCATAGGTATAATCTACATCTAAAATATTTTCAGCAATGTCCTTTCCATAGATACTGTAAATTGTGGCTTTAGACTCATTGTTTCCTGGAGTTTGTATAATTGTTTTTCCACTGTTAATTAACTTAATTGCTACTTCTGGGTGTACTAAAGCAAGTCTCGTAACTGCATCTTCTATATATCCTGCTTCTGTAAAATCTTTCTTTAAAAATTTATATCTTACAGGAGTATTAAAAAACAAATCTGTAATAGTAATAGCGGTTCCTTTTGGGCAACCAGTTTCTTCTTTGTTAGTAATTTTTCCACCTTCAATTTCTATTCTATAGCCAATTTCATTCTCCTCAGTTTTAGAAACCATTTCTATTTTGCTAATAGCAGCAACACTTGCTAATGCCTCACCTCGGAATCCCATGGAAGTAACCGTTTCTAAATCTTCCGCTTTTCTAATTTTTGAGGTAGCATGTCTTTCAAATGCAATTTCCATGTCATCTGGCTGAATTCCTTTTCCGTTATCTGTAATACGAATATAAGAGATTCCACCATTTCTAATTTCTACACTAATTGCTGTTGCACCTGCATCTATTGAGTTTTCCATTAATTCCTTCACAACAGACGCTGGTCTTTCAATTACCTCTCCTGCTGCAATTTTATTAATGGTATTGTCATCTAATAATACTATATTTCCCATTCTTTTTCCTTTCCATTTTTTGTCTTTTTGGTATATTTATTTTATCTAAATTTGTCTTTTGTCTTCTTTGGCTTCAATTATATCATTCTTTTTTCTTTTTTGTATAGTTTTTTGACAGTTTTTTTATTTTATTATTTTGCTTTTTCATTTTGTAACACTTTTTTATAAAAAGAATATTATATATCATACGAAAGACCTAAAAAAATAAAGTTCATAGGGAGGTATAGAAAATGGGAGGATGTTGTAATAACAGTGAACTTTTATGGTTCATCATCCTATTCTTGTTACTTTTCTGCTGTGGCGGCAACAACAATTGTGGCTGTGGCTGTAACAATGGATGCGGTTGCTAATCTTTAAATAGTTGATACTTAGAAAGGGGGGAATTTTTATGTCAGAAAATAGAGGTTGCGGATGTGGTTTCGGTGACGATTGCTGCATTTGGATTATTATTGTAATTCTTTTAATCTGTTGTTGTGGTGGCGGTAGAAGCTGCTGCTAATTCTAATCTTTTAGAATTCAGATAACAAAAAGAGGCATTAAACTCTTTCGAGTTTTTGCCTCTTTTAATTTATCTATTAACTTCTTTGTTTTTCTCTTCTGAAGCAGGTCTACGTCTATCGTTTTTTCTTCTTTCTGCCATTTTTCCATTTGTACCACCTATTGCATCTCTTCTATCTACTTTGTTTTTCCTTCTATCTTCAAATACGTTTCCCTTATCATCTACTATCATAAGTACCTCCTTGTTTCATTTTCTTTGTACTAATTAGCTTTATCATATCTAACTTTTCTGAAAAATGCAAGAGAAAAATAAAAAAACCTTTAGTTTTAACGCCTTACTAAAAAAAACGGCATAATCTTTTACAATTATACCGTACAAAAGTGATTTTCTTTTGTTTTTACTTACCAATTTCTATTTACTGTCAATCTTACTGGTTTCTGTCAACAAGGTGTTGTCCCCAGCGATATAGTAGCAACATACCGAAAAATGAATATGTTGCGCCAAAGAGCAGTTTTAATACTTGTAGAGCAATTTTTATTACCGCTCTCCAGCCTTCCTGCTCCATACATATATCACCAATTTTCTTTACTGGTCCCACACCAAACACCACAATAACAAGATACATTCCTCCTACTACTGAAATGACTTTCAGAACCCTTCCTATTATCCGTTTTGACCGTCTTCCCTTCATAATGCCCTCCTTTAAAATTGGTTTTTTATAAAAATATCTATATTATTATATCATTATTTTTTATTTTATGTCAATCTATTCATTTTTCTTTTTTAATTAAAACCAATAAAAAAACACTAAAATAATAACTTTTTTTCATTTTTTTGCATAAATAAAACTAAAAAATCAAATGATACTATTGACAAAACAGTATCAAATATTGTAAAATTATAAATGCATTGAATAAACAATGTATTTACGGTGGATGTGGCGTAGCTGGTTAACGCGCCAGTTTGTGGCACTGGAGATCGTGGGTTCGAGTCCCATCTTCCACCCCATTAAAAATATAACATAGATATATTGGGCTGTAGCCAAGCGGTAAGGCACTAGACTTTGACTCTAGCATGCGGTAGTTCGAATCTACCCAGCCCAACCAATACAAAAAAGAAGGTTTATCAACCTTCTTTTTTTGTATCTTATTCATTTTTAATTTTATTTATGTTTCTTCTGCCCAAAGAATTAATCTTTGTTTAGAATCGTCTGTACAAGTTGATAATGTAATTTCTCTCTTTCCCTTTGTATCTCTTAACATATAGTCTGCATCACTTGTCGATGTCTGATATTTTTTTGTAATCTTATATGTAATCTTCTTACCAGATAAATCTGTCAAATAGATTTTATCTCCTTTTTCTAATTTTTTGTTATTAGAGAAAAAAGTTCCATTTCTATAGTTATGTCCTATGATAAGTGTATTACCTACTTGATTTACCCCTGGTCCACTTAAAACTGCTACTGCTACTTCAATAGCACTATCTGTTGCCGTCTCCAAAACAGGACAGTTTAGCTTTATTTTTGGAATTTCAATTTTTCCTACCATGTTGAAACCTTTATATTTTGGTTTGCTTGAAGTAGTTCCTCCATTACCACCATTATTTGTATTGGTAACAGTATTATTGACATCAATGTCTGGATCTACTAAATCTACTGCATTATTTTCTTCATTATTATTTGGATTTTTAGCAATTGTATTATTAATATATCCATCAAATTGGTCTACTCCTGCACCCACATCACTTTCTGTCATATACGCTTTATACCAATTAATTCCAACAAAAATTAGAATTCCTAAAATGGCAACAATTGCAATAACTAATAATGTTGTTAACATTTTACTATATTTACTATTAAACATTTGTCTTCCTCCTTTATATAGAATCTCCCATATCTAACATCTATTATACCACATTCTTCGAAGTTTTTCTATATTTTTTAGGTAAGTTTATCATTCGTCTATCCTGCAATCTTAGGTCCCATTTTTCTTCCAGCAAGTAAATGAAAGTGCAAATGCATTACTTCTTGTCCCGAATCTGGTCCACAATTAGAAATAATTCGAAATCCCTTTTCATCTACTCCTAATTGCTTTGATACCTTTTGCATTGCTTCTACTATTTTTCCCATCAATTTGCTATCTTCTGGTGCAACTTTCATTAAATTTGTAATATGTTTTTTAGGAATGATTAATATATGAATTGGCGCTGTTGGTTGAATATCTTTAAAAGCTAAAATTTCATCATCTTCATATACTTTCTCTGAAGGAATTTCTCCTTTAATAATTTTACAAAAAATACAATCTTCCATTTTCTACACTCCTTTTAAGGTTCGCAATTTCACATACGTTCAATTGCATAAGTTATCTGTAGCTTGCTTTGCTTCGCACAGCTAACTTAACACCGCCTTAATTCTTCTAACTCCTGCTGAACTCGCTTCTTCTTTTTTAATTGTGAAATGACCAAGTTCTGCAGTATGTGTTACATGAGGACCTCCACAAATTTCTTTTGATACCTCTCCTATTATATATACTGTAACTTCATCTGGATACTTTTCAATAAACATACACTCTGCACCAGAAGCTACAGCTTCTTCTTTTTTCATCGTTTCAATTGTAACAGGTAAGTCTTGTTTTATCCATTCATTTACTAAATCTTCTACTTTTTGTTTTTCTTCGTCTGTTAATTTATGGTCACAGCTAAAGTCAAATCTCATTCTTTCAGTTGTAATATTAGAACCTTTTTGGTGGATATCCTGACTTACAACTACTTTTAGTGCCGCATTTAAAAGATGCGTTGCTGTATGGTATTTAGTCGTTTGTTCATTTTGTTCTGCTAAGCCCCCTTTAAATTTTTGCTCACTTCCTTGTCTTGATTTTTCCTGATGCTCTTTAAAGAGTTTATCAAATTCTGTCATCTCTATTTCAAAACCTTGCTCTTTTGCTAAGTCTTGTGTAACCTCTGGTGGAAAACCATAAGTTTCATATAGTTTGAATATAGTATGCCCATCAATGACTGTTTTATCCTCTTGTTTTAGTTTGGTAACAACTTTATTAAATTCTCTCTCCCCATTAGATAATGTTTTTACAAACTTGTCTTTTTCAGCTACTATAACTTCTTTTATAGTTTCTTTTTTCTCTGCTAAATCTGGATATAATTCTTTTAATGTTTCTACATATAGTTCGATTAATGTTGGAAGTTCATTTAACTCAATTTGTAATTTGTTTAAATGTCTTGTCATTCTTCTAATTAGTCTTCTTAGAACATAACCTCTATCAATATTACTTGGTCTTCCTCCATCTGCAATTATCATCATACTTGAACGCAAGTGCTCTGCTACAATTCTTCTACTTTCTATATAGTCTACTTCTGCTAATTCTTTCAATTTTTCCATCACTGGTAAGAATAGTTCAATGTCAAAAGGAGTCTCTTTTCCTTGTAATAGCATTGCCATTCTTTCCAGTCCAAGACCAGTATCTACATTTTGTTGTTTTAGTTTAGAAATAGATCCATCTTTTGCTTTATAGAATTCCATAAATACATTATTCCAAATTTCCACATATTTACCACAGTCACAATCTGGTCCACAGTTTGGAGAGCAAGCTGGTCTTCCTGTATCTAAGAACATTTCTGTATCTGGTCCACAAGGTCCTTCTTCTCCTGCTATCCACCAGTTATTGTCTTTTCCATAAAAGTAGATTCTTTCTTCTGGAATTCCTGCTTTTTTCCATGCTTCAGCAGCTACTGTATCTCTTGGCGCATCTTCATCTCCTGCAAAACAAGTAACTGATAATTTACTTGGATCAATGCCTAATTCCTTTGTTAAAAATTCATAGGACATCGCAATTGCTTCTTCTTTGAAGTAATCTCCTAAAGACCAATTTCCAAGCATCTCAAAATAAGTAAGATGGCGATTGTCTCCTACTTCATCAATGTCATTTGTTCTAATACATTTTTGGTAATCTGTAAGTCTAGTTCCTTCTGGGTGCTTTTCTCCTAAAAGATAAGGTACTAATGGTTGCATCCCTGCTGTTGTAAATAATACAGATGGGTCATTTTCTGGAATTAATGGTGCGCTTGGAATCACTTTGTGTCCATGATTTTTAAAAAAGTTTAAATATTTGTTTCTTATTTCTATTGCTTTCATAGTTCTTTTCTCCTCTTTTAGCAAAGCTATTTTGCTGTTTTGACATAATCTGGTTAAAATTATATACTATGAATTGCTAGAAATCAAGATTTATGAAAATAAATCTCATAATATATCATTAAAAAACTTCCTTATGATATTTTTTATTTTATCATAAAGAAGTCTTTTTTCAATATATTTTCAGATTACACAAAATATTGCACATATACTATACCATTTAAATACAAAATCCTGGTGCCACACCAGCAGTGTCGTTTGCAAATGCGATTCCGTCTTGTTGACCAGCCATAACGCAAAAATATTGATTAGTCAAGTAATATGGCGAACGAAGCCACCATTTCGCGGTCCCTCCTGAAGCAGATGGATACTTTACAGTACAATTACTTGATTTGTTCCATATTGGATTCATTGATTTATAGTATTGATACCTTGCTCCCTCTGATGTAATTGTATAGCCATATGCTCCACTTTGATATCCATTACTCCATACTTCACTTGCTGCTAGTAGCCATAGGTAATCATTACATATTGTTACACTTCCTGCCTTATTATATGTTGCAATATACCTTTTCTTCACTTGTTTGATATACGCCCTATTACTTAAATTTACTCCTAGTCCTCCAATTGTATTTCCACTTCCATTTAAATCTCTTCTCATTTGAGTATTTGCCCAACCTCCAGAATTTGTTTTACTGGAGTTCATCTGCTTAAAGCTAGTTCCTGTCATATAATCAAAAAATTCAAAACTAATACTTGCTTTTGAGTGGTTTCCTCCATAGACTCCAGTATCTACTAAATCATCATGCTTAAAACCTAATACTCTTACTCTTTTCTCTGTCGTACCATATTTTACTTTATAAATTCCTCCAACACTTATTGTTTTACTTTCTCCATCTATAGTCATTGTTGCCTGTGTTGAACTATTGGTAATACTATTATCATTTGCTATCTCTTTTGCCATTTCATTTATTTCATTCCACATTATTGTATTTTCATCCATTACTGTTATACTACAT
>JAAWKZ010000023.1 GCA_022797635.1 Clostridia bacterium
TTTTCTTCGACGTTAAAATGTACGGAATTTAAAATAAAGGAGAGAAAAAACTTAAATGACAAATGAAGTAAAAACAAATGAGACACAAGAAAGCGGTTTGCCAAGGAGACGAAACCGTAGAACAAATGAGAGAACTGATAGAGCGAGTTCAGAAAGAAGAGAAACTAAAACTTCTAGTTACAGACCAAGAAGAAAGGGGGTTAATACTAGAGAGCAAGCACCAAGAGAGAAAAAGGTGAAGGAAGAAAGTGCAAAGACAGAAAATAGAATGCCAAGAGAAACACGTAGTACAGCTAGAGAAACAAAAAGCAGAACGAGAAATGCTAATCAAGATGTAATGAAGTTTAATTTTAAGAAATCAAATTTAAAGATTATTCCATTAGGTGGTTTAGAGGAAATTGGAAAGAATATTACCGTTTTTGAATATGAAGATGAGATTATTTTAGTAGACTGTGGATTAGAATTTCCAGGAGATGATATGTTAGGAGTAGACTTAGTTATTCCAGATATCACTTATTTAATCAAAAATCAAGAAAAGATTAAGGGGCTAGTAATTACTCACGGACATGAGGATCACATTGGTTCTATACCATATATCTTAAAACAAATTAATATACCGATCTATGCAACAAAATTAACAGTGGCTTTAATTAATAATAAGCTAGAGGAACATCACTTACAAAGAAGCACAAGAATGCATATTGTAGAACAAGGACAAACCATTAACTTTGGTAAAATGCAGGTGGAATTTATTAGAAGTAACCATAGTATTCCAGATGCAGTTATGCTTGCCATTAATACTCCAGTAGGAGCTGTATTACATACAGGAGACTTTAAAATTGATTATACTCCAATTGATGACAAGGTAGTTGATTTGGGAAGAATTGCAGAACTGGGAAATAGAGGAGTTTTGGCATTACTTTCAGATAGTACGAATAGCGAAAGAAAAGGTTTTACTATGTCTGAGAGTAGTGTGGGAGAAGTATTTGATAAGTTATTTTTAAATAATTCTAAGAGAATAGTTGTAGCAACATTTGCTTCAAATGTACACCGTGTACAACAAATAGTTAATTCTGCAATTAAATATGGTAGAAAAATTGCAGTATGTGGCAGAAGTATGCAAAATATGATAGAAGCAGCGAGAGAACTAGGATATATTAAAGAAGCAGATTCTGTATTTATTGATATTGACAATATTAAAAATTACCGTGATGACCAATTAGTTATTATTACAACAGGAAGCCAAGGGGAAGCAATGTCAGCTTTAACAAGAATGGCAAATGGAGAGCATAAGAAAGTAACAATTACACCTAATGATATGGTTATTATTTCTGCGACTCCAATTCCAGGAAATGAAAAATTGGTATCAAAAGTAATTGATGATTTAATGAAAATTGGTGCAGAAGTAATTTATAGTTCACTAGAAGATGTCCATGTATCAGGACATGCTTGTCAAGAAGAACAAAAATTAATTTTGACATTGGCAAAACCAAAATATTTTATTCCAGTTCATGGTGAATATAGACAATTAATTGCACATGCAGAAACTGCCAAAAAGATGGGGGTAGAAAGCAAAAATATTTTCTTAATGAATAATGGTAGAACTTTAGAATTAAACGAGAATGAAGGAAAACTAACAACTTCTGTTCCAAATGGAAAAGTATTAGTAGATGGATTAGGAGTAGGAGATGTTGGAAATATTGTATTACGCGATAGACAGCACTTATCTCAAGATGGACTAATTGTAATTGTTATGACAATGGATTCTAATACTGGGGAAATTGTTTCAGGTCCAGATGTAGTTTCAAGAGGATTTGTATATGTGAGAGAATCTGAAAACCTAATGGACGATTTGAAACGTACTATTCGTGAACGAGTACGTAAATTAGAGGAGAATCATGTAAGTGATTGGTCAACAATTAAATCAACATTAAAAGATGATTTAAGGGATTATATTTTTGAAAAGACAAAGAGAAATCCTATGATTTTGCCAATTATTATGGAGATATAGTATGAGGGATTTATATGAACCTAGAAATTCGAAATATTCTTATGAAAATAGCGATGTATTGAAAAATTATTTAGATATTCATAATACTAAAGATTTACTTTATTATGAAGCGAAAATTACAGCAGCGAAGTCTTTAGGATTAAGGCAAAAAGGAATTACAGGAGCCTTTGATAAGAAACATTATCTTTCAATACATCAATACTTATTTGAGGATATTTATCCTTTTGCAGGTAAATTAAGAGAAGAAAACATCAGCAAAGGAGAATTTCGTTTTGCACAATGGGAATATGTAGAACAAGAATTAAATAGATTATTAGAGCAATTAAAACAAGAGAACTTTTTAGAAGATTTAGCTAAAAAACAGTTAGCCAAAAAACTAGCCTATTATTTATCTGAAATGAATGTATTACATCCCTTCCGCGAAGGTAATCGGTAGAACCAATAGAGAATTCATTAGGCAATTAGCCTTGAAAAATGGATATATTTTAAATTTAAAAAAAGTAAATCCAAAAGAAACATTGGAAGCTAGTATAGAATCTATTGTAGATACTAGCAAGTTAGAAGAAGTCATAGAAGAATGTTTAGAAGAAAGTAAATAAAAATTTAGATTATATTAAAAAGCATTATTATAACGTTTGTTATAGTAATGCTTTTTTGTAAAATTAGAAATTTCATAAATTTGTAACTTTTTTTAAAAAAGGCTTGATATTTCTAATAACTTGTATTAAAATTTAAATGAAGTGGAGCAAAGTGGTGAAAAGTGGAACAAAATGTTAGCGAGGTGAGTAAAAGTGTTAATAGGTGAATATGAACATTCTCTAGATGCAAAAGGCAGATTAATTTTGCCTGCAAAAATTAGAGAAGATATGGGAGAAAAATTCATCGTAACCAAAGGCTTAGACGGCTGTTTATTCGGCTTTTCACAAACAGAATGGGCTAACTTCGAAGAAAAATTAAAAACACTTCCGCTCACTAACAAAAATGCAAGAGACTTCGTAAGATTTTTCCTATCAGGTGCCACAGAATGTGAAATTGATAAACAAGGGAGATTTTTGATAGCAGGAAACTTACGTGAATATGCAAAATTAGAAAAGGACACTGTCATTATTGGTGTAGGAACTAGAATTGAAATTTGGGATAAAGAAAAATGGAGATCCTACAACAGTGATGAAAATATTTCAGCTGATGAAATTGCTGAAAATATGACAATGCTTGGTATATAACTTGCAAAAGTTTATATAAATACACAAAAGATTTTTAAGATACAAAAGATAAGAATTTGAAGGTCACAAAAGAAGGAAATCACAAAAGATAAAGTAAATAAGTTTTACGAAAGAAAGAAAAAAGAATGATGGAACAAAAGAACATAAAAATCACAAAGGACGAGAATTAAAAAATGAGCATAACAGTTGGTATTAGTATACCAACTGATTGTGCTATTCAAGAAACATCCTCATATTACAAAGAAGAAGGAACAAATAAATGGAATTTAAACATGAACCAGTAATGTTACAAGAATGTATAGAAGGATTAAATATTCGTCCTGATGGAATTTATGTAGATGGTACCTTAGGTGGTGCAGGGCATAGCTTAGAAATTGTAAAGAAATTATCTGCAAAAGGAAGACTTATTGGAATTGACAGAGATGAAGAAGCTCTAAAGGCAGCTAAAAAAAGACTAACCGAGTACCAAAATGTTACTTATGTTCATGGAAATCATGATGAAATGCAAAGCATATTAACAGAATTGCAAATAGAAAAAGTAGATGGCATTTTATTAGACTTAGGTGTTTCTTCTTATCAACTAGACGAAAGAAGCAGAGGTTTTAGTTATATGGGAGATAACCCATTGGATATGAGAATGGATACTTCCATAGGAATAACAGCTAAAGAAGTAGTAAATCAATATTCGGAAGAAAAATTATCTAACATTCTTTGGGAATATGGAGAAGAAAAATTTAGCAGACAAATAGCAAAAAGTATTTGCAAAATGCGTGCAAAAAGGGAAATTGAAACTACTAAAGAATTAGTAGAGATTATAGAGAACACGATTCCTAAATCAAATCAAAAAGATGGGCACCCAGCTAAAAGAACGTTTCAAGCAATTCGAATTGAAGTAAATAATGAAATAGAACCATTATATCAAACCATTATTCGAAGTGCACATTGTTTAAAAGAGAATGGAAGATTAGTAGTGATTACATTCCATTCATTAGAAGATAGAGCAGTCAAAGAGGCAATGGTAGAATTACAAGGAAAATGTACTTGCCCAAAAGATTTACCATATTGCATTTGTGACTGTCAAAGTTTAGGCAAGGTTATTAACAAAAAGCCAATTGTAGCATCAAAAGAAGAATTAGCAAGAAATTCAAGGTCTAAAAGTGCAAAGGTAAGGATATTTGAGAGAAAATAGAAATAGAGAAGCAAAAGAGAAGGAGGTTTTAGAAAATGTTCAAATTTATTTGTTACATTTTCTTAATTCCGACTGATGAAGGAGGTGAAACTTATGGCATATGCAGCGAGAAGGGAAGGATATCAATATGAAACAAGTCCAAGAAAATTAAAACCTGAATATGAACCACAGAAAAGTCCATATAGTAAAAAGAAGAGTTCTACATTAAAGCAAAAAGCAAAAGAACAAAAACCAAAAGAAAAAAGACAGTTAAAGCCAAAGGTAAAAGTAGTGCTATATGTATTGATAGGTTTTGGAATTTTATTTGCCATAAGTTATCGAAACTCTCTTATTACAGCAAGTTTTAACAAAAAAGAAGATATGAAAAAAGAATTAAGTGTTTTGCAAAAAGAAAATGCACAATTACAGATTAGTATTCAAAACAGTTTAAATCTAGCCAATGTAGAAAAATCAGCAACAGCGATGCTAGGAATGAAAAAGCTAGAAGATTCACAAAAAGTATATGTGAATCTTCCAAAAAAAGATTATGTAGAACCAGCCAGTGAACAAATTGTAGTAACAGAGGAAAAGAGTTGGTTTCAAAATATAATAGATGGAATTACAAATTTATTTAAATAAAGGACAATAGGAATATAAGAATTTCTATTGTTTTTTTATTTAGACTTCTAGAATAGAAATACATTGACTTGCATATAGAATTGTAATAAAATCAAGTAGAAATGAAAGAAAAAAGAGGGGAAATAATGGGGAGACATTCACAAACAAAAGCACAAAAAAAGAAGAGTATTTTGATTAATCTTGTTTTTTTATTGGCTAGTTTTATTGTCATATTTGGTTTTACAATTGCTATTTGGATAAGAGGACAACAAGAGGAATCTATTATAGAAAATAGACCACTAGCAAAGTTGCCAAGGTTTAGTTTGAATGACTTTTTTCAAGGGAAATATCAAGAGGATTTAG
Source organism: Clostridia bacterium (assembly GCA_022797635.1). Lineage (GTDB taxonomy): Bacteria > Bacillota > Clostridia > TANB77 > CAG-508 > CAG-273. Next base: position 5,384 of record JAAWKZ010000023.1, read on the forward strand.
AAAAGAGTTTATCTGACCAAACGCCTTGGGGACAAAGTATCAAAACAGCTATGACAAGTGGTAAATCAGAATTAATAGGGGAATGGCAGAAAAAGTTAGTAGCCAATATGGAAACAGAAGAGCCATCAATGGAAGAACTGCCAGAAAATCAAACAGAGAATAACAAAGCAGAAGAGAAACCAAAAGAGATAAGAAAGATAAAATACATGCCTATTTCAGGCGGAAATGTATATCATTATGGAGATTCACCTTACATGGTATTTAAATGTAGAAGTTTGAAAAATGCAAAAGATAAAATTGATGAAATGGCACAGTCCTACCAAAAACATTTTAAAGATATTGATTCTTATTTCTATTTTGTCAATATTAGTAAATCCATAGATTTTAACAAAGTAGACGAAACAGAAAATGAGTTTTTAACTTATATTAAGCAAGCATTTTCAGATTTTCAATGTGATGGACTAAAAATAGATAGTTATGAACAATATATGGATTATTTTTATGAAACAGACCATCATTGGAATTACAAAGGTTCTTATCAAGGATATAAAGATGTGATAAATTTGATGTTACCAGAAGAAGAGGTATTAGAGCCAATTGAAACTAAAACTTTTAATACTTATTATTATGGTTCTAATGCAAGAACTACAGCAGTATATACAAACAAAGAAAAGTTTACAGTATATGATTTTAAACTTCCAAAACATACAACTTATGTGAATGGAGTAGTGTCAGGCTATGGTAACAGAGATATGTACTACAATAATGGGTATTACACAGAAAAAGGATATAACCATTATGGTGCTTTTTATGGAGGTGATTTTGCAGAAGTATCCTTTGATTTTAAACAGCCAGAAAAAGAGAATTTATTAGTCATTGCACCATCTTATTCAAATGCAATTAACAAATTAGTGGCAAGTCATTTTAATAAGACGTATTATATTGACTTAAGACATTATCAAAATACTTATGGGAAAGAATTTAATCCAGAAGAATTTTGTAAGAAAAACAAAATTGATAAATTCCTATTTTTAATTAGTATTGACCACTTAACAAATGGAAATTTTGAATTAGCAAATTAACAAAAATAAAGGGGAACAAATATGGTATTTAGTAGTTTCACATTTTTATTTATTTTCTTACCAATGGTACTTTTAACCTATTTTTTAGTAAAGAAACGACAATATCGTAATATTGTATTACTTGTTTTTTCGCTTATTTTCTATGCATGGGGAGAGCCAGTTTATGTGCTTTTGATGTTACTATCCATTATTGCCAATTATTTCATAGCACTTAAAATAGAGAGAAGGAAAAAAGGCAAAAAGAAATGGATGATAATAGATGTTATCTTCAATTTAGGCATTATAGGTTTCTTTAAATATGGAAACTTTATGATACAAAATATTAATAGCATTTTTCATAGTAATATAGAGGAAATGAATTTAGCTTTGCCAATTGGTATCAGTTTCTATACTTTCCAAGTATTATCCTATGTGATTGATGTATACCGTAAAACAGTACCAGCACAGAAAAGTATGGTCAATTTAGGGATGTATGTTACGTTATTTCCACAACTCATAGCAGGACCAATTGTACGATATGAAACAGTGGCAGAAGAAATAGAGAATCGAAAAGAAAACTTTACTGAAGTAGTAGAAGGACTAAAAAGATTTTTTATAGGGCTTGGAAAAAAGGTTTTAATTGCAAATCAAATGGCATTAATTGCAGATACGATTTATGGTGGAGATTTAGCAACCACAGGAACAGTAAGTTTATGGTTAGCAGCTATTAGTTATACTTTGCAGATTTATTTTGACTTTAGTGGCTATTCTGATATGGCAATTGGACTAGGTAGAATGTTTGGCTTCCACTTCTTAGAGAATTTTAATTATCCATATATAGCCAAAAGTATTACAGATTTCTGGAGAAGATGGCATATTTCACTTTCCACTTGGTTTAGAGACTATATTTATATTCCATTAGGAGGAAATCGTGTAAGTAAATTTAAATGGCTTAGAAATATTTTAGTGGTATGGTTATTAACAGGATTATGGCATGGTGCTTCTTGGAACTTTATTTTATGGGGAGTATATTATGGTGTAATTCTTATAATAGAAAAGGTGTTTTTAGGCAGAATCATTGAAAAATTACCAAAGGTTTTGCAACATATTTATGCTTTGTTCTTTATCATTATTGGTTGGGTAATCTTTCGTGTAGAGGATTTTTCACAAATGGGAATAGTGTTTCAAAAAATGTTTACTTGGCAAGCTTCAGGTATAATAGATAATATTGTTTTGAATTTTGATATTTTTTCTTCTTTGCCATATGTTTTAATAGGTATTATAGGAAGTATGCCACTTTTGGCAAGGATAAGAGAAAAAACAAAACAAACAAATTCTTATTTGATAGCATCTAATCTATGGAGTTTTGGAATTTTCATATTATCTATATGCTTTTTATTAGTAGCAACTTATAACCCATTTATTTATTTTAGATTTTAAAAGATAATGGATATAGATACAATTATAGAAGTAACAGGATTAAGTAAAGAAGAAATCATGTTATGATGAAATGAATAAAAAGACAATAGTTACTAAAGACTAGGAAACTATTGTCTTTTATGCTATGATAGGAAAAGAAAGCGAGAAAGCGTATGAGGGAAATTAATAAACAAGAATTACATAGCATTTTTCAAGGAATTGCAAATAAAAATGAAAAGGAATTTAATCAGTTTTATGAGAAATATCATTTGCTAGTT
>JAAWKZ010000024.1 GCA_022797635.1 Clostridia bacterium
TAAAGAAAAAGATGTATTTGATAATGAAGATGGGACTTATGATGTGACAACAAAGCCAGGATATATATTTCAAATAGAACTAATGCCAACAAAAGAAAAACCAACAGATGCAGAGATAGAGTATATAGGCCAAGTAGGAGAGTTGCCACCTGAAATTATAAAATTAAGGTTAACAGAAGATGATGATAGAACAGGGGCACAAGTTAGTATAAAAGTAAAAAGGGGGGAAGGAGCGACATATAAATATTACTGGAAAGAAGTAGGAGGAGAATATGGAATAGCATTTTATACAGGAACAGAGCTAACTCAAACAATAACAGGTTTGAGTTTGAACGAAAAATCATATATTGTAAAAGTAGAAGCAAGTAATGAATATGGAATGACATATAAAGAAGAAAAAATGGGAGTAATACTAAGTGATGGATTATTACAAAAAATTGCTAAATTAGAAGATAGTGGAGTCCATTCAATAAGCGTAACAGGAAAAGATACAAATGGAAAGCCAGAAAAAGTGACATATTCTTTGAATGTTATGATATATAAAGGAGATTTGACACTAGATGGTGAAATACCGGTTGATGGAGCTACTTTGAGTAATAAAGTATATTCTTTTGGAAGTGTAGAAGATGTTTCAAATGGAATAGGGAGAGATGCGCAAAATACAGTGGTATTAAAAGTAGAAGGAGATCTAACAATCAATTCAGGAGTAAAATTAACATCAATTGCAAATGCACAAGGATATGGAGGACCGAAAGGAATGATAGTATATTGTACAGGAAAGTTAACAAATAATGGAACAATCAGTATGACAGCAAGAGGAGCAAGGGCAGAAGGACAAAATGTATATTTATATAAAAATGCAAATAATTCATTTGAATATGTTCCGAGTTCTGGTGCTGCAGGAGCAGTTGCGAAGGCTATTAATGGAAAGTCTAATACAGCTGGGCATCCAGGAGAGGATGGAACATCTGGATCTGGGAGACAAACAGGAGGCGGCGGATCGGGATCAGCACTCTCGTATAAATGGGAAGCTTGGACAGGAGCAGGAGGGAATGGTACATCATACTCAGGAGGTCCTGGAGGAGGCGGGTCAAGTAATGGACTGAATTTTACTGATATTGTCAAAGGTGGAGTAGGCACGAGTGATGGTAAGAATGGCGGAGAAGGAAAGACGAATGAAAATAGACGACATTCGGCTGGTGGAGCGGGGAATCCAGCTGGATCTAACTCGAACACAGCTTTTGATTATGCAACATTTAAAGATTATTGCGGGACAGGTGGGTTATTAATTATCTATGCAAATGATTTTTGCAATAAAAGTGTCATTGAATCAAATGGTACAAAAGGACGGATCTACAACAGATGTTGGAGGTGCAGGAGCTGGATCTGGAGGTGGAAGTATCAATATATTTTATTATACGAATACGTCTAGTTCTACAACAATTAATGTTGAAGGAGGCACTGGAGGGACGCGACCATCTAATGCTCCTCAGGCAAGGTGCTCTGGAGGAGATGGCGGCTCTGGAACAGTAACAAAAGGTTCTATTGCATCTGGTAGTTTTGTAAAACAATAATCTAATGTTCTCAATAAGATTTTAGAAAATATCATAAAGATGTTCTTATGAAAGAAAAAATGAAGAAGATGAACTAATAGAATGAATAACAAAAAGAGTATGCCATGAATTTTGCATAAATTCATGGCATACTCTTTTATATACTTATTCCACTGTAACTGACTTTGCTAAGTTTCTTGGCTTATCTACATCTAACCCTTTTGTTTTAGAAATATAGTAAGCAAGTAATTGAAGAGGTACAACAGAAAGAATAGGAGAGATTAAACTATTCGTTTCTGGAATACGAACAACGTAATCAAAACTTACATTAGTTAAATCTTGGTTAGTAACTACTAAGGTTTTAGCGCCTCTTGATACTACTTCTTGGATATTGCTAATGGACTTTGGTGTTAACTCTGGGTTTGTTAAAACTCCAACAACAGTAATACCATTTTCAATTAAAGCAATGGTTCCGTGTTTTAATTCGCCAGAAGCATAAGCTTCAGAGTGAATATAGGAAATTTCTTTTACTTTTAAAGAACCTTCCATAGCAACATGATAATCACTGCCTCTACCTAAGAAATACATATCATGTTCTGTATAAATCTTTTCTGCAATATCTTTTAAAGTTTTTTCTTCTTCTAATACAGTTTCTAATTTTGCTGGCAAGCCAGAAATTTCAGTTTTTAATTCTTCTAATTTTGCTTCTTCATAGCTTCCTAAAAGTTCTGCAAAATAAACTGCTAAAACAGTTAGTAAAACTACTTGAGAAGTATATGCTTTAGTAGAAGCAACTGCAATTTCAGGTCCTGCATAAGTATATACAGTATAATCTGCTTCACGAGTAATAGAGCTTCCAATAACATTGGTTACTGCCAATGTTTTAGCACCTTTGCGTTTTGCTAATTTTAAAGCAGCTAAGGTATCTGCTGTTTCACCAGATTGACTAATATAAATACATAAAGTTTTTTCATCTATAATAGGGTCACGATAACGGAATTCTGATGCAATATCTACTTCCACTGGAATTTTGCAAAGTTTTTCGATTGCATCTTTTCCTACTAAACCAGCATGCATTGCTGTTCCACAGGCCACAATATAGATTTTATTTAAACTTTGTAAATATTCTTTAGTAATTGCTAAATCTTCAAAAGAACATTTTTCACCTAAATTTAGTCGATTAGCAATTGTCTCACGAATAGCCATTGGCTGTTCATGAATTTCTTTTAACATAAAGTCTTCATAACCGTTTTTTTCTGCAGCGGTAGCATCCCATTCTATTACTTTTACTTCTTTAGTATGTTCTACTAAATTGCTATCATAAAACTGAATATGGTCTTGATAAACAACAGCATATTCGTTATCCTCTAACAAATAGAAGTCCTTAGTATAAGCTAAGACAGCTGGAATGTCAGAAGCTACATAATTTTCTTCTTTTCCCTTTCCAAGAACAAGAGGGCTATCTTTTCTAACTACAATAACTCTATCAGGGAATAGGTTTGAAATTACTTCTAAAGCATAACTTCCTTTTAAGTCATTGACTGCTGCATGAATAGCACCTAAAAAAGTATCTTGACAGTCTACGCCCTTTGTATAATGGTAATGAATTAAGTTAGGGATTACTTCTGTATCTGTTTGAGATAAGAAGTGATATCCTTTTTCTGTTAGAAATGCTCTTAATTCGTTATAATTTTCAATAATTCCATTATGAACAACTGCAAATTGGTTGCTATTATCCATATGTGGGTGAGAGTTTTCCATAGATGGCTTTCCATGAGTTGCCCATCTGGTATGAGCGATACCAATAGAAGCACTTAAATCATTAATTCCTGACATATTATCTAAATTAGCAACTCTACCCTTATCTTTTTTTACAACAATTTTATTATTTTCTAAAACAGCAATTCCTGCTGAGTCATATCCACGATATTCTAAGCAATGCAAGCCATTAACAAGTACTGGAACAGCCTTTTTATTGCCTATATAACCTACGATTCCACACATATTTAATTCCTCCTTAAAATAAAGGAAAGAACGCAAACTACATTACCCTATTAGATTTGTTATCACATTACTATGAACTTTTGTCTAATATTTCATGGTAGTAATGAATACCATAGGATCATCCGCCGAATCTTTCGATAAATCCTATCCTCGTCAACAAGAAATACTTTTCTCGTCCAGGCGCTATATTAACTAAAACTATCCTCCTTTTGCTAAAATACTAATTTGCATCATTTCCAATAGTATTATATTACTACAAAAGTCAAATTGTGTCAAAAAAATAGGGGTTCAAACCCTGTTTTAGATTAAAATAGGAGATCTTATCATAGAATAATGCAGGAAAAAATTAAATTGTAAAACTTCAAAAAATGTGCTAAAATAGATACAGCAAAAAAGCGGAGGAAATTATGTTTTGTATTGAAGAAGAACTAAAGAAGTTACCAAACAAACCAGGTGTATACATTATGAGAGACAAAGATAATGATATTATCTATGTAGGAAAGGCAATTTCTTTAAAAAATAGAGTAAGGCAATATTTTAGAAAAAACAATAAAACCAAAAGAATTGAAAACATGGTAGCCTTAGTAGACCATTTTGAATACATTGTAACAGACAATGAATCAGAAGCTTTGATTTTAGAATGTAACTTAATCAAGAAGAATATGCCAAAATTTAATGTGCTTCTAAAAGACGACAAAACATACCCATATATTAAAGTAACTGTAAAAGAAGATTTTCCAAGAGTTTTTACTACCAGAAAAGTGTTAAATGATGGAGCCAGATACTTTGGTCCATATGCTAATACGGGAGCCGCAAATGAAATGTTAGATTTTATTCGTACAAGATATCAAATTAGGCAATGCAAAGTATTCAAAAGTAGAACAAGACCATGTTTGAATTACCAAATCAAAAAATGCAGTGCACCCTGTAGTGGCAAAATTTCAAAAGAAGAATATAGAGAAGAGATCAATCAAATTATTGGATTGCTAGAAGGGAAAACTGCAAAAGTAATCAAACAATTGGAAGAAGAAATAAATCAAGCAGCAGAAAAGTTAGAATTTGAAAAAGCCGCACAGCTAAGGGATAAGAAATTTGCCATAGAGCGTATTACAGAAGAAAAGCAAAAAGTATCTAACTTATCAGAAAATAATATAGATGTAATAGGCTTAGCAAGAAGTCCATTTCATATTTGCTTAGAATTATTCCTGATTCGCAATAGCAAAATGGTAGAAAGACATCACTATTTCTTAGATGACTTACAAGATGAAACAGATAAAGAAATTTTGTCTAGTTTTCTAAAACAACATTACATGAACGAAATAGTATTTCCTAATAAAATTATGATAAAGGAAGAAATTGAAGATAAAGAACTATTACAAGAATGGCTTAGCCAAATGGCAGAAAGAAAAGTTGAAATTAAGACACCACAAAAAGGTGAAAAATTAAGATTAGTAGAAATGGCCGAAAACAATGCGCAAATTACTTTAACCAATAAAGAAAAAGAAAAATATCAAGCAGTGAAAGAACTACAAGAAATATTACATTTGAAAAAAGTACCAAGAAAAATTGAAGGATATGATATTTCAAATCTTTCAGGACAATTTATTGTAGCCTCTATGTGTGTATTACAAGACGGAGAAGTGAAGAAATACTTATCTCGCAATTTTAAAATTAAAACTGTATTAGGGCAAGATGACCCTAGATGTATGAATGAAGTGATTTCAAGAAGATTAAAACATTCTATTGGCAAAACAGATGAAGCATTTGGAGATTTGCCAGATGTCATCTTTGTAGATGGAGGGATTACACAAATTCATGCAGCGAAACAAGCTGTAGCAGAATTAAAACTGAAGTTACCAATTTATGGAATGGTAAAAGATGATAAACACTCTACAAGAGCCCTAATTAATGAAAATAGAGAAGAAATACCTTTATCAGAAGAACTAATGAAACTGATTACCTATTTTCAAGATTGCATTCATGATAAGGCGATTAGTTATCATAGGAAATTACGTGATAAAGAAATGACAAAGTCTGAATTAGACATCATAGAAGGAATAGGTGAAACAAGAAAAAATGCACTATTCAAAAGATTTGGTAGTGTAGCCAAAATAAAAGAAGCAAGTGTAGAAGAAATAGCAGAAGTTTCAGGAATTAATTTAGAATTAGCAGAAAAGATAAAATCGTCATTATAAAATATAGCAAATTTATTCTAAAAAACAAGAAAAATGACATACGATTTTAGGCATAATTCTCAAATAGCAAACATATATTAATAACATAGGAGGGGAATTATGGAGTATACAAAAGATATGATTTTACAGGTGCGTTATGGAGAGATTAATCGTACCTTAAAAAACAAAAAAGAAAAGAGGACAAGCAAGTTTTTAGAGGGAATACAAAAACATAAGTTAATGACTACAGCAGTAATTTCTGCAATTATATTTATTAGCATTGATGTAATGCTAATTACGAATTTTATGCATATTTTAAGTTTAGTATAGTTAATGTAGCTTGAAAGGATATAAGAATGGAAGTAGCAAGAGATTGGAAAGATTACGAAATATTAGACATGGCAAATGGAGAAAAATTAGAAAGATGGGGAGATATTATTTTGGCTAGACCAGACCCACAAATTATCTGGAATAGTCCTTCCTTCCCAGAAAAGTGGAAAAAAGCCCATGCAAGATATCAAAGGAGCAATACTGGTGGTGGAGCATGGAGTTATCAAAAAAAGATTCCAGAAAGTTGGAAAGTGCATTACAAAGACTTAAGCTTTCTAATTAAGCCAATGGGATTTAAACATACTGGTTTGTTTCCAGAACAAGCTGTTAATTGGGATTGGATGATACAAAAAATCCAAAAGGCGAATAGAGAAATAAAAGTACTAAATTTATTTGCTTATACAGGGGGAGCTAGTGTAGCATGTAGCTATGCTGGTGCCTCTGTTTGCCATGTAGATAGCTCAAAAGGAATGGTAAGTTGGGCAAAAGAAAATATAACAGCATCAGGCTTGCAGGACAGACCAGTGAGATATATTGTAGATGATGTAGTCAAATTTGTAAATCGCGAAATTCGTAGAGGACATACTTATGACGCTATTATTATGGATCCACCATCTTATGGAAGAGGAGCGAATGGAGAAGTTTGGAAATTCGAAGAAAATTTACCAGACCTAATAGAACTATGTAGCAAAGTACTTTCAGATAAACCACTATTCTTTTTAATCAATTCTTATACAACAGGAATTTCTAGTATGGTATTAGAAAACTTATTAAATTTAAGTATTGCCAAACAAAAAAAAGGCAAAGTATCCCACGGAGAAATAGGGCTACCTATGACAAACTCCAATCTCATACTTCCTTGCGGAATTTATGGAAGGTGGGAGAGTTAATGTCAGGTTGGGGACGTTCCTTTTTCTGACAAAGTTGTCAGGAAGGGGACACACCTTAAAGTAAAAAGGAGAAAAAAATGCAACAATTAAAAGTAATTTATGAAGACAATCACATAATTGCAGTAGAGAAACCAGTTAATATTCCTTCACAAGGAGATAAAACAGGTGATATCGACTTACTTACAATGGTAAAACAATATATCAAAGAAAAGTACCAAAAACCAGGAAACGTATATGTTGGATTAGTGCATAGATTAGACAGACCAGTAGGAGGGGTTATGGTATTTGCCAAAACTTCAAAAGCAGCAGGGCGATTAAGCAATCAGGTAAGAGAAAAACAATTTCAAAAGACGTATTTGACCATAGTAAATGGTAAAATGGACCAAAAACAAGATACATTAGAAGATTATTTATTAAAAGATGAAAGAAATAATAAAAGTAAAGTGGTAAAAGAAGGAATAAAAAGTAGCAAATTGGCGATTTTAGATTATGAAGTACTAAAATATGAAGAAGAATTAAATTTATCTGTTTTAAAAATACATTTACATACGGGTAGACACCATCAAATTAGAGTACAATTATCTTCTAGAAATCATAGTATTTATGGTGATCAGAAGTATGGAGGAAGAGGACATGGTAAACAATTAACGCTTTGGGCATATGAATTGCAAATTGTTCATCCAATTAGTAATGAAAAGATGACTTTTTATTCTTTACCAGAAAAAATAGGAAGTTGGAAAATACTAGAAGACATACCAATTTCAGAGAGCATATAGTTCTAATCTATATGCTTTTTATTTTAGTGAAGAAGTATAAAAAATATGGAAAAACGTGTAAGAAAGTATTGACATCATATGGTACATATTGATAAAATAAAACAAAATGTTATAATACAGAAATATTTTAAAGACAGAGAAAAATATAGAGAACAAAGGAAAAGTGGGGGAAAACAAAATGAAAAGAAAAAATCTAGACGCTAAAAACGTTGAGGCTGTACACACACACACACACACACACAAGTAATTTTATAAAAAATAATAGAGAGAATAAATGGATAAATAACCAGAGTAAATCAGGCGTATGCATGAAAAATGCTACAACTGGTATTACTCTGGTTGCTTTGGTTATAACTATAGTAGTACTCTTGATTCTAGCAGG